>JAUNTK010000114.1 GCA_030538735.1 Pseudomonadota bacterium
GGCAGCGCGGCGCGAACTGCCCTCACCGGATGTCTGCTGCGGCGGGTCGCCAAGGGTGCAGGTCACGGAAAAACGTCGCGCGTGTTCCTCGCCCGTTTCTTCGACCAAGGCATACACCGGCAGCGGCTTGCCACGGCCCTGCAGCCACTCTTGCAGGCGGGTTTTGCCATCTTTGCCCACTTTGTTGGGCGGCGGCAAGGCGGCGATCAACGGTTCAAACCACGGCATCGCCACGCGCCGCGCCGCCTGCAAACCGGCATCGAGATAGACCGCGCCCACCACCGCTTCCAGTGCATCGGCCAGTATCGAATCGCGCCGATGGCCGCCGGATTTCATTTCGCCCGGCCCCAGCAGCAGATGCTGGCCCAGATCAAGGCCGCGGGCGATACCGGCCAAGGCCGATTCGCGTACCAGCTCGGCACGGGCGCGGGTCAAAGCGCCTTCATCGGCCTTGTCCCACGCGCCATAAAGCGCCTCGGCGGCGAGCAGATTGATGATGGAATCGCCAAGAAATTCCAGCCGCTCGTTATGCGGTTGGCCGGCGCTGCGATGGCGCAGCGCCTGCGCCAACAACCACGGCTCGGCAAAATCGTGGCCGATACGCTTACTCGGCACCGGCGCGCTTTTCTTCTTCGGCGCTGAACTTGCCAACGATATCGAGGTTGTACAGCAGCGGCTTGCGCACTTCGTAATCGATGCTGATCAAGGCACCGCCGGTTGGCGAACGCTCAACCTTGATGTCCTGCGATTTCACGCTATCGACATAGCCGACCTCGAAATACTTGCCCAGCGATGTGCGGATGCTGATCGGGTCGTTGGATACCGAGCTATCACTGGCGACGCTTTTCAGCGCCTTCTTGACGCTCCAGAACTCCTGATACATCGGGAACAACTTCATGCCGATAAACAGAAAAAAGCCGACCACGGCCAGCACCATCAAAAAGCTGGTCAAGGTGATGCCGCGCTGGGTGTACTTCATTGTCATGTTCCCCTCCCCGGGTAATGCGTGATGTGGCAAAGCTTAGACCTTGCCAAGCCCTTTGACGAGTACCGATGCCGTGAACAGGTACTCAGGGAATCTTCTCGCCGACGCGCGAGAAATCACCAAAGTTCATCCACACCAAGAAGGCTTTGCCACGCAGGTTTTGCTCCGGCAGCATCCCCCAAAAACGGCCATCCAGACTGTTGTCGCGGTTATCGCCCATCACCAGATAGTGGCCCGCCGGCACATTGAACTCGCCATCGCCCATGCCGCCCATTTCGATGCTTTGCACAAAGTTTTGCACTTGATGCGGATGCGTACCCAACTGCTCTTTGGCCAACACGCCGGGCAAGGCGATACCGTTATCGCCACTGCGGATCTCCACCGGCCCCTCCATCTGGTAGGCCACGGGCGTGCCATTGATGGTCAGTACACCGCGTTGATACAGCACCTGATCGCCCGGCATACCGACCACACGCTTGACGAAATCGATCCCGGCATCCGGGTCATCCGCGCCCATGCCCGGATACTTGAACACCACCACATCGCCGCGCTTGGGCTCGCCGATGGCGATCATCTTGGTATTGGTGATCGGCAGACGCAGGCCGTAGGCAAACTTGTTGACCAGAATGAAATCGCCGATCTTCAAGGTCGGGATCATCGAACCAGTGGGGATGCGGAACGGCTCGGCGATAAAGCTGCGCAGGATCAGGATCGCCAGCAGCACCGGGAAGAAGGCATTGGAATAATCGATATACCAAGGCAGATGATCCTGCTCCAACAAGCCGGCCTCGGCGCGGCGCTTCTTCCACACAAGCTTGTCCATCGCCCAGAACACGGCGGTGATAAAAGTCAGGCTGACGAGAGCGATTTCAAACCAACGCATGTTCAGGGTCCAGGGGTTAGGGGCCAGAGGTCAGGGGTGGAGCAAAAGCGAGGCTGGGGCGTGGGTGATCAGAGAGGCGAAACCAAGCTTTTCCCTGCCCCCTAACCTCTGGCCCCTGCCCATCACTTGTTATCCACTTGCAGCACGGCCAGAAATGCTTCCTGCGGGATTTCGACGCGGCCGACTTGCTTCATCCGCTTCTTGCCTTCTTTTTGCTTTTCCAACAGCTTTTTCTTGCGGCTGGCATCACCACCGTAGCACTTGGCCAGCACGTTTTTGCGCAGGGCCTTGACCGTGGTGCGGGCGATCACTTGGCTGCCGATGGCGGCTTGGATCGCGACATCAAACATCTGGCGCGGGATCAGCTCCTTCATCTTCTCGGTCAACTCGCGGCCACGGCGGTCGGCGTGTTGGCGATGGACGATGATCGATAGCGCATCCACCTTGTCACCGTTGATGAGCGTATCGACGCGCACAAACGGGCCGGCTTCAAACCGGACAAAGTGGTAATCCAACGAGGCATAGCCGCGCGATACCGATTTCAGCTTGTCGAAGAAATCCAGCACCACTTCGGCCATCGGCAGCTCATAGCTGATCTGCACCTGGCTGCCCATATAGGTGATGCCGATCTGGGTGCCGCGTTTTTCTTCGCACAGTTTGATGACGTTGCCGACGTAATCCGGCGGGGTCAGCACATTGGCGCGGATGATCGGCTCGCGGATCTCGGCCACCATATTGGCGACCGGCAGCTTGGCCGGGTTATCCAGCGGCATCACCTCGCCATCGGTCTTCAACACTTCATAGATCACCGTCGGCGCGGTGGTGATCAGGTTGAGGTTGTATTCGCGCTCCAGCCGCTCCTGCACGATCTCCATGTGCAGCATGCCCAAGAAGCCGCAGCGGAAACCAAAGCCCATCGCTTCGGAACTTTCCGGCTCAAAGCGCAGCGCGGCATCGTTCAAGCGCAGCTTGTCCAGCGCTTCACGCAGATCGGGGTAATCCTCGGCATCGACCGGGAACAGGCCGGCAAACACGCGCGGCTGCATCTCTTGGAAACCCGGCAACGGCTTGGGTGCCGGGTCGTTGGCAAGCGTCAAGGTATCGCCCACCGGCGCGCCGTGCACATCCTTGATGCTGGCGGTGATCCAGCCCACTTCACCGGCTTTCAGCACTTTCAGCGGCTTGCGCTTCGGGGTGAACACACCCACGGCATCCACCTGATGTGCGCGCCCGGTGGACATCACCAGCATCTTGTCGCCGGGCTTCAATTCGCCCTGCATGATGCGCACCAGCGAGACCACGCCCAGGTAATTGTCAAACCACGAATCGATGATCAAGGCTTGCAGTTTGTCGGTATCGCGCGGCGTGGGCGGCGGGATGCGGGTGACGATGGCTTCCAGCACGTCTTGCACGTTCAGGCCGGTCTTGGCACTGACCGGCACCGCGTCTTCGGCATCGATACCGATCACCGCCTCGATCTCGCCCTTGGCGCGCTCAATGTCGGCGGTTGGCAGGTCGATCTTGTTGATCACCGGGATCACTTCCAAGCCCTGCTCAACGGCGGTATAGCAGTTGGCCACCGATTGCGCCTCGACGCCCTGCGCGGCATCGACCACCAACAACGCACCTTCGCAGGCCGCCAGCGAGCGGCTGACTTCATAGCTGAAATCAACGTGGCCGGGGGTATCGATGAAATTGAGCTGATAGGTGACGCCATCCTGCGCGGTGTACGGCAGCGATACCGATTGCGATTTGATGGTGATGCCGCGCTCGCGCTCGATCGGGTTGGAATCGAGCACCTGCGCTTCCATTTCGCGCTCGGTCAGGCCGCCACACAAATGGATGATGCGATCAGCCAGCGTCGATTTGCCATGATCGACGTGGGCGATGATGGAAAAATTGCGGATTTTTTCCATCTCTGGATTGCGCATGGATTCGTGGGTTTTGGACGACATCAGTGGCGTTCAGCCGCCCATGCGGCCCTTCGGAAAAACAAGCGGCGCATTATCGCACGCTGGCGGCATGGCACGGGCGCCGCACATGGCGACGCCCGTGATTGGGTCAACGCACGCCTTAGCGGTCGCTGCGCAGGTATTGCAAGAACGGGTCGTTGCGCTCCAGCACGATCACGTCATCGCCGCCCTTGAACGACTGCCGGTAGGCATCGAGGCTGCGTTGGAAGGCGTAGAACGCAGGATCCTTGCGCGCCGCCTCGGCATACAGGCGGGCCGCCTCGGCATCGCCTTCACCGCGCAGCTTCTGTGCATCGCGCTCGGCCTCCGACAAAATCACCGCCTGCTCGCGCTCGGCCTCGGCGCGGATTTCGCGGGCTTGTTCTTCACCCTCGGCGCGCAGCTTGCTGGCGACTTGGCGACGCTGGGCGCGCATGCGGTTGTAGACATCGCCGATCACTTCGCTATCGGTCGGCAACTCGATCTGCTTCAGGCGCAGGTCGATGATGCGCACGCCGATGTTACGAGTGCCCTGGTTGATGGTTTCGAGTTGCTCCTTGATCACTTCGGCGCGGTTGCCAGATACCACCTGCTGCAGAGTGCGCGAGTTGATCTCGTTGCGCAGGGCATCCTTGATGATCGGCGCCAGCCGCTGGGCCGCAACGGCTTCATCACCATTGGTGGCCCGGTAGAAGGTACCGGCATCCTCGATCATGCCCAGGGCAAAGAAATCGACGCTGAGATCCTTGCGCTCGGCATCCAGATAACGCTCGGGCGCGGCATCCATGACTTGCAGGCGGCGGTCGAAGATGCGCGCGGACTCGATCAACGGGATTTTGAAGTGCAAGCCGGGACCGATCTCGGTGCGCACCACGCGGCCAAGATTCAGCACGATGGCGGTATGGCCTTCGCGCACGGTGTATACCGAGCCCATCAGCAGCAGGCCAAGCGCGACCAGCATCGGCAGGATGCGGGAAACGAAATTGTTCATCAGTCAGTCTCCTCAGTTCCCACGCGGCTGGCGGCCGCTACGTGCGGGGGCCGGTGCGGCGGCTTCGGGCTGCACCACGATCGGCGGCGACACCGGCTGTGCCTCGTTGCGCTGGCCACCTTGGCCTGCCATCGGCACATAGATCAACTGGCGACCATCGCCGCCCACCACGGTGCGGTTTTCCGCCAACACCTGCTCGACGGTTTCCAGCCACAGGCGCTTGCGGGTGACATCGGGCGCGGCTTTGTATTCATCAACCAACAGGCTGAAGCGGGTCGCATCGCCGGTGGCGCGGGCCACCTTCGCGGTCTTGTAACCCTCGGCCACGGTGCGCACGCTGGCCGCTTGGCCGCGCGCTTCCGGCACAATCTGGGCAGCCACGGCACGCGCCTCGCTGATCACGCGGTCCTTGTCCTGCTGCGCGCTGTTGACATCATCAAAGGCCGGCTTAACCTCATCCGGTGGGCGCGCGTTTTGCAGGTTCAATTCGGTCACCACCAAGCCGGTGCGGTAGGCATCCATCGATTTTTGCAGTTGCTCGCGGGCAGCGACGCCCAGCGCGGCACGCGCGCCCAACACGGTATCCAATGTGGCCCGGCCAACATTCTCACGCACGGTGCTGAGCGCGGCCTGCTGCAAGACGTTATCGGCATTGCGCGTGCCAAACAGGTACAGGCGCGGGTCGCCAACGTGGTACTGCACGTTGATCTGCACGTTGACGATGTTCTCGTCGCTGGTCAGCACCGGCACAGTGGTATCGAAGGTTTCGATCTTGGTCGCGTTGACTTTGGTCACTTGCTCGATCGGCCACGGCAGCTTGAAATTGGGGCCGGGCTGCATGATGCGATCAAACTTGCCCAGACGCAGCACCACGCCGCGTTGCTGCTCGGCGACCAGCACGAAGCTGGAGAACAGCAACCACAGCACGAGCGCGATGGCGACCACGATCAGCGGGTTACCGCCGCCAAACAGGCCACGGAACTGATCGATCACGCCATCAAAAGGGCCACGCCCGCCGCCGGAAGGCTTGCGCGAAGGCGGGGTCGAGTTGTCAGAATTGCCGTTACCGGGCTTGTTCCAGGCCATGCCTGCTCCATCGATGTCCGCACAGGGCGGAAGTTGCGAGTGAATTTTGAATCGGGATTCTAACGGCTCAGCGCCGGGCAGTCCCGGCGCGACGTTACTCTCTTAGATAAGGTCATCATCCAGCGCAGGCAAGAGCGCGGCCAACGGGGCGGCCTGCGGGTCGCCCAATAAACGCCGTGCATCGCTTTCGGGCAGGTCGATGTCCAGCTGCCAACCGGTCTCGTCATGGCTTTCTTGGCGGATCGCGCCAAGCGCATGCAATTGTGAACGCAGCCGTGCCGAACTACTTGGCAACTGCAGGCGGGCGATCAGCCGCCGCATGCCAAAGAGCTGCGCCAAACCTTCGCGCAAGGCATCCAGCCCTGAACCATCCTGCGCCGATACCCAGGCACGCGGCCGGGTGTCCTCACCGCGCTCGAAACGCGCAATCGCGCCATCCAAGCGGTCGATCTTGTTGTAGACCAACACCTGCGGCAGATCACCGGCACCGATTTCTTCCAGCACCGCATCCACCTGCTGGATGCGCTCCTCGCGCAACGGGTCGGCGGCATCAACCACCTGCAACAACAAATCGGCCTCGCGCGCCTCGGACAAGGTCGAGCGGAAGGCCGCGACCAGCTCATGCGGCAAATCGCGCACGAAGCCAACCGTATCGGCCAGCAACAGATGGCCGCCGGGTAAATCGATGCGGCGCACGGTGGGGTCAAGCGTGGCAAACAACTGGTCGGCGGCGTAGGCATCCGCCCCGCTCAAGGCATTGAACAAGGTGGATTTGCCGGCATTGGTGTAGCCCACCAAGGCCACCCGTGGCAATGCGCTGCGCACCCGCGCACGCCGCATCTGGGTGCGCTGCACTTCGACTTTTTCCAGCCGCTTCTGCAGCTGATCGACCCGCTTCTGCAGCAGGCGACGGTCGGTTTCCAGCTGGGTTTCACCCGGCCCACGCAGGCCAATCGAGCCACCGCGCTGGCGCTCAAGGTGGGTCCAGCCACGCACCAAGCGCGTCGCCAAGTGCTTCAACTGCGCCAGCTCGACCTGCAATTTGCCGTCATGCGATTTGGCACGCTGGGCAAAGATATCGAGGATCAGGCCGGTGCGATCAACCACCCGCCGCTCCAAGATTTTTTCCAGATTGCGCTCCTGCCCCGGCGTGAGCTGGTGGTTGACCAGAATCAGGTCGGCCTCCAGCGCATCGGCCATCGCCTTGATTTCTTCCAGCTTGCCGCTGCCAATCAAGGTGGCCGGGTTGGGGCGGTCGATACGCGCGGTGGCCAGTTGCAGCACGCGCGCACCGGCCGAACGCGCCAGCTCGGCAAACTCATCGGTGACTTCCGGTTCGGGCGTACTGCCGCGATGCGGCTGGATCAACAGCGCGTTTTCGCCTTTTTTCGAGCGGTCAAACAATTCCACAGATCACATCCACCGCCGGTTGAGGGCTGCCACGCTCATTCGCGGATCAGATCCTCGCCATCTTCGCCAGCCTGTTCGCCCGCCTGCGCCGGCGACAGGCCGCCACTCGGCCCGATCCGCACATTGCGCGCCGGCACCACGGTGGAAATCGCGTGCTTGTACACCATCTGGCTCACGGTATTGCGCAGCAACACCACGAATTGATCGAAGGATTCGATCGTGCCCTGCAATTTGATGCCGTTGACCAGAAAGATCGACACAGGCACGCGCTCACGGCGCAAGGCGTTCAAAAAAGGATCCTGCAAGGATTGGGCTTTCGACACGTCACTCCCCTTTGTTTTCTTGTTTGTTGTTGTTTTGATATGGCCAAACCGGGCGGCAAGCCGACCGGGCTGACGAGTGTAGCGTCATGGCGCTGGGCGCGCTTGAGTTTTTGGGCACCTTGGCCGACGCGGGCAAAAGTGCACCGCCCACGCCCCGCGTCGGGCGATTACGCCGCCCCGCCAAGGTGATGGCCAGAATGATCTGATACAGCCAGTGTGCCGCCCGGATCAACCATCATCCAAGACCCTGGATGCGGGCCGTCGATCAGGCGCAACCGTTCACCCTGTACCCAACCTGTACGCCACCCCAAATGCGCGTGATTGGTGTAGTTGCAATACGATTCGACAATATGCTAATCTTGTCAAATGAACTCAACCTTGCTGACCCAATCCCGAGCCTTGGCCAATGACAAGCGCCTGGAAATTCTGGTCTTGTTGAAAGACCCGAAAGCTCATTTCACGACCGACCAATACGACGAAACCGAAGGTGTTTGCGGCTTGTACATCGCCGAAAAAATCGGCATTGCACCGGCCACGGCGTCCACGCACCTCAAGGTTCTCCTGCAGGCAGGTTTCGTCACATCAGTGCGTCTGGGGAAATACACATACTTCAAACGCAAACCGGGCGCATTTGATGCGTTGGCCGATTTAATTCGCACATTCTGATTGACTTGTTTGCATGAGCTGCTTGATTGGCATTAAATCGCCTGAACGATTCGATAATATCCTTATTGTCATATCGAATTAACCCTAATCTCCCGCATTGAAAAGGACAACCTATGACTTCCGTTCAACTGGTTTGGGCTCATCCCCGTACAGATTCCCTCACCGCTCGCGTTGTGGACGCGGTGCGCCAGGATCTACAGCAATCGAACATTCCATTCGCCGAATTGGACT
>JAUNTK010000115.1 GCA_030538735.1 Pseudomonadota bacterium
CTTTGGCGCGCAGGCGCTCCAACACCGCCTCGACTGCATCATCGGCCGGTGGGGCCGGGCGCGGTTTGCGCGTGGCGGCCTCGGCGGCATTGGCCTTGCGCGCACGCTTGGCCGAGGCCACTGCGCTTTCCGGGTGCGGTGCCGCGCCGGGTTGGCGGCGTGCCACAGTCGCCTGCGCACGTTGCAGGGTTTCGCTGGCGCGCAGGGTATCAAGCTGATGTTTCAGCCGGCGCAGTTTGTGCTCGCCTTGTTCGATCACATGCAGCATCGCCTGCTGATGGGCGTTGAGGGCTTTCAGCGTCTGCCGCTCATCGGCGCGCCGCGTTTGCAGGCTGACGATGGCTTCGGCGATCTGGTTCGCGCGGCTTTTGCGGCGGGCCTGCAAGGCTTTGAGGGCATCGGCTTCGAGTTGGCGGATCTCGGCGCCGAGCTGCTTTTCGCGTTCTTCGCTGGTGATGATGCGCGCCTTGGCCGCCGCAGCCTCGTTGCGCCAATCGTGCAGGCCATCATCGATCTCGCGGATCTCGGCATCCAGCACACGCTCGGCCGCTTGCCCACGCAGGGCATCGCTGATCTGGCCGACTTCGGATTGCAGGCGCTCGAACAATTCTTTGAACGGGCTCATGCGGCAGCCCCGCTGCGCTGATCGGGCTTGAGATAGCCAAGCCACGCCTCGCTGGCTTCAAGCGTGTTATCGGCCAATGCTTCGATTTCAAACATCAAATTAGAGAGGCTGGAGCGTGCATCCAACGCGCCGAACATGGTGTAGCCGGGGACGCCGCCCACGGTTTCGAGGCCGACCGTGGAGAGGGGCAGCAGTTTGTGAGTGGCCAGCACATGGGCGTTGAACGCGGCCGGGTCGGCGACGGCGGCCAATGGCCATAGCCAAGTTTCGACGATGATCTGCTCGCCGCTGATGGCGATAAAGACCGAGAGATCGCCAAATTCGCGCATCACCAAATGCAGGCCGGGGTCGGCGCCTTCGATCCATTCCAGCACGATCACGCCTTGCCGTGCCGCGCTGGTTTCGCTGATCGCGTGGTGGATGCCCGGCAATGTCCAGCCGCCGTTGTCGTGTGCCGGTAACGCGGGGCTGGCAAGATCGCGTTCGCTCTCGCGCATCGCGCGTTCGATGGCGGCCAGTTCTTCGGCGTACTCCGGGCGGATCCACACATCCTTCTTGACCAGCCCGGCGCTGCGCATGCGTTCGCGGTAGGCGCGCTGGTGCAGGGTGGAGGGGCTGGGTGCGGATGCTTTCATGTAATCGAACTTATTGCTTACATGAAAGGATGTCAAGCGATTTCGGAATCGATTGGTAGCCGATCACACCCACGGCTTGGCCAGCGCCAATTTGACCGTGCGCACGCCGGGCGTGGCGCGCAGGCTGGCGGCTAATTCCTGATCGATGCGGATGCCGTGTTTGCCATTGATATCGAGTTGGCCAACGGCCCCTTCGCGCAGCAGTTCAAAACGGATCGGGGTAGGGCCGGGGCGTTGGCGGGTGAGCAGGGCATCGACCGCTTCCATCGCGCCGGGTACGCGCAAATCCAGCCGCAGTGCAAGACGCTGGGCATGGCTGGCGCAGACCTGGCTGTAATCCCAGCAGCGCCGCGCGCGCAGGCTGAAGCCGCCGGAGAAATCATCTTCGCGCAGGCCGCCTTCGACGATCAGGATGCGGTCGCGGCTTAATAATTCGGCGTACTCGGTAAAGGTTTCGGCGAAGAACGCGCATTCGATCCGGCCGCGCCCGTCTTCAAGCGTGACATAGGCCTGTGACTCGCCCTTGCGCCGCTGGGCGGTGACTTGGCCGGCCAGAATCACGGTTTTTTCCGGGCGCCAGCCGCCTTTTTTGTCCTCGGCGCGCTCGCTCCAAATCGTGTCGAGCTGGCCGAGGTGGAAGCCGATCACATCGACCAGATCATCGCGATACGGGTCCATCGGGTGGCCGGAAAGATAAAAGCCCAGTGTCTCGCGCTCGTGCTTGAGTTTTTCCGGCAGCGGCCAGTCGTGGGTTTCCGGTAATTCGATATGCAATGTCGGTGCGCTCGATTCCGCCGCGCCAAACAGCGAGACTTGGCCGGCATCGCGTTCGCGCGCCATCTGCTCGCAGGCTTTCAAGGCTTCCGGCACTTGCAGCATCAGCGATGCGCGGTTGATGGCGAGTGCATCAAGCGCACCGGCGTGGATCAACGCCTCCAATGTGCGCCGGTTGAGCTTGTTGGATTCAACCCGCTGGCAGAAATCCAGCATGTCGCTGAACACACCTTCTTTCTCGCGCGCCTCGATGATCGCTTCGCAGGCACCACGGCCCACGCCCTTCACCGCGCCAATGCCGTAGCGTAGCGTTTTGGGGTCAACCGCCTCAAACATATAGCCCGAGGCATTGACATCCGGCGGCAGCACCGCGAGCTCCATCGCGCGCGCCTCATCAAGAAAGCCGACCACCTTGTCGGTATTGTCCATATCCGATGACAGCACCGCCGCCATGAACTCGGCCGGGTAATGCGCCTTCAGCCACGCGGTCTGGTAGCTCACCAGCGCGTAGGCGGCGGCATGCGATTTGTTGAAACCGTAGCCGGCGAATTTTTCCAACAGGTCGAAGATCGGGCCAGAAATTTTCGGCTCGATCTGATGGGTTTCCAGCGCGCCGGCCTCGAACTTGGCGCGCTCCTTGGCCATTTCCTCGACCTTTTTCTTGCCCATCGCCCGGCGCAGCAAGTCAGCGCCACCCAGCGAATAACCGGCCAGAATCTGCGCGGTCTGCATCACCTGCTCTTGATACACCACCACGCCATAAGTGGGTGAGAGCACCGGCTCCAGCAGCGCGTGTGGGTACTCAACCTCGGCGCGGCCGTGTTTGCGGTCGATAAAGTCGGGGATCAGATCCATCGGGCCGGGGCGATACAGCGAGACCAGCGCGATCAGGTCTTCAAAGCGGTCGGGCATGGCGCGCTTCAACAGATCGCGCATGCCGCGTGATTCAAACTGGAACACCGCCACCGTATCGCCGCGTGCGAATAACTCATAGGTGGCGCGGTCATCCAGTGGCAGCGCGGCGATATCCAGCGCAGGCTCACCGGCCTGTTGCCGGCGCAGGTTGATCGACTTCACCGCCCAATCGATGATGGTCAGCGTGCGCAGGCCAAGAAAGTCGAACTTGACCAAGCCAATCGCCTCGACATCGTCCTTGTCGAATTGGGTCACCGGGTTTTTGCCGGCTCCATCGACATCATGTTCGGCAAATAGCGGCACAAATTCGGCCAGCGGCTCCGGCGCGATCACCACGCCGCCAGCGTGCTTGCCGGCGTTGCGGGTCAGGTTTTCCAGTTGCAGGGCGAGATCAAGCAGGTCGCGGACATCCTCGTCATCGTTGTAACGGGCGATCAATTCATCGCTGCGCCAGGCATCATCCTTGCGCGATTTTTCGGTGCGCCCCAGCGCATCCTGCAAACCGATGCCCAGCGTCATCGGGATCAGCTTGGCCACGCCATAGGGGTGGCCGAGCACACGGCCGGCATCGCGCACCACCGCCTTGGCCGCCATGGTGCCGTAGGTGATGATCTGGCTGACCCGCTCGCGGCCATATTTGCGGGCGACGTAATCGATCACCTCATCGCGCCGGTCCATGCAGAAATCGATGTCGAAATCGGGCATCGAGACACGTTCGGGGTTCAAGAATCGCTCGAACAGCAAATCGTAGGGCAGCGGATCAAGATCGGTGATGCCGAGCGCCCACGCCACCAGCGAACCGGCACCCGAACCACGCCCCGGGCCGACCGGGATGCCGTGCGCTTTACCCCAATTGATGAAGTCGGCGACGATCAAGAAGTAGCCGGGGAAGCCCATCTTGACGATCACATCCAGCTCGCGGGTGAGGCGGCTCGCGTAATCGTCGCGGCTTTTGCCGGGCGCAAGTGGCTGCTTTTCCAGCCGCTCGGCCAAACCATCGGCGGCCTGCTTGCGGATCCAGCTTTCCAGCGTGTGGTCGTCGGGCACCGGGAAATCCGGCAGGTAATAGGTGCCGAGCTTCAGGTTGACATTGCAGCGCTCGGCCAGCCTCAGCGTGTTGTCGATGGCATCGGGCACATCGGCAAACAGCGCGGCCATCTCATCGGCGGATTTCAGGTATTGCTGATCGGTGTAATCGTGCGGGCGCTTGGGGTCATCCAGCACTCGGCCGGAGGCGATGCAGACGCGCGCCTCATGCGCCTCATAGCCCTCACTATCGATGAAGCGCACATCGTTGCTGGCGATCAGCGGGATGCCAAGTTTGGATGACATCGCCAGCGCGAAGCCGTTGAAGGCTTCTTCGCCATTGCGGCCGCTGCGCGAGATCGACAAATTCAGACGGTCGCCAAACAGGCCAAGCAAGTCGCGCAAATGGCCTTCGGCATGGTCGTGGCGATTGATCGCCGCCAACTGCCCGGCCTCGGAGGCGCGCCCGGCAATCGCGATCAGACCATCGAGGTTTTCCTGCCCGAGCCACGCCGGGTGAACCGCCACGCCATCATGCCGATGGCCTTCCATCCATGCCCGCGAGATCAGCCGTGAAAGCGCCTTGTAGCCGTCATGGTCGCGGCAGAGCAGGGTGAGCCAACTGGCCGACTCACCGGGCAGGCCGATGGCGAGATCAGCCCCGGCGATCGGCTTGATGCCGGCACCTTCGGCGGCTTTGAAGAACTTGACCAGCGCGAACAGATTGTTGCGATCAGTCACCGCCAGTGCCGGGATGCCGCGCTTGGCCGCCGCGCCCACCAGCTCCTTGATGCGTATGGTGGAATCGGCCAGCGAGTACTCGCTGTGCAATTGCAGATGGGCGAAACGGGCGGACATGCGGCTGCGAAGCACCAGCGGAAACCAGCAGGTTAACAGCGAGGGCAGCGCCGCAACAGCTTGACGTGGGCCGGATTATCGGCAGTGCGTGGCCAGTGCGTGCCTGACCGGGGCAAAGCTGCGCCGATGCTCGGAGCAGGGGCCGTGTGCGGCCAGTGCGGCCAGATGTGCGGGGCTGGGATAGCCTTTGTGGCCGACAAAGCCGTACTGCGGGAACAGCGCATCCAGTTCGCGCAGGCGGGCGTCGCGGGCGGTTTTGGCGAGGATCGAGGCGGCCATGATGGCCGGTTCGATGGCGTCGCCGCCCACCAGCGCTTCGGCCGGGCAGCAGAGGACTTTCGGTAGCCGGTTGCCGTCGATGCGGGCAAGGCCGGGGGCTGGTGATAACGCGGCCAAGGCGCGGCTCATCCCGGCCAGCGTGGCTTGCAGGATATTGAGCGTGTCGATCTCGTGGGCTTCGACAAACTCCACATGCCAGGCCAAGGCGCGTTCGCGGATCAGGGGGGCGAGTGCTTCGCGGCGTTTTTCGCTGAGTTTTTTTGAATCATCCAGCCCATCGATTGGCCGCGCGGGGTCAAGGATCACTGCCGCCACCGCGACCGGCCCAGCCAGCGGGCCACGCCCGGCCTCGTCAACGCCGGCGATCAGCGTGCGCGCACCGGGCCGCGCAAACAGGTCGTCGATGGCCTTCATCGGGCGGGTGAGCCAGCCAGCAATTCGGCCACAGCGCGTGCCGCGCTGGCCGAGGCATCGCGCTTCAATTCATGGTGGATGGCGCTAAAGCGCGGGATCAGGGCATCCACGGCGGCTTGATCTTGCAGCCAGTGCTGCAAGGCCGTGGCGAGTCGTTCGGGCGTGCATTCGTCTTGCAGCAATTCGGGGATCAGGGCTTGGTTGGCAAGCACATTGGGCAGGCTAACGAAGCGTGATTTGAGCAGGCCGAAGCGGCGGACAACCCAGTGAGTGAGCGGCGAAATACGGTGGCCGACCACCATCGGCCGCTTGCATAGCATCGCTTCCAGCGCGGCGGTGCCGGAGGCCAGCAACACCGCATCGCTGGCGATCATCGCCGCCTGCGCTTGGCCGTCGAGCAACTGCACCGCGTGTGCAGCCAGTGGCGATGCGGCCAATTGGCTTTCGATGGCACGGCGGCAATCCGGGTTGGCGGCCGGGATCAGCAACTGCAACTGCGGCATCGATTGGCGCAGGATGATCGCGCTATCGAGGAAGATCGGCAGCATCGTGTCGATTTCGCCCAAGCGCGAGCCGGGCAGGATCGCCAATACCTGCGCCTCGGCAGCGATACCGAGCTCGGCACGGGCCGCCGGGCGGTCGGGCTGCAGGGCGATGTCATCGGCCATCGGGTGGCCGACGAAGACCGCATCGGTGCCGTGCTTGGCATAAATCGGCGGCTCCATCGGGAACAGGCAGAGCACGCGGTCGGCCGATGCGCCGATTTTCGCCGCCCGCGATTCGCGCCACGCCCAGACGCTGGGGCTGACGTAATGCACGGTGCGGGTGCCGCGTTGTTTCAGCCACTTCTCCACACCCAGATTGAAATCCGGGGCATCGATACCGATGAAGACATCCGGCTGCCAATCCAGCAAACGCTGGCGAAACTGTTTGCGCAGCTTCAACAAGCGCGGCAAATGCGCCAGCACTTCGGCCAAGCCCATCACCGCCAATTCTTGCGCGTCATGCCAGGCATCAATGCCGGCGGCGCGCATTTTCGGCCCGCCGATACCGGCGAATTCGGCATCGGGGAACCGCGCCCGCAGTTGGGCGATCAGGCCGGCACCCAGCACGTCGCCAGAGGCTTCGCCGGCACACAGGGCGATGCGCAGCGCGCGGCTCATCAGCGCGCGGTCAACGCAGCAGCGGGCGTTCGCCAGCCTCGATGAAATCGAGGAAGGCGCGCACGTCATCGCTGGCGCTGGCGATCTCGGCTAGCTCGGCCTTGGCTTCATCAAGCTTGGCATCGCCCATGTACAGCGCACGGTAGGCGCGCTTGATCGCCATGATGCGCGGCGCATCGAAGCCACGCCGCTTCAGGCCCTCGGCATTGATGCCGCGCGGGCGGGCGTATTTGTCTTGCGCCACCATCAAAAACGGCGGCACATCGCCATTGACGAACGCGCCCATGCCGATGAACGCATGCGCGCCGATCCGGCAAAACTGGTGGACGCCGGCAAAGCCCGAGAGGATCACCTGGTCGCCGACGGTGACGTGCCCGGCCAGCGTGGCGTTGTTGGAGAACACGCAGCCATCGCCGATCTGGCAATCATGGGCGACATGCACATAGGCCAGCAGCCAGTTGCCGTTGCCGATCCGGGTGATGCCGCCGCCGGTGCCAGTGCCACGGTTGATGGTGACGAATTCGCGGATCAGGTTGTCATCGCCGATGACCAGTTCAACGCGCTCACCGGCGAATTTCTTGTCCTGCGGATCGCCGCCGATCGCGGCGTGGCCGACGATGCGGTTGCGCTGGCCGATCCGGGTCGGGCCGTGAATGCTGCAATGCGGGCCGACCACGCTGCCGGCGCCGATTTCAACCCCGGCACCGATCAGGCTGAACGCGCCGATTTCGACATCCGCCGCCAGCTGCGCGGCAGGATCAACCACGGCGCTGGGGTGGATGCGGGCCATCTTAGGCATCCACCTCGGCGCAGAGGATGTCCGCGCAGGCCACCTGCTGGCCATCGACATGGGCGCTGCAGGCGTAGAGGGTCATGTTGCGGATTTCGCGCTTGATCGAGACTTCGATCTCCAGCCGGTCGCCCGGCACCACCATGCGCGAGAACTTGGCGCCATCCACCTTGACCAGATACGAGAGCTTGCCGGCATCGGCACCGCCGCGGATCAGATGGCTGAGCAGGCCGCCGGCCTGCGCCATCGCCTCGATCACCAGCACGCCCGGCATCACCGCATGGGCGGGGAAATGGCCATTGAAAAACGGCTCGTTGATGCTGACGTTTTTCCACGCACGCAGACGCGATTGGCCATCGAACTCGACGATCCGATCAACCAACAGAAACGGGTAACGATGCGGCAGCAGGCCGCGGATCGTTTCCACATCAAGGGGCAGTTGTACGTTCTGGCTCATGCGTTCTCCTTGTCATCGCCGTCGCGTACCTCACGGAACAGCCGGTCGAGTTGCTTAAAACGGGCGGCGCTTTTGCGCCAAGCGCGATTGTCCATCAAAGGCGTGCCGGAAGAATACTCGCCCGGTTCGCGGATCGAGTGGGTGACCAAGCTCATCGCCGTCACCATCACCTGGTCGCAGATTTCCAGATGGCCGAGTACACCGGCGGCACCGCCGATCAGACAATAGCGGCCAATTTTCGCACTACCGGCGGCGGCCGAACAGCCGGCCATCGCGGTATGTGCGCCGATATGCACGTTGTGGCCGATCTGGATCTGGTTATCGAGGCGGACATCTTCCTCCAGTACGGTGTCTTCCAGCGCGCCACGGTCGATGCAGGTGTTGGCACCGATCTCGCAATCATCGCCAATCACCACGCCGCCCAACTGCGGCACATTGAGCCAGCGGCCGGCCTCCATCGCCAAGCCGAAACCATCGGCCCCGATCACCGCGCCGGGATGGATGCGCACGCGCTGGCCGATGCGCACCCGGGTGACCAGCGTCACCCGGGCGATCAACTCGCTGCCGGCACCGACCACGCAGGCCTC
>JAUNTK010000116.1 GCA_030538735.1 Pseudomonadota bacterium
TGCTGGGGCCTGTCTTGATCTTGTGCGGTAAAAGCAAAATGGCCCCCAGTCTGCGCTGGGGTGACGATAGAAAAATGGGCCTCGGCGGTTAGCTGGGGTGAGAACCAACGAGGCGCTTGATCAGCAAGCCACGGCAAGACGAGCCGCTTGGCCGCCAGCAGCAATCGATAGCCAGCCAGCAATTGCTCACACATATTGATGGATTGGCGTGAATCAGCCTGTTTCACCCGCGCGCTTCAACGATTCAAGAGAGAACAGCATGAACAACAACAATCCTGCCGATGTCGTCAATCGTTACTTTCAAGCAGTCGCCAGTGGCGATGTGCCAACTGCCGTGGCGATGTTCAGCCCAGACTTGGTCTGGCATCAGCCCGGCAACAACCGCTTCAGTGGCTCGCACCACGGCCCGGATGGCTTCGGCGCATTGATCGGCGGCATGATGGCGGTCAGTGAAGGCAGTTTTACCCTGACCGTGACCGGCCCGGCGTTGGTCAATGGTGAGCTGGTGGCGGTGCCGGTGCATTTCAGCGGCAAGCGTGCCGGTGCATCGATGGACATGGACGGCATCGATCTGCTGCGTGTCCGCGATGGCCGGATTGTGGAAGTGTTTCTGTTCTCCGGTGATGGCGCTGCCGAGGATGCCTTCTGGGGGCAAGCCGACTAAGGCCAGATATCGCGGGATCGCGCCTGCAAAGCCGCCGCCACGTTGATTTCACCGACACGATCACGATCGGCCCGGCGGTGCTGGGCTGGTAGCCAACAAGGAACCCTATGAACCAACCTCTCGAAAACGAAATCGCTTTGGTCACCGGCGCGTCACGCGGTATTGGCGCGGCGATTGCCGATGAGTTGGCCGCACGCGGCGCGACGGTGATCGGCACCGCCACCAGCGAATCCGGTGCCGCCGCCATCGGTGAGCGCTTGAAGGCTGTTGGCGGCCACGGCCGTGTGTTGAACGTCAACGAGGCGGGCAGCATCGAGGCGCTGATCGAGGCGATTCAGAAAGAATTTGGCGGCCTGTCGATCTTGGTCAATAACGCCGGCATCACCCGTGACAATCTGCTGATGCGGATGAAGGACGAGGATTGGCAGGCCATCCTCGATACCAATCTGACGAGCGTGTATCGCAGCTCGAAGGCGGTGATGCGCGCGATGATGAAGGCGCGCCGTGGCCGCATCATCAATATCGCCTCGGTGATCGGTGTTACCGGCAATGCTGGGCAGGCCAATTACGCGGCGGCCAAGGCCGGCATCATCGCGTTCTCGAAATCGCTGGCCAAGGAAATCGGCAGCCGTGGCATCACCGTCAACGTGGTTGCGCCGGGCTTTATCGCCACCGATATGACCGCCGATTTGCCCGAAGACGCCAAGGCCGCGATGGCCGAGCAGATCGCGCTGGGCCGCCTTGGCGAGCCCGCCGATATCGCCCGCGCCGTGGCCTTCTTGGCCGGCCCGGATGCCAGCTACATCACCGGCGAAACCCTGCATGTTAATGGCGGGATGTATATGCCCTGAAGCAGGGTTCAGAGGTCGAGGGCTAGGGGCCAGGAAAGCAAGTGCATGTGCGATTTTGTGCTTTTCCCCGCCTTCTGACCTCTAGCCCCTGGCCCCTGCTTTTCCCTTACACTAGCCACCTGTTTCACGAACCAATCCCGCGGAGGGGTCACACATGAGCAATATCGAAGAGCGCGTCAAGAAGATCGTGGTTGAACAATTGGGCGTCAAGGAAGAAGACGTCACCAATAGCTCGTCGTTTGTCGACGATCTTGGCGCGGACTCGCTTGATACCGTCGAGTTGGTGATGGCGCTGGAAGAAGAATTCGAGTGCGAGATCCCGGATGAAGAAGCCGAGAAGATCACCACCGTGCAGCAGGCCATCGATTACGTGAAGGCCCACGTCAAGGAGTGATCTGCGCCTGCAGATCATGATGCCGGGGCCGCTTAATGCGGCCTCGCGCATGTTGGAAACCGCATACCGCATACGGAGCACGCATGTCCAAACGTCGCGTCGTCATCACTGGCCTCGGCATTCTTTCGCCGCTTGGCAATGATCTGGAAAGCAACTGGGCCGCGATCAAGGCGGGCCGATCCGGCATCGGGCCGATCACCCATTTTGATGTCGAAGCGTTCCCGACCCGGATTGCCGGCGAGGTGCGCGGTTTCGACCCGGCCGCCTTCATCGGGCCGAAAGACGTCAAGAAGATGGACCCGTTCGTGCATTACGGCGTGGCCGCCGGGATGATGGCGATCGCCGATGCCGGTCTTGAAATCGAAGGCGAGGCGGCCGAGCGCATCGGTGTGGCGGTGGGGGCTGGTATCGGTGGCCTATCCGGCATCGAGGAAACCACCTTGAAGCTGGCCAATGGCGGCCCGCGCAAAGTTTCGCCGTTCTACATCCCCAGCACCATCGTCAATATGGTCTCCGGCCAGTTGTCGATCATGACCGGCGCCAAGGGGCCGAATATCGCCGCCGTCACCGCCTGCACCACGGCCACCCACAACATCGGGCTGGCTTACCGCATGATCCAGTACGGCGAGGCCGATGTGATGATTGCCGGCGGTGCCGAATACGCGACCACGCCGACCGCCTTGGGCGGCTTCTGCGCGATGAAGGCGCTCTCCACCCGCAACGATGCACCCGAGCAGGCCTCGCGCCCGTGGGACAGCGGCCGCGATGGTTTTGTGATGGGCGATGGTGCCGGCGTGCTGGTGATCGAAGAATACGAGTACGCCAAGGCGCGCGGCGCACGCATCTATGCCGAGTTGGTCGGTTTTGGCATGAGCGGCGATGCCTTCCATATGACCGCGCCCAGCGAATCCGGCGAAGGCGCGGCGCGTTGCATGGTCAATGCACTGCGCGATGCCGGCCTCAATGCCGAGCAGATCGGCTACATCAATGCCCACGGCACCTCGACCCCGGCCGGCGACCTGGCCGAGACGATGGCGGTCAAATCGGTGCTTGGCGATGCCGCTGGCAAGGTGATGGTCAGCTCGACCAAATCGATGACCGGCCATCTGCTGGGCGCGGCCGGTGGTGTGGAGGCAGTGTTCTCGACGATGGCGCTGTTTGATGGTGTGATCCCGCCGACCATCAACCTCGACAACCCCTCCGAGGGCTGTGATCTGGACTATGTGGCGCATACCGCGCGCGAGGCCCGGGTGGAGGTGGCGATGTCCAATTCGTTTGGTTTTGGCGGCACCAACGGCACACTGGTGTTCAAGCGGGTTTGATGGCTGGCCGCGGGGCAGGGGCGTGTTTCTGCATCCGATGTGAGTGCCCAGCCGGGTCGAAGTGATGATGTGGGTTAGTCGAATGATCGTCGCTATCCGAGGGTTGTCGATACATCCAAAGCAAGCACACCCTAGGCTGCTTCTACCCATGAGGCGCTCTGCCGTTTGACCTCGCCAGCCAACCCCATTCCCCATGCGTATCGAGAAACTGAGCCAGCATGTCGATCTCGCCGATTTGCGTCGGCTTGATCCAGCGCGCTATCCGCTGCTGATGGCGTCATCGGCGGCGGCGCTGGATGCGTCGGCAAAAAAGCACGCACGTTGGGATATGTTGCTGGCAAGCGAAGGTGCTGGCTTCAAGCGTGATGCCGAGGGGCGCTTGTCTGATCTGGCCGACGATGCGTTGGCGGGCGATTTTCTCACCCATCTGGAACACGTTTGGCAAGATTTGCGCACCGATAAACCCGATGCCGCCGCCGCCCGCAATCCGCCATTTCGCGGCGGCTGGGCCTTGTTTCTTGGCTATGAATTAGCGGGCGAAATCGAGCCGGTACTGCGGCTTGCGCCAGCCGCTGGTGGCCTGCCATCGGCGATTGCGCTGCGTTGCCCGGTGGCGATTTTGCATGATCACGACACGGGCGATTTTCATCTTGTCAGCGAGCCGGGCAGCGAGACATTGCGCGATGCCGTGCTGGCGGATATCGCGGCGTTGCCGGCACAGGCCGCGTTGCCGGCATGGCAGCCGCCCGAGGCGATTGAAGAAGACCGGCCCGAGCGTTTCACCGATGGTGCCTGCCGCGTGCTGGATTATCTGGCGGCGGGCGATGTGTTTCAGGTCAATCTCTCGCGGGCGTGGCAGGTGCGCTTTGCCGCGCCACTCGACCCGGCCTTGCTGCATCGGCAACTCACCGCCGCCAACCCAGCGCCGTTTGCCGGCCTGTTTGCGCACGATGGTTGGGCGGTGGTCAGCGCCTCGCCGGAGCGGCTGGTTTCGGTGCGTGGCGATATCGTCGAAACCCGGCCCATCGCCGGCACCCGGCCGCGCACGCCGGGTGATGACGATGCCGGCCGTATCCGCGAGCTGATCGGCCATCCCAAGGAACGCGCCGAGCATGTGATGCTGGTCGATCTGGAGCGCAACGATATCGGCCGCGTCTGCAAGGGCGGCACGGTGGAAGTCGATGAGTTGATGACGGTGGAAAGCTATGCCCATGTGCATCACATCGTCAGCAATGTGCGTGGCGTGCTGCGTGATGATGCCAGCCCGGTCGATGTGATCCGCGCCACCTTTCCCGGCGGCACCATCACCGGTGCGCCGAAAGTGCGCTGCATGGAAATCATCGCCGAGCTGGAGGGCATCGGCCGTGGTGCGTATACCGGCGCGATGGGGTGGCTCAACCGCGATGGCGATCTCGATCTCAATATCCTGATCCGCAGCGCGGAAGTTGAGGGCGAGCACCTGCGCTTCCGTACCGGTGCCGGCATCGTGATTGATTCCGAGCCAGACAAGGAGCTGACCGAAACCCGCGCCAAGGCACGCGGCATGTTGCGCGCACTGGGTGTTGGCGAATGAGTACGCGCCTGTTTCTAGGTGATGCACCGATTGATGCGATCCCGCTTGATAATCGCGCCTTTGCTTATGGCGAATCCCTGTTTGAAACGCTGCGCGCCCACCGTGGCGAACTGCCGTGGTGGGATCGCCATCTGGCCCGCTTGCGCGCCGCTGCCGAGCGGCTGGCGATGCCGCTGCCGGATGCGGCGCGGATATTGGCCGAAGCACAGCGTTTGCTGGGTGGCGATGACGCTGTCTTGAAGCTCCATGTCAGCCGCAGCGGTGCGCGCGGCTATGCGCCTGATCACGCCGCCGCGCCGTTGTGGCTGTTGTCGAAACAGCCGCTGCCCGCGCCGCACGATGCACTCAACGTGATCCACTGCGAAACCCGCTTGTCCGCACAGCCGCGCTTGGCCGGGCTCAAGCATGGCAACCGGCTGGAGCAGGTGCTGGCGCGCAGCGAAGCCGCCGCGCAAGGGGCCGATGAAGGCTTGATGTGCGATGCCGAGGGCGCGCCGATCTGCGCCACCAGCGCCAATCTGTTCGCCTTGATTGATGGCGTTTGGCGCACGCCGGCGGTAGAGCGTTGCGGGGTGGCCGGGGTGATGCGCGGCTGGTTGCTGGCGCAGAGCCTCGCGATCATCGCGCCGATTACCCAAACTGAACTGCAGCAGGCCGAGGCGGTTTTCCTCAGCAATGCGGTGCGCGGTATCCTGCCGGTTCGGCGACTGGGCGATACGCACTGGCCGTCGATCCACTCCGCGATCCGCGATCTGCAAGCCCAGCTTGCCGTTGCGCATCCGGGCTTCACCCCCTATTCGGAGACAAAACTGAAATGAGAGGCTGCCGCAGCGCCGTCATCACGTTTTTGTTGTTGTTGGTCTGTGCCGCGCTGGCCGTGGGTGTGGTCTGGCAGCGCGGCCAATCGTTTGCCGATACGCCGGTGCCGGGGATGAGCGCCGATAGCGCGGTGATCGTCGAGCGCGGCGATTCCTTCAAAACTGTGCTGGCTAAATTGCGTGTCGCAGGCGTCAATGTGGGGCACGATCTGGAATGGCAGGCCTTGGCCAAATTGAGCGGTGCCGCCGGCAAGATCCAAGTCGGCGAATACGCGCTGAAACCCGGCATCACCCCGCGCCGGATACTCACCGATATGCGCGATGGCAAGATCATCAGCTACCGGCTCACCATCGTTGAAGGCTGGACGATCCGTGACCTGCGCCGGGCGCTGCGCAATGCGCCGCATCTCAAGCAAGAAACCGCCGACCTCACCGATGCCGACATGATGCAGGCCATCGGCAAAGAGGGCGAGCACCCCGAAGGCCGCTTCCTGCCCGAGACCTACCAATACAACCGCAGCGATAGCGATGCCGGCGTGTTGAAGCGCGCCTATGCGGCGATGGAGAAAGTGCTGGAAGACACATGGCAGGGCCGAGACCCGGATTTACCGTTCAAGAATTCGTACGAATTGCTGACCATGGCATCGATTGTCGAGAAAGAAACCGGCATCGCCGATGAGCGTGCGCAGATCGCCGGGGTGTTTGACCGCCGCCTCAAGCTGGGCATGCGTCTTGAGACCGACCCGACCATAATCTATGGCCTCGGCGATAAATGGGATGGCAAGTTTACTTGGGCGCATCTGCGCACCGATGGGCCGTACAACACCCGCACCCGCGCCGGCCTGCCGCCAACCCCGATTGCGATGCCGGGCCGGGCCTCGATCAAGGCGACCGCGCACCCGGCACCGGGCGATGCGCTGTTTTTCGTCGCCATCGGCGATGGCAGTGGCCGCAGCCGCTTTGCCCGTACCTATCCCGAGCACCAGCGCAATGTGCAGGCCTATCTGGCCAACCGGCGTGCCGATGCCCGGCACGGTGACGATCAGCGATGAAAACGGCGCGATCAGCATTGGCGATTCGCCGGCCAGCGACCAACCGCCGGCGCAACCGTGAGCGGATTGCTAAGACACAAGCGCTTCGTCAGCATCGAAGGCGGCGAGGGCGCGGGCAAGAGCACGGTGATCCATGCGTTGCGCAGCGCACTTGAAGCCGATGGCTGCCGCGTGGTGTTGAGCCGCGAACCGGGCGGCACACCGTTGGCCGAGCAAATCCGCCAATTGCTGCTTGATCCCACGCACGAGCCAGCCACGACCCACACCGAATTGCTGTTGATGTTTGCCGCCCGCGCCCAGCATGTCGCCGAGACCATCCGCCCCGCGCTTGAGGTCGGCGCTTGGGTGCTGTGTGATCGCTTCACCGATTCCAGCTATGCCTATCAGGGCGCCGGCCGTGGCGTATCGATGGAATTGATCGCCACGCTTGAACGCGAGGTGGTCGGCATCGAACCGGGCCTGACGTTTCTGTTGGATATCGATGTCGCCGCCGGGCGTGCGCGCACCGTGCAACGTGGCGGCGCACCGGATCGCATCGAGCGCGAGCGCGACGAGTTTTTCCAGCGCGTGCGGCAGGGCTTTCTGGTGCGCGCCCAACAGGCGGCGGATCGCTTTCGAGTGATCGATGCCAGCCGCGATGCCGCCAGCGTGGCCGCCGATGCGCAGGCAGCGTTACAGGCGTATCGCGTATGAGGCTGGCACCGTGGCAGCAGCGCGTCTATGACAAAGCCGCCGAAGCGCTGGATGGCGGCCGCCTGCCGCACGGCCTGCTATTTGCTGGCGCGGCGGAACTCGGCAAACGTGCGGTGGCGGAAAAACTCGCCAAGCGCGTCTTGTGCCTGAAACGCGGCAACGCAGAGGAGGCCTGTGGCCAATGCCGCAGTTGCCAATTGTTTGAATCGCGCAGCCAGAGCGAGCCAGTCGAGACCCGCCCCGATGGCAGTCTTGCCCATCCGTTTGGCCACCCGGCGCATCCCGACGCGCGCTTTATCGGCTATGGCTGGAACGAAAAAACCAAGAAAATCCGCAACGAAATCGTCATCGAGCAGATCCGTTCGATGTCGGAAAAAATGGCGCTGACCCCGCAGTACGGCGAGCACCAAGTCGCCATTCTCGACCCGGCCGACGCGATCAACCACGCCGCCTCCAATGCGCTACTGAAAACCTTGGAGGAGCCGCAGCCCGGCCGCTTTCTGTGGCTGATCAGCGCGCGCCCGGCACGCCTGTCGGCCACTATCCGCAGCCGCACCCAAGTGCTGGAATTCCGCCTGCCCACGCATGACGAAGCACTTGAATGGCTGGTCGGCGAAGGCCATGCCGAGGCCCGTGCCGATGAGGCACTGCGCCTGGCTGGCGGCCATCCCGGCTTGGCCGACCACTGGCTGCGCGCCGGCGCGCTCGACCTGCGCAAAGAGGTCGCCAAGGATCTTGAAGGCGTCAAGCGCGATAGTGGCCAGGCCGCGCTGGTGGCGGCGCACTGGGTGGGCGATGAGCAGGCTGCGTTGCGTCTATCGTTTGCCGCCGATATCGCGTTAGAGCAGGCACGCCGCGCCGCGCCCACGCAGTTAAAACGCCTGGCCGCGTGGTTCGATCAGGCCAACCGCAGCCGCGACCTGCTGCGCACCACCGTGCGTGCGGATTTGGTTGTGCTGGATTTGCTGCTGGCTTGGCACGCCGCGCAGCGGATGTGAGCGACTAAGCGGGTGCCTGGCGGGAACTCCGCCCACAGCGCCCGGTCGTACTCGGAACTGGGGGCGGCCCGATGGCGAACGCTGTCTTTGTTGTCTACGTGTCACATCCCGGACGATTGGTACTCCTAGGCTGCCTGTGAAACAGCTCAGATTT
>JAUNTK010000117.1 GCA_030538735.1 Pseudomonadota bacterium
GCCTGGCCCGCGCGCTGGCGGTGGACACGCCGGTGCTGCTGATGGACGAGGCGTTCTCCGCGCTCGACCCGCTCATCCGCCACAAGTTGCAAGATCAGCTGCTGGCCCTGCAAGCGCGCCTGCGCAAGACCATCGTCTTCATCACCCACGACATTGCCGAAGCCGTCAAGCTCGGCCAGCACATCGCCATCCTGCGGCAGGGCCGGCTGGTGCAGGTGGGCACGCCGCAGATGCTGATCGAACAACCAGCCGATGACTACGTGGCGCGCTTCATGCAGTTGGCGTGAGTGCGCTACGGCGGATTACCGCGTGAACACGCAACTGCACGCAGTGTGCTTGCGCGGGTTTACGGCTGCTCGGCGATCACCTGCTTGATCCAGTCGCGGTAATGGCTGAGGCGCACATTGCAGGTGAATTGGCCGTACAGCCCGGGGCGCGTCACCCGCACATCGCCGTGGATCAACCCCCATGCGGCCAGCCCGGCCAGCTGCCATTGCCCATCGGTTTCGATCAGCACCGGGCCGCCGCTATCGCCGCTGCCGGTTTTGCCTTCCAGCGGAAGTGCGGATGCGGATTCTGGCGCGTCGAACACATAGCAAAACCAGCGCTCATGGGCGCTGGTGACTTTGTTGAAGGCGCGGCGCAGCTCGGTGCGATTGGGGCCGGTTGGCGCGTGCCCGGTTTCGCCATTGCCAGTGGCACCCTTGCCGATGATCTGCACCACTTTGTCGATGTGCTCGTTGCCCGGGTAGAGCGCGACCGGGGCGACATCGGCCACGGGCTGCGCCAGTTTGATCAGGGCGATGTCGTCGGATGACGCAATCTGGTTGACCGCCAATATCCATTCGCCGCTGGCCAAGGCCTGATTGATCAATGCCTGCGGTGGCGGTTTGTAGCCGGGGTGGATTTCGATGTGCGCAACATCCCGGACAACGCCATTGAGGGTGACCGTCTTGACCGCGTGCTGCCACGAAATGGTGTGCGCGGCGGTGATTACCCATTGCGGGGCGATCAACACACCGTGGCCTTCGCCGGGCATATCGGCGAGCGCGGGGAACGCCGAGGCAGCAACCCGGTATTGCGCGTCATCGACATCATGCCGGATCACGATGGCGCTGGCGCTTGATGACGCGGCGAGTAGCAGGAGCAACAAAAACCGCGTCATGGCATGGGCCTGATGTGGGAAGTTATTCAGTATCCAGACTATCAACTTTCTGCCAGCCGCGCGGTAGCAGGCTGCCACGCGAGGCGCGTGCGCCCAGATAGGCTTCGAGGTCTTTCCAGGTGAGTGTCATCGCCCGGCTGCCGGATTTCACCACCAGCTTGCCACCTTCGGGCACCACCGCCACAGCGATGACTTTTTCCGTGCCGCGCTTGGCCTTGGGGATTTCGATCAGTTTGTTGCCCTTGCCCTTGTCGAGTTCCGGCAGCTCGGCCAGTGCAAACACCAGCACATGGCCGGCGCTGGTGGCGATTACTATGCGGTCGGTTTCGACATTGGCGACGGCGGCTGGATGCAGCACTTCGGCACCGGCCGGCAGCGTCAACATCGCCTTGCCGGCTTTCTGCCGGCCGGTGAGGTTTTCAAAACGGGTGACGAAACCATAGCCTTCGCTGGAGGCCAGCACGAAGCGGGCATTGTTTTCGCCGCTGGCCAGTGCGCGGAAGCTGGCGCCGGCCGCTGGCGAGAAGCGCCCGGTCAGCGGTTCGCCATTGCCGCGTGCGCTGGGCAGGGTATGCGCGGCGGTGGAATAGCTGCGCCCGGTTGAATCAAGGAAGGCCACTTGCAAATTGCTGCGGCCACGCACCGCCGCCAGCAGGCCATCGCCATCGCGGTAGGCGAGTGCCGCGGCATCGACATCATGGCCCTTGGCTGCACGCACCCAGCCTTTTGCGCTCAGCACCACGGTCACCGGCTCACTGGCGACCAGCTCGGTTTCGTCCAAGGCTTGCGCGGCGACACGGGCGACCAATGGCGAGCGCCGCGCATCACCGAATTTTTTGGCATCGGCCAGCAGTTCATCCTTGATCAGCTTTTTAAGCTTGGCCTTGCTGTCGAGGATGGCGATCAAGTGCTCGCGCTCTTTGGCCAGCGCGTCCTGCTCGCCACGGATCTTCATTTCTTCCAACCGTGCCAATTGGCGCAGCTTGGTATCAAGGATGTAATCGGCCTGATCTTCGGAGAGATCGAAGCGCGCCATCAACACGGCTTTCGGCTCGTCCTCGCTGCGGATGATGCGGATCACTTCATCCAGATTGAGGAAGGCGATCAGCAAACCTTCCAGCAAGTGCAGGCGGCGCTCGACTTTTTCCAGCCGATGGCGCAGGCGGCGGGTCACGGTGTCTTGGCGGAAGCCTAGCCATTCCGATAGCAGCGCCTTCAGGTTTTTGACCTGCGGGCGGCCATCCAGCCCAATCACGTTGAGGTTGACCCGGAAGCTCTTTTCCAGATCGGTGGTGGCAAACAGATGGCCCATCAATTGATCGGCATCGACCCGGTTGCTGCGCGGGATCAGCGCGATGCGAACCGGGGTGGTGTGATCGGATTCATCGCGGATATCTTCCAGCCACGGCAGTTTCTTGGCGCGCATCTGCTGGGCGATCTGCTCGATCACCTTCGATGGCGATACCTGATACGGCAGTGCGGTGATGATGATGTTGCCGTTTTCTTTGACAAACGTCGCCCGCGCACGCACGCCGCCATTGCCGGTTTCATAGATCGTGCGCAGGTCTTTGGCCGGGGTGATGATCTCGGCCGTGGTGGGGTAATCCGGGCCCAGCACGTGCTCGCACAGGTCGGCGACGCTGGCATCGGGGTCATCCAGCAAACGGATGCAGGCGCTGACGATTTCGTTGAGGTTATGCGGCGGCACATCGGTCGCCATGCCGACCGCGATGCCGGTGGTGCCGTTTAGCAGCAGATGCGGCAGGCGTGCCGGCAGCCAACTGGGTTCTTCCAGCGTGCCATCGAAGTTGGGATCCCAATCGACCGTGCCTTGGCCCAGTTCGCCCAGCAAGACTTCGGCAATGGGCGTGAGTTTGGATTCGGTATAACGCATCGCCGCGAACGATTTTGGGTCGTCGCTGGAGCCGAAGTTGCCTTGGCCATCGATCAACGGGTAGCGGTACGAAAACGGCTGCGCCATCAGCACCAAGGCTTCATAGCAGGCGCTATCACCATGCGGGTGGTATTTGCCGATCACATCACCCACGGTGCGTGCGGATTTTTTTGGCTTGGCGCTGGCGGCCAAGCCCAGCTCGCTCATCGCGTAGATGATGCGGCGCTGCACCGGCTTCAAGCCATCGCCGATAAACGGCAGGGCGCGATCAAGCACCACATACATCGAGTAATCGAGGTAGGCGCGCTCGGCGTATTCGCGCAGCGGGATTTGTTCAAACCCGTGGAAGGTGGGGCGGGTGATGTCGTTGCTCATCGTGATCGCGGTTCTTGGTTGACGTGGCCATTGAGGTGGCCGAGGCGTGAGCGATGGCGCATCGGCTCATCCCGGCAGGCACCGGGATGGCTGCGCGCAGGCTCGATCAGCGGTGGTACTGGCCGGCGGCTTCCGGTTGGAAATCAATCGACAACACGTGCAGGGTGGCGCTGTTGCCGCCGGGCATCGGCCAATCGATGGTGTCATCGACTTTCAAGCCCAAGAGCGCACTGCCGACCGGGGCCAGGATCGAGACGTTATGGCCGCTGCCATCGGCCTCGTGCGGGAACACCAAGGTGATGACGCGCTCATCGCCGGTAGTTTCGTTGCGCAGGGTGACGGTGGAGTTCATGGTCACCACATCGGCCGGCATCTCGCGTGGCTCCAGCACATTGGCGCGCTCCAGCTCGGATTGCAGGCTGGCCACATCGAACTGGCCGGGGCTGACCTTTTCCAACAAGGTCTCGATGCGCTCGACATCCAGACGCGACAGGGTCAGAGGGGGGCGGGGGGCACTCATGCACAACTCCATAAAGACGAAGGCGGTGCCAACCGGCGCCGCCGAAAGAAAAATCCAGCTCGCAGTTTGCCAGAGCCGGGCGCGCTGCGCAGTGCCGGCAGTGGTTTTGCCCGGATTCAGCCAAACAGCCTTGACGCCACCGAATTTGGGCGATATCGTGGCGCCGTCGTTAGTGTATCGCTTTATGCGAATGAAGCGATTAAGTTTCTGAAGCGATCCGCAGCGGTCGCGATGCCCGATTCCCCGCCCTTCCATCCCAAGCAATGAGAGCAGCCCCATGACCCAAGTCACCAACCTCGGATTCCCGCGCATCGGCGCCAAGCGTGAATTGAAGCGCGCGGTCGAGGCCTACTGGAAAGAAGAATCCAGCGCCAGCGCGTTGCAAGCGCTGGCCAAATCGCTGCGCCTGCGCCACTGGCAATTGCAAAAAGAGGCCGGTGCCGACGTGGTGCCCTGCAACGATTTCACCCTGTACGACCATGTGCTGGATACCGCGTATTTGTTCGATGCGATCCCGGCCCGTTACCGCGCGCTGGCCGATGCCGATGCGTTGCAGGGTTTCTTCGCGATGGCGCGAGGTCTGCAGAAGGGCGGCGTTGATCTGCCCGCGCTGGAAATGACCAAGTGGTTCGATACCAACTATCACTATCTGGTGCCAGAGCTGGAAGCCGGCCAGACCTTCCGCCTGCGTGGCGACAAGCCGGTGGCCGAATTTCTCGAAGCCAAGGCGGCTGGCTTCAATGCGCGCCCGGTACTGCTGGGCCCGGTCAGCTTCTTGCTGCTGGCGAAGACCGTGGATGGCAGCGATGCGCTGGCGCTGTTGCCGGCATTGATCCCGGCCTATGCCGAGCTGCTCGGCAAGCTCAAGGCCGCCGGGGCCGAATGGGTGCAGATCGATGAGCCGTGCTTGGTGCTGGATTTGAGCGCCGATGCCAAGGCTGCGTATCGCAGTGCCTATGCCGCACTAGCCGATGCCGAGCGCCCTAAGCTGCTGTTGACCACCTATTTCGGCGCGCTTGAAGACAACCTCGCCGCCGCCGCCGCGTTGCCGGTCGATGGCCTGCATATCGATTTGGTGCGCGCACCGGAACAACTCGACGCCGTACTGGATGCCTTGCCCGAAGGCCGGGTGCTATCGCTGGGTGTGGTCGATGGCCGCAATATCTGGCGCACCGACCCAGACCGCGCGCTGGGTTTGATCGAGCGCGCCAAGGCACGTCGCGGTGCCGATCAACTGCTGCTGGCACCGTCGTGCTCGCTGCTGCATGTGCCGATCGATGCCAGCCTGGAAAAATCGCTGGATGCCGATCTCAAAAGCTGGCTGTCGTTTGCCCGACAAAAGGTTGAAGAACTGCGCGTGCTGGCTGATGTGGCCGATGGCAAGGCCGGGGCCGATACGGCGTTGGCCGATGCCCGCGCCCGCATCCAATCGCGGCGCAACTCGGCCAAGGTGCATCGCCCGGAAGTTGCCCAGCGCCTTGCCGGTGTCGATGGCGGCTACGAGAACCGCCAGTCGCCGTACCCGGCGCGCAAGGATGTGCAGCGCCAGCGCTTCGGCCTGCCGCTGTTCCCGACCACCACGATTGGCTCGTTCCCGCAGACGCTTGAAATCCGCAACGCCCGCGCCAGCTTCAAATCCGGCAAATTGAGCGAGGCTGATTACGATGCCTTCATCGCCAAAGAGACCGAAAACTGCGTGCGCGAGCAAGAAGCCATCGGCATCGATGTGCTGGTGCATGGCGAGTTTGAGCGCAACGACATGGTTGAATACTTCGGCGAGCAACTCGATGGTTTCGCCTTCACCAAGCTTGGCTGGGTGCAAAGCTACGGCTCGCGCTGCGTCAAACCGCCGGTGATTTTTGGCGATGTGCTGCGCCCGGCACCGATGACCGTGCGTTGGTCGGCCTACGCGCAATCGCTGACCGACAAGCCGATGAAGGGCATGTTGACCGGCCCGGTTACCGTGCTGCAGTGGTCGTTTGTGCGCGATGACCAGCCGCGTGCGGAGACCTGCCGGCAGATCGCCTTGGCCCTGCGCGATGAAGTCACCGATCTTGAAGCCGCCGGCATCGGCATCATCCAGATCGATGAGCCGGCGCTGCGCGAAGGCTTGCCGCTGCGCCGCAAGGATTGGCAGGCGTATCTGGATTGGGCGGTCGCCAGCTTCCGCATCAGCGCATCGGGGGTCGAGGACCAGACCCAGATCCACACCCATATGTGCTACTCGGAATTCAACGACATCATCGAAGCGGTGGCGGCGATGGATGCCGATGTCATTTCCATCGAAACCTCGCGCTCGCGGATGGAGCTGCTTGATGCCTTCGTCAAGTTCAAGTACCCCAACGAGATCGGCCCCGGTGTGTACGACATCCATTCGCCGCGCGTGCCGGATCAGACCGAGATGACCGAGCTGCTCGACAAGGCCAACGATGTCCTCAATGCCGATCAGATCTGGGTCAACCCCGATTGCGGCCTGAAGACCCGTGGCTGGCCGGAAACCCGCACCGCGCTGCAGGCGATGGTGGCCTCGGCCCGCGAACTGCGTGGGCGCGCGGCAGCTTGAAGCCCGCCGCGATAGCGTGACTGCGAATGCCGCCGGCAACCCCGGCGGCGTTTTTGTATCTGCGTTGATGAGCGCGGCCGGGTAAACCATGCGTAGGCGTGTGGATTTCCCGGTTCGGCATCGCACCCGATGCCCGGTAAACTTGAGGTTTCGCCCGCCTTCCGGCAGGCCGCCGATCCAGGAGCCATGCGCATGAATGCCAGCCACACCCCGCCTACCGTCAAACTGTTGATCAACGGCGAATTTATCGAATCGAAAACCCGCGAATGGCGCGATGTGGTCAACCCCGCTACCCAGGAAGTGCTGGCCAAAGTGCCGTTCGCCACCGCCGATGAAGTGGATGCGGCTGTGGCCGCCGCGCAAGCCGCATTCAAGACCTGGCGCAAGACGCCGATTGGCACCCGCGCGCGCATCTTCTTGAAATACCAGCAGCTGATCCGCGAAAACATGGGGGAACTCGCCGCGATCCTCACCGCCGAGCAGGGCAAGACCTTGCCCGATGCCGAGGGCGATGTGTTCCGTGGGCTGGAAGTGGTCGAGCACGCCGCGGCAATCGGCAACCTGCAACTGGGCGAGTTGGCGAACAACGTCGCCAATGGTGTCGATACCTATACCGTGCTGCAGCCCTTGGGCGTCTGCGCCGGCATCACGCCGTTCAACTTCCCGGCGATGATCCCGCTGTGGATGTTCCCGATGGCGATTGCCACCGGTAATACCTTTGTGCTGAAACCCTCCGAGCAAGACCCGATGGTCACCATGCGTTTGGTTGAGCTGGCGCTGGAGGCCGGCATCCCGAAGGGCGTGCTGAACGTGGTGCATGGTGGCCCGGATGTGGTCAACGCGATCTGCGACCACGCCGATATCAAGGCGGTGTCCTTCGTGGGTTCGACCAAAGTCGGCACCCATGTCTACAACCGCGCCACGCTGGCCGGCAAGCGCGTGCAATGCATGATGGGCGCCAAAAATCATGCCGTGGTGCTGCCCGATGCCAACAAAGAGCAAACCTTGAACGCGATGGCCGGTGCGGCATTTGGTGCTGCCGGCCAACGCTGCATGGCAGCATCAACGGCGGTGCTGGTGGGTGAGGCCCGTGGTTGGATCCCTGAGCTGGTAGCCAAGGCCAAGACCTTGAGCGTCAATGCCGGCAAGGAAGCGGGCACCGATGTGGGCCCGGTGATTTCCTGCAGCGCACGCGAGCGCATCGAGGACATGATCGAATCCGGCATCACGCAAGGGGCCACGCTGGAGCTGGATGGCCGCAACCCGAGCGTGCCGGGCTATGAGCAGGGTAACTTCATCGGCCCGACCATCTTCTCCGGGGTCAAGCCCGGCATGCGTATTTATGACGAAGAAATTTTCGGGCCGGTGCTGGTGATCCTTGAAGCCGATTCGCTGGATGCGGCGATCGAATTGATCAACGCCAACCCCAACGGCAATGGCACCGCGATTTTCACCCAGTCGGGTGCGGCCGCGCGCAAGTTTCAAGAGGATATCGATGTTGGCCAAGTCGGCATCAATGTGCCGATCCCGGTGCCGGTGCCGCTGTTCTCGTTCACCGGCTCGCGTGCCTCCAAACTGGGCGATCTTGGCCCCTACGGCAAGCAAGTGGTGATGTTCTACACTCAGACCAAAACCGTCACCGCGCGCTGGTTTGATGACGATACCGCCAGCCACGGCGTCAACACCACGATCAGTTTGAAGTGATGGTGACGATGAGCAACGCACTCGATTTCAGCGACGATCAGCTCGCCTTCCAGCAGGCGGCACGTGAATTTGCCGCCGCCGAATTTGCCCCGCATGCCGCGCGTTGGGATGCCGAGCACATCTTCCCGCGTGAGGCGATCGGCAAGGCCGGTGAGCTGGGTTTCTGTGGCGTGTATGCGGCAGAGGCGATCGGCGGCTTGGGGCTTTCACGGCTGGATGCGGCGATCATTTTTGAAGAATTGGCCGCGGTC
>JAUNTK010000118.1 GCA_030538735.1 Pseudomonadota bacterium
AGGCGAGCTGCTGGCAGAGCCGTTGGATGCCACGTTCGAGCTGCGCGGGCGATGGCTGGCGGCGCGTCACCCGGCGTGGCCGCATGGTGACCCGGCGCAAATCTTTGCCCTGTTTGGCGTTTGGGCCAGCTTGCCGGAGGCGACCGCCCTACATTCGGAGACGGCGCGCGCGCTGGCGGAAAACTTGGCTGCCGTGCCGCATTACCCGGATGCCAGCCCAGCCTTGCGTGCGCAATTTATGCAACTGCTGCGCCAGCCCAATGCGCTCACCAGCATCCGCCGCATGTCGCAGATGGGCGTGCTGGCGCGCTGGATCCCGGCGTTTGCCCGCGTTACCGGGCGCATGCAGTTCGACCTGTTTCACGTCTATACCGTTGACCAGCACACACTGGCTTTGCTGGCCAATTTCGGCCTGTTCCAGAAAGCGGCCGATACCCAGCGTTTCAGCTTGGCGCATGAAGTTTGGCAGCGCCTAGATCGGCACGATTTGCTGCTGCTGGCCGGCCTGTTCCACGATATCGCCAAGGGCCGTGGTGGCGACCACTCCGAGCTTGGCGCGGTGGATGCGCGGGATTTTTGCGAGGCGATGGGGCTTTCCAATGCCGATACCGCGTTGGTGGCATGGCTGGTGCAGAAGCATTTGTTGATGTCAATCACCGCGCAAAAACAGGATATTTCCGACCCGGATGTCGTGCAGCGCTTCGCCACATTGGTCGCCGACCGCGAGCATCTCAATCATCTATACCTGCTGACGTGCGCCGATATCGCCGCGACATCGCCCAAATTGTGGAACGCATGGCGCGACCGGCTGCTGGCCGATTTGTATGTCGCCACCCGTCTGGCCTTGCGTCGTGGGTTGGAAAACCCGGTGGCGGCGATTGAGCGCATCGCCGAAGCCCGAGCCGCCACCCGCGAAATCCTGCGCGCATATGGCGTGAGTGAAGAAGCCGCCGATGCCTTGTTCCAGACCATGCCCGAGGCCAGCTTCTTGCGTGCGCGGCCAGACCAACTGGCTTGGCAGGCAGCCACGTTGGCCAGCCAGCCGGATGCACCTTTGCACGTCGCGGTGCGCCGGATTGGCGATGCCGATGCCGATGGGCTGGATGTGTTTGTGCGGTCGCCCGACCGCGATGGCCTGTTTGCCGCCATCGTCGCCACGCTGGATCGCGCCGGCCTCGCCACCCAGCAGGCGCGCCTGTTGAACGGCCCCAACGGCCATGTGTTCGACACCCTGCACGTGCTGCCGATTGACCCGCGTCGGCCGGTTGCCGCCGAATGGGTTGAGCAACGCCTGCGCGATGCCTTAGCGTGCGATGATCTTTCCAGCATCCGCCCGCCACGGCGCAGCACGCCGCGCCAGTTGCAGCATTTCCGCATCGTGCCGCAGGTAGTGTTTAGCGCCAGTGCCGATGGCCGCCGCACCTTGATGAGCTTGGTTTGCACCGACCGCCCCGGCCTGTTGGCCGATATCGCGCAAACCTTGCGTGGGCATGGCCTGCGCGTCCACGATGCGCGCATCGCTACCTTCGGCGAGCGTGCCGAAGACGTTTTTCAACTTAGCGACGCCGACGATCAACCGCTCGACGAACCCCGCCAACAGGCTCTGCGCGCTGCGCTGGCCGACCGCCACACAGGAGACAAACCATGACCGATTCCGATCTTCGCCAGCGCATCGAACACGCTTTTGAGCGCCGTGCCGATTTGCATGGCGATGACATCGCCGCCCTGCATCCCGATATCGAAGCCTGCATGCAGGGGCTGGAATCGGGCGCGATGCGCGTGGCCGAGCCGGTTGGCGATGGTTGGCACGTCAACGAATGGCTGAAGAAAGCGGTGCTGCTGTATTTCCGTACCCATGACATGCAGGTGATGGCTGGCGCGCCAGCCCCGTACTGGGACAAAGTGGGTTTGCGTTTTGCCGGCTATGACGCCGATGCCTTCAAGCGCGAAGGCGTGCGTGTGGTGCCTGGCACAGTGGCGCGGCGCGGCTGCCATATCGGCCGCGATGTGGTGCTGATGCCGAGCTTTGTCAATATCGGCGCTTATGTGGGCGAGGGCAGCATGGTCGATACCTGGGCCACCGTGGGCAGCTGTGCGCAGGTCGGCAAGCATTGCCATATCAGCGGCGGCGCCGGCATCGGCGGCGTACTGGAGCCGTTGCAGGCCAGCCCGACCATCATCGAGGATCACTGCTTTATCGGCGCGCGCTCGGAAGTGGTTGAGGGCGTGATCGTCGGCCATCACAGCGTGATCGGCATGGGCGTGTTCATCGGCCAATCCACCCGCATCTATAACCGCGAAACCGACGAGATCAGCTATGGCGTGGTGCCGCCGGGCAGCGTGGTGGTATCGGGCTCACTGCCCGCCGCCGATGGCTCGCATTCGCTGTATTGCGCGGTGATCGTCAAGCACGTCGATGAAAAAACCCGGGCCAAGACCTCGGTCAATGAATTGCTGCGCGGGTTGGCCTCGTGAGCATCCGCGTTTACGGCCTGAAGAATTGCGATACCTGCCGTAAGGCACGCAAATGGCTGGAGCGTTTCGACATCGACTATCAGTTCGTGGATGTGCGCGAGCAATTGCCGACGCCGGACATGTTTATGCAGTGGAAAGACGCCGTCGGCGGCTGGGATGTGTTGATCAATAAATCATCGACCACCTGGCGGGCGTTGCCGGATCACCGCAAGGCACCGGGCAGCGATGCCGAATGGAAGCTGTTGCTGCGTGAGCACCCGGCGCTGGTCAAACGCCCGCTGCTGGTGCTGGGCGATGGCCGCGTGGTGCAGGGCTTCAGCGATAACAGCTACAAGAAATTGCTTGGCGTGGCTTGATGCATTGGCTGGGTGTCGCGGGCAAGGCGTGCCCCGCAGCGGTTAAGCTGGCGCCATGAGCGACATCCTCGATCTCACCCGCGATCTAATCGCCCGCCCCTCCATCACCCCGGATGATGCCGGTTGTCAGGCGATGATCGCCGGGCGTCTGGCGCGTAGCGGCTTTGAGATCGAACATCTGCGCTTTGGCGATGTCGATAACCTCTGGGCCACGCATGGCAGTGGCGGCCCGGTGCTGGTTTTGCTGGGCCATACCGATGTGGTGCCGCCGGGGCCGTTGGCCGATTGGGCCAGCGACCCGTTCACCCCGGAAATCCGCGACGGTGTGCTGTACGGGCGCGGGGCCGCCGATATGAAATCCTCGGTTGCCGCGTTCGTGATTGCGCTGGAGCAGTTTGTCGCCACACAACCGGATCACCTCGGCACCGTCGCGCTGTTGCTGACCTCGGACGAGGAGGGCGATGCCATCGATGGCGTGCGCAAGGTGGCCGAGTGGTTCCGCCAACGTGGCCAGCGTATCGATTGGTGTATTACTGGCGAGCCTTCATCGAAGGAAATACTGGGTGATTTATTGCGCGTTGGCCGGCGTGGTTCGCTCTCAGCTAGGCTCATCATCAATGGCGTGCAAGGCCATGTCGCCTACCCCGACAAGGCCAAGAACCCGATCCACCACGCCTTGCCGGCGCTGGCCGAGTTGGCCGCCCGGCAATGGGATGACGGCTACGAAAGTTTCCCGCCGACCAGCCTGCAAATCACCGATGTCCATGCTGGAAATCACGCCAATAATGTGATCCCCGGCCAGTTGGAGGTACTGTTCAACCTGCGCTACAACCCGCATTGGCAGGCCGAACAACTGGAGGCCGAATGCGAAGCCATCCTGCGCCAGCACGGTGTGGATTACCGCATCCACTGGCATCGTAGCGGCGCACCGTTCTACACGCCGGAGGGCCATTTGCGTGCAGCCGCGCGCGAGGTGCTGGCCGAAACAGCCGGTTTTGTGCCGGAAGAAAGCACCGGCGGCGGCACCTCCGATGCGCGTTTTATCGCACCACTGGGGGCGCAATGCATCGAGATCGGCCCGGTCAATGCGTCGATCCACAAGGTGGATGAGCATGTGCGGGTGGCGGATCTGGAGGCGCTGCCGCGTGTGTACCGGACGTTGATTGGGCGATTGCTGGATACGCCTTCATCGTGAACGCGCTAGTAGCCCTGCACTCAATGATGAGAGCCTTCGGGCACGCCCATTGGCAGACACGTTACGACCAGGCCAGTGCACGGCTTGAAATTGATGGCCAGCGCTTGGTATGCCGGGTTGGGAGTGCGCAGGTCGAAGGCGATGCCGATGCGCCGCTTTGGTTTATCAGTGCGGCATGGGCATTGATACGGGCCAATCAAGGTGCCGATGATGATGGCCATATCGTGGCTGGGCAGATCAACCGCATCTGGCCGCTTGGCCCTGATCGGAAACCGAATGATCCGCAGTTGGGCGATGCATTGCAGGCATTCGCCGCGTATTGGCCCGATCTGTATTACAGCCGCCTGTTGTATGGTGATTTGCAGCGTGCCGACCAGTCCACCCAATTGGCGTTGCTTGAAACTGCGCCGGCGCGCACCAGCATGTTGGGCATCTTGAAACGCGTCCTGCCTGCCGCCTTCGATGCCGAGCCGTTACAACGCCTGCGCTTGGCCGAGTTTTTGTATTCCACGCTGGATTGGAACTGGGGCAGCACCGGCGCAGATCAGTTGATGAATATCTTTGGCAAGGCGCTCAAGGCACTGCTGGCTGACCCAGTACCCGCGGTGCGCGAAACCGCCATGATCGCCGCCGATTTGCTTGCTGAAGGGCTATGGAGCCGCCGCGCTTACGACCACTATCCAGCCTTGTCCCGCACCTTGGCCGGTGCCGGTCTCAATGCGCATTTGCACTATGCGCGGCTGGCCGAGGCGGCCTTGGTGGCGGGTGATTGGGCCGCTGCGGATGCGTATTGGGCCAATGTGGCGGGGCGGCAGCTTGGGTCGGCATTCAGCGGATTGGGCGATTGGGGCAATGTATGGCTGTATATCCATCGGAAGGCCGCCGAGGCGCATCTGATCCGCGCACAAGGCGGTGACCCGGATGGCGTGCGCCAGCAGCAACTGGAAAAGCATGGGCTGAAGCCGCCTGAAGCGGAGACTCGTGATACCCATCTTGTCCGTGCCGGTGCCGTATTTGATCGGGTGCGGTTTTGGTTGGATGTGTGCGTGGATGGTGAACATGGCCCAAGCGCATCAGGCAAGGCAAAGCGCTTGCAGGATGGAAGCCATTCACGCCTGTTTCTGGACGAATTGTCATGGCTGGAATCCAATCTGATGTATATGCGTGGCGATGCCGACGCAGGCCTGCGCAAGCGGATAGCCGCGGTCAATATCGAATGGCAGATGGCCGGTGCGTCGGCCGATTTTTACAGCCGCTACCAGGATCAACTGCTGCCGCTGGCCGATGGTTCGACGCGCGAGCAGTTGCAGGCCTTGGGTTGGCCTGAATTTTTATGGCCCGCGTGGCAGCAACGGCAGGCAGATCTGGCCTTGCGCGATGACGATGGTGAGGCCGCGCGCGAAGCCTTTTTCTGGCGCGATTTTTTGCTGCAAGTGGCGACATGCTTTATTGGGGAAGCGGATCAAGATCTCAACCCCATTACATTGGAGCCGCTGTTGGGCGGCTTTGTCGTCGAGCGGGTAGGTGCGATGTTGCGCATCCGCCACGCCAGCCATGATGACGTGGTTGAAGCCTCGTTGGCCGCACCCGTATTGGCCGCCCTGCGGGCGTGGTCGGCGCTGTGGCGGCGGCAGTTCAGTACGCGGCCACAATTGGATACTTGGTCTGGCAACCGGATTTTTATCGATGATGATGGCGTGGCGGTGGCTGCCACGTTGGCACAGGCTGCATGGCAGGCCGGCGAGCGGGTGCAGGCCGCGCACTGGTGGCGTATCGCCCATGGCCTTGACCCACTGATCACCCTTGGCGGGTGCCATCATCGGGCTATGTCGCGGCTATTGGATAGGGTCCCGCTGGAGCTGCACGACAGTCTCGATGGTCGAAACTTGCTGCCCGATGAGCCTGAGCGCCGCAAGCTGAAACCGGCAGGCCGTCGCGTAGAGGCGTTGGCCGCGTTGTTGGATGGTGAGGATTGGATGTTGGCGCGCGAGATCGGCGACGCCTTGCGCAGCGAATGCGCCTGCGACGAGCCGGCGCTATCGCGGCTGATGAAATCCGCCCCGGCGCTGCTGTTACAACTGCGTGGCCATGCGCATCCTGCGGTGCAGGAAATGGGCCTGATTGCTTCGTTGGTTTTGTTGTCTACGCTGGGTGCGCACCGGCAATGGCCACTTGCCGATGGCCAGCTGATCGCGGCCATCGAGCAAACCGGCATCGATGTGTATCGCCGCTAGGGCTTGCTTTTTGCTGCAGGCTTGGCGCAGACTCGGGCCATGACCACGCGCCTTACCCTTGCTGCTTTCCACGCCGCCACTGCGGCAAGCAGCGCATGCGCCGCTATCAACGCCAATAACCGCAATAACTTTACCTGCCATCAGCGGGCCAGCGGTTAGCGCGAGAAATCCACGCCAAACCTTCCTGAAGCCCGCCCCGCCAAGGCGGGCTTTTTCGTATCCGTCATCCGCCCATGCACGACCCAACCGAGGACTTCCGCCATGTGTTCCATCCTTTCCGTGATCGATTTACGCGCCGGCAGTGATTTGTTGCTGCTACGCCCCTTGGCCCTTTCGTTGTCGGCGCGTCTGCGTCATCGCGGGCCGGATTGGAGCGGGGTGTATCAGCATCCCCATGCGCTGCTGGTGCATGAGCGCTTGGCCATTGTTGATCCGACGGGGGGCTCGCAGCCGCTGTTGTCGGCGGATGGCGAGCTGGCGCTGGCCGTCAATGGCGAGATCTACAACCACCGCCCGTTGCGCGATGAATTGCAGGCCGGCTATGCCTTCCAAAGTGGCTCGGATTGCGAGGTGATCAACGCGCTGTATGCCGCGGATCCCGATGCCGATGTCGGCGAGTGGTTGATGCGCTTGAACGGCATGTTCGCCTTCGTGCTGTGGGATGCGAGCCGTGAGCGCGCGATCATCGCCCGTGACCATATCGGCATCGTGCCGCTGTATTGGGGCCATGATGCGGAAGGGCGGATGTGGTTTGCCTCGGAAATGAAGGCGCTTTCGCGGCTCTGTGATGACGTGGCGCAATTCCCGCCCGGCCACTGGTTCGATACCGAGACCGGCACCTTGCGCCGCTATTACCAGCGCCCATGGCGCGATGTCGCCGCGACCGAGGGCGTCGAGGTCGATTTGCACGAGCTGCGCGAGGCGTTCGAGGCAGCCGTGCATCGGCAGTTGATGAGCGATGTGCCCTACGGTGTGCTGCTTTCGGGCGGGCTGGATTCTTCGCTGGTGGCGGCCTGCGCGGCCAAGTTTGCCCGCCAACGCATCGAGGATAACGATGCCTCGGAGGCGTGGTGGCCGCGCCTGCACAGCTTCGCGATTGGCCTTGATGGCGCGCCTGATTTGAAAGCCGCCAAGATCGCCGCCGAGCGCCTCGGCACCGTGCATCACGGCTTCACCTACACGTTTGAGGAAGGCTTGGATGCCTTGCCCGATGTGATCCGCCATATCGAAACCTATGACGTCACCACCATCCGCGCCTCGACGCCGATGTTTCTACTGGCGCGGCGGATCAAGGCGATGGGGGTGAAGATGGTGCTCTCTGGCGAGGGCAGCGATGAATTGTTTGGCGGCTATCTGTATTTCCACAAGGCACCAAATGCGCGTGAATTCCACGAGGAATTGGTGCGCAAGCTGGATGCCCTGCATAACTACGATTGCCTGCGCGCCAACAAATCGATGATGGCCTGGGGCGTGGAGCCGCGTGTGCCGTTTCTTGACCGCGAGTTCATCGAGGTGGCGATGAAGATGGATGCCGAAGCCAAGATGATCAAGGATGGCCGCATCGAAAAAAACATCTTGCGCGCAGCGTTTGCGGGCGTGTTGCCGGATGAAATCCTGTGGCGGCAGAAGGAGCAATTCAGCGATGGCGTCGGTTATGGCTGGATCGATGGCCTGAAGGCGCATGCGGAAAAGCAGGTCAGCGATGCCGAGTTTGCCGCCGCCGCGCAGCGTTTTGCGCATAACCCGCCGCAGAGCAAGGAGGCGTATTTCTATCGTCGATTGTTTGAGCAGGTGTTCCCCGATGAGGCCGCAGCACGCACCGTGCCGGGTGGGAAATCGATTGCCTGTTCGTCACCGGCGGCGATTGCGTGGGATGCCGCGTTTGCCTACGCCGCCGACCCCTCCGGGCGTGCGGTGGCTGGGGTGCACGCGGCGGCGGTGTGACCGACGGAGTGGCATCGGATGCAGCGTTTTGCCGGGGCTGCCTTGCCCGTGGCCGGTGCACGAAATCCCGCGCCAGGGGCGTTCTGAACAAGTCGTCATTGCGGCGAAAGCCGGAATCCATCGAGGTGGAAACGATTGAAAAAGAAACCGGCCCCGGCTTCGCCGGGTGAGGTTTCAAGGCGGGCTGTTCAGCACTCCGCTAAGGCTTTGTGGTGGTCAACCTTTTCTGGACACTCTCAAGGGGCGTTTAGGCCGTCTGCGCT
>JAUNTK010000119.1:0-6605 GCA_030538735.1 Pseudomonadota bacterium
AGCGCTCTTGCAGGACGCGGAAGGCATCGTGCAAGGCGCTGTTCATCGCGACAAAATCCGCGCGGCCACGGTTGCCGGATTCGGCGATGGCAAACACCTGTTGCTCGGCTTGGGCGAGCAATTCGCCACTTTCGCGGCCCTCAGGTTGGAACGCATCATTGACGATGCCGGTACCGACATCGATCAACTGGCGCAGCACCGCCTTGTCGCGCACGATCTCGGCATAGGCGCGGATATTGGCCGCCGAAGGCGTGGTGCTGGCCAGCTCGACCAAATACGCGCCGCCGGCCACTTGCTCGGCCTTGCCTTGCGATTCAAACCATTCGCCCAGCGTCACCGCATCAAACGGGCGGTTGCGGTTGGCCAGCTCGCGGATCGCGCGGTAGATCAGCTGGTGATCGCGGCGATAGAAGTCTTCTTCATTCAGCAGATCATTGACCCGATCAAACGCCTCAGGCGCCAGCATCAGGCCACCCAGCACCGCTTGCTCGGCTTCCACCGATTGCGGCGGCAGGCGGAGCTGCTGGATGCGCTGATCGGCGCGGTCGTTGCTGCGGAACTCGGGGCGGCTGGACATGGGCGGCGGGTGGGTCTCGAAAGCGTGCAAGGGTCAATGCTAGGCGGCAAGCCTGTGGAAGCGCGACACAACAAGTTGTGGATAACTCTGCCGCATCGATGTCGCAGCCTTTACGACGGGCGGCCACAACGCAAACGGGCGCCCGAAGGCGCCCGTCGCGGATCAGGCTGGGCGCGCGGCTCAGCCTTCGTCGGCCACCACGATCACTTGGACCGGGGTTTCCACTTCGGCGGCGAAGTGGGCGATCACTTCGTATTCGCCAGTGTGGCGCAGCGGGCCTTCGCCCATCACCACTTCGCTCTTTTCCAGCGGGTAGCCAGCGGCGGTGAACGCCTCGGCGATATCGCGCGGGGTCACCGAGCCATACAGCTTGCCTTCGTTGGAGGCATTGGCGCGGATGGTGACGCTAGCGCCTTCAAGCTTGGCGCGACGGCCTTCGGCCTCATCGTGCGCGGCTTGCGCCTTGGCTTCGTACTCGGCGCGCTTGGCTTCAAACTCGGCCAAGTTGGCGGCGGTCGCCGGCACAGCCTTGCCCTGCGGCACCAAGTAGTTGCGGCCAAAACCCGGCTTGACATCGACGGTATCGCCAAGCTTGCCAAGGTTCTGCACTTTTTGCAGGAGGATCAATTTCATGGGGTGTCTCCGTTAGCGGCCAAAGCCGCAGCTTGTGAGTTGTCCGGACGGACTAAATAGGTTTGCCACGTTCGCGGTAATTGCACAGCCAGCGCCGGCGTAGCTAGGAGCGCGTTGGCGCCCGCGACGCAGTTGACATGAGTCAATGAGGAGCGGGCGCCTGCGCAGCGACAACGCTACGCCAAGCTGGCGCAGCAATTAGACGTCGTGGTTATCGGTGTACGGCAGAAGGGCGAGAAACCGCGCCCGCTTCACCGCAGTCGCCAACTGGCGCTGGTAGCGCGATTTGGTGCCGGTGATGCGGCTCGGCACGATCTTGCCGGTTTCGGTCAGGTACTGGCGCAGGGTGTTGAGATCCTTGTAATCGATCTCGACCACGCCTTCGGCGGTGAATTTGCAGAACTTGCGGCGGCGGAAGAACTTGGACATTTTCGTGATCCTCAGGCGGCTTCGTCGGTATCGGTGTCGTCGCTGTCATCCGACGAATCATCGCTGGCATCGTTGCTATCGCTATCGTCTTCACTGCGACGACGGCGCTCGGAACGCTCCGGCTTGTCACCCTTCTCGTCCTTGTTCTTCATGATCAAGGATTGCTCGGTCACGGCGTCATCGCGCTTGATGACGAGGTGACGCAGGATGGCATCGTTGAAACGGAAACCGTCGATCAACTCGTCCAAGGCGGCCTGATCGCACTCGATGTTGAACATCGCGTAATGGGCCTTGACCAGATTGTTGATCGGGTAAGCCAGCATCCGGCGGCCCCAATCCTCAACGCGGTGGATCTTGCCGCCGGCAGCTTCGATGGCAGCGGTAGCGCGCTCGAGCATGCCCGGCACTTGTTCGCTCTGATCCGGGTGGACCAGAAACACGACTTCGTAATGACGCATGGTGTTTTCCTTGTGGATATCGGTAAGGCGGAATTGCCTAACCTGATAGCCCCCGGACGCCAACAATCGACACCGTGGGGCAAGCCCCTGCAGCGGCAAGCTGCAGGGAGCCGGGTATTATGGGGCAATCAGCCCTGCCGAGCAAGGCAAACCCACTCAGCCCATGACTGGCCCGCGCACCTGCCGTTGTTGTTCCTGTTGTTGTTGCTCGGCATTGCGCGCTTGCGCCAGCTCAGCCTCGGCCATCCGCCGCGTACTGTCTTCCAGACTTTGCCCCATCCCACTGGCAACATCCACTGAAGCCAAACGGCGTGAAACATCATGGGCATCGGCCGTATCGATGGCGATGGCATTGCGTGCATCACGGCTCAACATCACATGCTGGATATCCGACATACCCGCCTGCCTGGCTTCCACAGCCAATGCCCCGGCCAACTGATCGCTGCGCAGATCGGGGTGGCGATCATGCTGGGCATCCAACTCATGAACACCGCGCTGCGCGCCACGGAAAATCGCATATTGCGGGTGCGATGGATGATTCAACAACGACGCGCCATGCTCGGTCATGCCCAGCTCGTTGCCGGGCCGGCCAGCGGCGGGTTGTTGACGTTGTCGCGATTGATCCAGCAGGCGATCGGCCTCTGTCTCTTGATCGCCAATCACGCTGCGCAGTGATGGCAAAGCGGTGCTCTCGATCCCGTGCCGCTGCAATGCCTCATCCACCGCGCCGCTGCGGATTTCACCCCACATCCGTGCGGTTTGATAAAGATTGAATTTGCCTTGCAAAGTTGTGGGCGAATGTAGGGCAACACCGCCGGCCGTCACCCCGATGCTGGCACCTAGCGTGGCACCCGCTGCGGGTGCGCCATCAGCAACACCGCGTACATTGCTCGCCACCCGGCTACTGCTGGCATCGATATAGGTCGCCGCCTCATTCAACGATTGCTGCGTGGCACTTACTGTGTAACGCCCAAGGTTGCAGAATTCGGCCGACATCAGTTGCGCCCCCTTGCGCAAATCATCGGCTTGGCTGGCAGCCCGCACCTCCACTGCATCGGCGACTTGTTCGCTGCCTGAACGTTGCTTGTCACCCCACTGGCGCAGTTTGTCGGTGGGCAGCCAGCGGTTCAAGCCGGCCCACTCCATTGCATCCGCCCCGCCATGCAACAGGGTTTGCTGGGTGCGCCCCGTGCTACGGCTCACTTGTGCAGCCGCCGTGGCCAGCGTACCGTGCAGCCGGGCAGAAACCTCGCCGCCTTGGCTGGCCGTGGCTTGTACCAGCGTGCATGAAGTGGTCTGTGCTTGGTCCAGTGCTTGCCCGGTTTGGCGCAAGGCCAGTGATACCCCCTGCCCACTCGTCTCGACCGATGCCGCCGTGACATGGCCCACGCCCTGCACGATGCGCCCGGCCAAACGCCCAGCTTGGGCGGCGGCGATGGTGTGCTCCATCACCTTCAGGGCCGGGCCAGCCAAAGCCGCCACCTCATCCAGCGCCATACGGTGTTCGCGGTCAACAATCTGGCCATTGCGCTCGGTCTTGGCCGGCATCTGGCTGCGGATATCACCCACCGCCACCGGCATTTCTTTTAATGCCTGGCGCCCTTCCGGCGTGGTCATGAAATCTAGGGCTTGCCGTGCACTGGCCCGGGCGTGTGCCGGCAACATGGCATTCAATTGGCTATCCACCTGGCTGCGCAGGCCGGGGGTTTCCAGCAGGTCAGCGACATCGCTCAACATGCCGTTGACCCGGCGCTGCACCCCCGGTGCCATCCGGTTGACCCCGCCCTGCACATCGGTCAGCACATCGCCTTTGACTTGATAGGCATCCACCAAGCCCTTGGCCGGGTACACCTGCAAACCATGTTGATGGGCATAACGCGCCGCCGTCTCCGGGTGCAGGCCGGCGGCATTGACGGTGACCGCCGGCATCCCGGTAACTGCAGAGGCGGCGGATGCCATGCCGGCGCCGAGTGAGTGGCCGGTGATGTCGAAGGGTTTTTTGTAATTTTCTTGAACAACAACAGCCAAGCTCATGGCACGGTCGTAATAATCCGTCTGTTGGCCCATCCCCTGAGGCAGATTGGCGGTGGTCCAATCCTCAATCGCGCTATCACGCCGGCCGCCCGGCGCATGGCGGTCGATGATCTCGCCGCCGGTACCCTTGTAAGCCAACACCGGCTTTGCATCCTGGCCCAAAATGGTTTTGTCGGGCAGGTAGATTTCCGCACGGAAGCCGGATTTATCAGGATGCAGAAACTCCATGACCTCGGCATCACTGGCCACGCCCAGCATGGCTCTCAGCCGCTCGGGGTGTTGGCTGCCGCGCACATAGCCCAACGGTGGGTTGCCCTTTCCCGCCGCTGCTGCATAGGTATCGTCGGCCAGCCCGAACATCTTTTCCGCATGATAGTCTCGGGCCAGTGCATCGGCCCGGGCGTCCTCGCCAATGGCCCGCAAACCGTCCACCCGTTCGCGCTGCGCCTGCAGCCGCTGCTGATAAACCTCGGTATCGGATAATGAAGACATCGCCCACCCCGCTGGTTGCTTATCGTCCCTGCATCATGCCGCGCCCGGATGACCTGTTCAAGTCAGCGCGCTTGGCCGCCCTCTGCCTGCTGTTGGTGCTGATGGCCGCCTGCAAAATTCCGGCTGCTTATTCCAAATATGGGGCGGAGAGTTATTTCGAGGGCCCGGGCCTGCAGTTGGCAGTCGCCGCCGAAAGCGGCAATGTGGCCGAGATCCATCGCTTGATGAAGGAAGAAGGGGTTGACCCCGACCATATCTTCAGCAAAGGCCAGACCCCGCTGCTGGCTTGGCCGATCCTGGCCGAGAACCCGGAAGGCCTGCGCGCCATGCTGGAAAACGGTGCCGACCCCAATGCCAGCCTGCCGTGGGTGGACCAAAGTGGGCACAAAAAAGGCCGTCGCGATGACAGCCCGATGGTGTATGCCGCGCGCGCCAAAGACCCGATCTATCTACAGTTGTTGCTCGATCACGGCGGCGACCCCAATGCCCGTAGCGCCAATGGCGAATCGCTGTTGTATCAGGCCTTTCTCCGGCAAAACAACTGGGCCAATATCAAGCTATTGATCGAACGTGGTGCGGATATCAACGCAGGCGCTCTTTCCGGGGGGAGTCACCCGCCGATTGCCTGGTACAGCCGCCGGGGGGGGTTTGAGTATGTCTATTGGCTGCTGGAACATGGCGCCAACCCGACTTATAAAAGCATAGCTGTAGCCGAAGCCCCCAAGGGGCCGGACGGCAACTATCTGCCGCAAGCCAATAGCCCCAAACAGGGGTTTGCCCCTGCGCATTATCTCTACGATGAACACGGCGAGCCGGTCAAGATCGCTGTTCAGCCCACAGTCGAAAATATCTACTGGTTTCCGACGCACCCCGAGCGCTACCCGGAGTTGCTTGAATGGCAGAAGCTATGCCAGCTGTGGTTGATGGAGCGCGGCATCCAACGGCCGCCGATGCCATCCCGCCATATTCGCAGCCGCAAACAGCTTGGCCTACCCTACGAAGAAAAGGACATCCCGCTACCTAACCCCAGCGACGTGAGCCCACGGCCGTACACGATTTGATCATGCATACATCGCCGCCGCCCGCTCGCCACCCGCCGCGCCTGGATGACCTGTGCAAGTCAGCGCGCTTGGCCGCCCTGTACATGCTTTTGCTGCTGTTGGCGGCCTGTAAAATTCCGGCGGCCTATTCCAAATATGGGGCAGAGAGTTATTTCGAGGGCCCGGGCCTGCAACTGGCGGTGGCTGCGGAAAGCGGCAATGTGGCCGAGATCCATCGCTTGATGAAGGAAGAAGGGGTTGACCCCGACCATATCTTCAGCAAAGGCCAGACCCCGCTGCTGGCTTGGCCGATCCTGGCCGAGAACCCGGAAGGCCTGCGCGCCATGCTGGAAAACGGTGCCGACCCCAATGCCAGCCTGCCGTGGGTGGACCAAAGTGGGCACAAAAAAGGCCGTCGCGATGACAGCCCGATGGTGTATGCCGCGCGCGCCAAAGACCCGATCTATCTACAGTTGTTGCTCGATCACGGCGGCGACCCCAATGCCCGTAGCGCCAATGGCGAATCGCTGTTGTATCAGGCCTTTCTCCGGCAAAACAACTGGGCCAATATCAAGCTATTGATCGAACGTGGTGCGGATATCAACGCAGGCGCTCTTTCCGGGGGGAGTCACCCGCCGATTGCTTGGTACAGCGGCCGGGGCGGGTTTGAGTATGTGTACTGGCTGATGGAACATGGCGCCAACCCAGCTTATGAAAGCCAGCGCGTGGCCGAAGCCCCCAAGGGGCCGGATGGCAACTATCTGCCCCAGCCCAATAGCCCCAAGCAAGGGTTTGCCCCGGCGCACTATCTCTACGATGAACACGGCGAGCCGGTCAAGATCGCCGTGCAGCCGACGGTCGAGGAAATCTACTGGTTCCCGACGCATCCCGAGCGCTACCCGGAGTTGCTTGAATGGCAGAAGCTATGCCAGCTGTGGTTGA
>JAUNTK010000119.1:6705-7883 GCA_030538735.1 Pseudomonadota bacterium
CTGTACATGCTTTTGCTGCTGTTGGCGGCCTGTAAAATTCCGGCGGCCTATTCCAGATACGGCGCAGAGAGTTATTTCGAGGGCCAAGGCCTGCAGCTGGCGGTCACTGCCGAAAGCGGTAATGTGGCTAAGGATCAGAATGAGCAACTGAAGCCTGACCCGATAACTCGAATTAGCCGGCCTCAATCCTTATCCGGATCCGTAGTAAAACTCTCCCCGCAGCCGCATTCGCCCTTGACATTGGGGTTGCGGAATACGAACTGCTCGTTGAGGCCCTGCTTCAAGAAATCGATCTCGGTGCCATCGACCAGCGGCAGGCTGTCGCCATCGACCAGCACGCGCACGCCGTCGTGTTCAAACACGTGGTCGTCATCGTTGGCGGCGGCGGCCATATCGATCACATAGCCCCAGCCGGAGCAGCCGGTGCGCTTCACGCCAAAGCGCAGGCCCGATTTGCTGGGGTCGGCAGCGAGGTAGGAACGGATGCGCTCAAGCGCGGCGGGTGCAAGGGTGATGGCCATGGCTACGATTGTACGCGGCTGGATTAAACTTGCGCTTTATATCGATGCAATACATACAGGATTCAAGACGATGACGACGACATCCGTAGCCGCCGGGCTGGCCGGCCAGTTCCCCGAAGGCGGCAAAGTTACCGTGCAAGGCTGGGTGCGCACCGTGCGCGGCTCGGCCAATCTGGCTTTCGTCAACATCAGCGATGGCTCGGGTTTTGCGCCGATCCAGGTGGTCGCCACCGATGCGCTGGCCAATTTTGACGAGATCAAACGGCTGACCCCAAGCTGCTCGGTGATCGCCACCGGCGAGCTGGTCAAGTCGCAGGGCAAGGGCCAAGGCTTCGAGATTCAGGCCGAATCGGTCGAAGTCGTCGGCTGGGTGGATGAGCCGTTGACCTACCCGATCCAGCCCAAGCCAATGTCGCCGGAGTTCCTGCGCGAAGTCGCCCATCTGCGCCCACGCACCAACCTGTTTGGCGCGGTGACCCGCATCCGCCACTGCTTGGCGATGGCGGTGCATCGCTTCTTCCACGAGCGCGGCTTCTACTGGATATCCACCCCGATCATCACCACCAGTGATGCCGAAGGCGCCGGCCAGATGTTCCGCGTATCCACGCTGGATATGGCCAATCTGCCGCGTGGCAAGGATGGCGCGGTGGATTTCTC
>JAUNTK010000120.1 GCA_030538735.1 Pseudomonadota bacterium
AATATCGTCGCTATACGCCGCTGCCAGCTGCCCCACGGGACACGCCGTAAACCCGTCCCTGGGGGCTCGGACGCGGCGTCGTGCCGCGTTCGGTTCCGAGTGGCACATGGCACCGACGTACCGAAGGTTTTTCCCCGCTTCAATAAAAAACAAAAGCCGATCCGGATTACTCGCAAATAACAAATAACCGAAATCCTGCAGCCGGCGCGTGCTCTGCGGATGGCGCATGGCCGCGAATTAAGCTGGAGCGAAACCAGAGCGGCGGCGACGTTTCCGAGCCGGTTGAAGACACGGATGCGCGGACTGATGAAGTCAGCAGCATCGTGGCTATACCAACAGCCACGCGGGCCGGCCCCGCCTACTCGCCCATCAGTTTCGGCAGGATGTCTTCCAGCGATTCGCGCAGCAGGGCCAGATCCGGCTCGCTCTCGCGCGCCTTGCGCATATGCAGGCCATCAAGCAGGGCGCGCAGCACCAAGGTGCGCGATGGCAGACGCGCGGCGGGTACGCCAAAGCCGCCCTTTTCCGGGGCGGCTGCCAACCAATCACTCAAGGCACCGTCGATGCGCTGGTTGAAGGAGGCCAGCGCCTCGCCGATCACCGGATCGCGGTTGGATTCGGCGGTGATTTCCAGCATCAGCGTCGGGTCCAGATGACGCTCGGTAGATGGATCGCCCGAGCAGCCCTTGCCAAAGCCTTCGACGACCTGAATGACCGCCTCAACGGGCGGCTCGAATTCCAGTTGACTGACATCATCCGCCAACAGCTCCATCTGGCGACTGACGATGCCGTGGATCAACGCCGATTTGTTGTCGAAATAGCGATAGATCAGCCCCGCGCTCATCTGCGCGGTCTCGGCGATGGCGGCCATGCTGGCACCGTGAAAGCCGCGCTCGGCGAAACACAGCTGGGCCGCATCAAGGATGCGGTCACGCTGCGCCCGGGCGCGGATATCACGGGCCGACACAGCGCCGGCCGCGGGCATCATCATGGTGCTTCGGGGCTGGCAGCTTCCACCTGCCAACCACCTCCCAATGCGCGATACAGGCTGATGCGGTTGCTCTGCTCGGCCAGCCGGATCGACATCAAGGCCTGCTCGGCGGCATAGCGGGTGCGTTGCGCATCCAGCAAGGTCAGATAGCTGTCATAGCCGGCATCATGCCGCGCCACGGAAAGCTCCTCCGCCTTGCGCGCATTGACCAGCAGGCGCTCGGCGGCTTCGCGTCGTTCCAACAGCGATTGGCTGAGGCTGAGCCCATCGGCGACTTCACGGAAGCCGGTCTGGATCGCCTTTTCGTAATTGGCCAAGGCAATATCGCGATCTGCCGTCGCCATGCCCAGATTGGCGCGCAGCCGACCGCCCTGAAAGATCGGGATGGAAATGCTCGGGGTGAAGCTCCACGCCGCGCCACCACTGAACAGATCGGACAGATCATTGCTGGTCCGGCCAAAGCCGCCAGTCAGGCTGATCGAGGGGAAAAACGCCGCACGCGCCGCACCGATATTGGCATTGGCCGATACCAGTAGATACTCGGCAGCGCGGATATCCGGGCGTTGCAGCAGCACCTCCGAGGCCAGACCCTCCGGCAGCGGCGGCATCGCGATCAACTCATCCTTCAGGCCATCGGGCAGGTCAGCGGCAGCCAGCGGCGCGCCAACCAGCAGCTCAAGTGCATGACGATCCTGCTCGACCTGGCCGCGATAGCGGGCCAGATCGCCGCGTGCGGTTTCCACCTGGGTTTGCGCCTGCGCCAACTGCAGGCCGCTGACCGCGCCCAGCTCGTGGCGGCGCTGGGTCAGGCGCAAGGATTCATCGTAGGTCTTGAGCGTATCGGCGGCGACCTGCATCAGGCTCTGGTCGGTGGCCAGCGTCATCCACGCATTGGCAACCTCGGCAATCAGCGCAATCTGCACCGCGGCGCGGTTTTCTTCCTGCGCGAAGTACTGCTGCAACGCCGCCTCGCTCAGGTTGCGCACCCGCCCGAACAGATCCAGCTCGAACGACGTCACGCCAATCGTGGCGGTGTAGTTCTCGCTTCTCACCTCGTCGTTGCCGCCGGTACGCTCCATCGACACGTTGGCACCGATATTGGGGATGCGGTCGGCGCGACGCACCCGGTACTGCGCCTGTGCACGCTCGACATTGAGTGTGGCAACGCGGAAATCGCGATTGTTGTCGAGCGCCTGTGCCACCACGCGCTCCAGCCGTGCATCGGCCAGCACATCACGCCAGCCCAGTTGGGCCAATTCGCCGCTGCCGCCCACCTGCACACCATGCGCCGGCATCGGCCAACCGTGGGCGATTTGCGGCTGTGCCTCCGGCAATGTCGGCACCAGCGTGGCGCAACCGGCGCTGATCAAGGCGGCGCTCAAGGCGAGCGCCAGGCGAGTGGTCTTAAACATGTGAATCTCCTTCCGCCTGCGTATCTACGGCCTTGTTCTTTTTGCGATCAAACAGCCGCACCACCACCATGTAGAACAGCGGGATGAAGAAGATGCCCAGCGAGGTGCCAACGATCATGCCACCCAGCACGCCGGTACCAATGGCGATCTGCGCACCGGAGCCAGCACCGCTGGCAATCGCCATCGGCAACACACCCAGACCAAACGCCAGCGATGTCATCACGATCGGGCGCAGGCGGTCACGCACCGCGTGCATGATGGCCTCCACCAACGATGTACCTTGCTCGTAGTACTGCTTGGCAAACTCGATGATCAGCACCGCGTTCTTGCTGGTCAGGCCCACCGTGGTCAACATCGCCACCTGGAAGTAGACATCGCGCTCCAGACCGCGGAACAAAGTAGCCATCACCGCGCCCAAGATACCCAGCGGCACCACCAGCAACACGGCGGTCGGCACGCTCCAGCTTTCGTACAAGGCAGCCAGCGCCAGAAACACCACCAGCAACGAGAGGATGTAGAGCATCGTGGTCTGGTTGCCGGCAGCGCGTTCCTCGTAGGATTGGCCCGTCCATTCCAGGCCGATACCATCCGGCAACTCGCCGACCAGCCGCTCGATTTCACTCATCGCCGCACCGGAGCTCACGCCGGGCGCGGCCTGGCCCTGAATTTCCAGCGATGAAGAGCCATTGAAGCGCTCCAGTCGCGGTGAGCCGTATTCCCAGTGCGAGGTGCCAAAAGCCGAGAACGGCACCATCTGGCCCGCGCTGTTGCGCACCGACCAACGGTTGAAATCCTCCGGCACCATGCGGAACGGCGCATCGGCCTGCATGTAGACCCGCTTGACCCGGCCACGGTCGACAAAGTCATCGATGTAGCGGCCGCCCCACGCGGTAGCCAGCGTGTTGTTGATATCGGCGACCGACAAACCCAGCGCCTGCGCCTTGACATGATCGATATCCAGACGCAGCTGCGGCTGGTCCTCCTGCCCGTTCGGGCGCACGCCGATCAGCAATTTGCTCTGCGCCGCCGCCCCCAGGAACTGATTGCGCGCCGCCATCAACTCCGTGTGACCCAGCCCGCCATTGTCCATCAGGTTGAAAGAGAAACCCGAGCTGTTGCCCATGCCCTGAATCGCCGGTGGCGACATGGCAAAGGCCATCGCGTCCTTAATCTGCATCAACGCACCCATCGCGCGTGCCGCCATGCTCTGCGCGCTCTGGTCATGCGCCGGGCGCTCCTCCCAATCTTTCAGCTTGATGAAGCCCATGCCGGTGTTCTGGCCGCTGCCACCAAAGCTGAAGCCCTGCACTGTGAAGATCGATTCGACATCCGCCTTCTCCTCGTCCAGGAAGTAATGCTCGACCTTCTCCACCGATTGCAGGGTGCGCTCTTGGGTAGCACCGACCGGCGCCTGGATGATGGTCATCAGCACGCCCTGATCTTCCTCGGGCAAAAAGCCGCTTGGCGTGCGCAGGAACAGCAGGCCCGCTGCCACACCCAGCACCAGATAGATCAGCATGAAACGCGCCGGGCGGCCCAGGATGCCGCGCACGCCGCGCTGGTAACGCTCGCTGCCAGCATTGAACTTGGCATTGAACCAGCCAAGGAACTTGCCGACCGGGCCGCTGCCATGATCCATGTGCTCGCCTTTTTGGATTGGCTTCAGCATCGTGGCGCACAGCGCGGGGGTCAGGATGATGGCCACCATCACCGAGAAGAACATCGCGGTGACAATCGTCGCGGTGAACTGCAGATAGATTACGCCCGTCGAGCCGCCGAGAAAGCCCATCGGCACGAATACCGCGGCCAGCACCACGCCGATGCCAACCAAGGCACCGGTGATCTGATCCATCGATTTTTTCGCCGCTTCCTTGGGTGAGAGGCCTTCTTCACTCATCAGGCGTTCGACGTTTTCCACCACCACGATGGCGTCATCCACCAACAGACCAATCGCCAACACGGCGGCAAACATGGTCAGCATGTTGATCGAGAAACCCATCGCATTGAGTACCGCGAACGTGCCCAGCAACACCACCGGCACCGCGATGGTCGGGATCAGAGTGGCGCGGAAGTTGCCCAGGAACAGGAACATCACCAAGAACACCAGGATCACCGCTTCGATCAAGGTCTCGACCACACCTGTAATCGAGGCCTCGACAAACGGCGTGGTGTCGAACGGAACTACCGATACCAGACCTTCCGGGAAGTAGGGCTTGAGGGTATCCAGCTCGGCGCGCACCGCCTGCGCGGTATTGAGCGCGTTGGCCCCGGTGGCCAGCATCACCGCCATGCCGCTGGCCGGCTTGCCGTTGAAGCGGCTGGTGAAGCTGTAGTTTTCCGAGCCCATCTCCACCCGGGCAATATCGCCCAGCCGCAGCGCGCCGCCATCGCTGCGGCTGCGCAGCAGGATGTCCCTGAATTGTTCTGGGGTTTGCAGGCGGTCTTGCGCGGAAATGGTCGCGTTCAACTGCTGGCCGGGGACAGCCGGCGCATCGCCCAATTGCCCCACGGCCACCTGCGCATTCTGTGCCTGCAACGCAGCGGTGACCTCGGCCACCGACAAGCCATACGTCTCCAGCTTGTTGGGGTCGAGCCAGATGCGGATCGCGTTCTTGGTGCCGAACACCTGCGTGCCGCCAACGCCGGGAACGCGGGCAATGCGGTCGGCAATCGAGCTGGAGACATAATCGCCAATGTCGCGCCCGGTCATGCTGTCGTTTTCGGACACAAAGCCGATCACCATCAAGAAGCTGGTCGATGCCTTGCTCACCGTCACGCCTTGGCGCTGGACTTCCTGCGGCAGCAACGACATCACCGATTGCAGCTTGTTCTGCACCTGTACCTGCGCGGTATCGGCATTGGTGCCACTGACAAAACTGATGTTGATGCTGGCGATGCCGTTGGACTGGCTGTTGGACGACATGTACATCATGCCGTCCAGGCCTTGCAGGGATTGCTCGATGATCTGGGTGACGGAGTCTTCCACCACCTTGGCCGATGCGCCGGGATAGGTCGCGTTGATGCTGACCTGCGGCGGGGCGATGTCGGGGTAACGCTCGACCGGCAACTGCCCCAGGGAAAGCGCACCAGCCAACATCAGGATGATGGCGATCACCCAAGCAAAAATTGGGCGATCAATGAAAAAACGGGCCATTTTCGGCTCTCCTGCTTACTTGGCCGCTTCCGCGGATTGGGCATCATCGGCGGCGGGGGTGGCAGCGGCAGCAGGTGCTGCGGCATCACTGCCACGCTCGTTGGCTTGCACCGGCGAGCCCGGCTGGATTTTCTGCAAGCCCTCGACAATCACCTTGTCGCCAGCCTGCAAGCCGTCCTCGACCAACCACTGGCTGCCAATCGCACGGCTGACCTTGACCTGACGCGCGGCCGCCTTGCCTTCGGCATCGACCACCATCGCGGTGGCGTTGCCCTTTGCATCGCGGGCGATGCCTTCCTGCGGCACCAAGATCCCGTTCTGACGCTCGGCGTTGGCAATCGTCGCGCGCACGAACATCCCCGGCAGCAATTCGTGCTGGGGATTGGGCACGATCACCCGCAGCGCCACCGCGCCGGTTTGCGGATCGACCATCGCCTCGGCAAAACTGATCCGGCCCTGATGGCTGTAGCGGCTGCCGTCTTCGAGCTGGATATCGACCGGCACCGAATCGGTCTCGCGCAGGCCGCCGGCCTGGATCTCGCGGCGCAGCTGCAGCAGCTCCGTGCTGGATTGGCTGACCTCGACATGGATCGGGTCCATTTGCTGGATGGTCGCCAGCGGCGCCGCCTGCGAGGCGGTGACCAAAGCACCGCGCGTCACGCTTGAGCGGCTGATGCGGCCGGTAATCGGCGCGGTGACGCGGCTGAATTGCAGCGGCACGTTCGCCCCCTGCACCGCGGCGCGTGCGGCAGTCAGATCGGCCTCGGCCTGGCGCAATGCCGCTTGCGCGTTCTCGTTGTCCTGCTTGCTGACCGCATCGATCTTGACCAGCTCGGCCGATCGCGTCGCGTTCTGGCGGGCGGTGGTCAAGCCCGCCTGCGCCCGCGCCATCGATGCCTGCGCCGTGCCGGCATCGGCGCGGAATGCGGTTTGATCCAGCTGATACAGCGGCTCCCCGGCACGCACGCTGCCGCCTTCGGTAAACAGCAGGCGCTCGACGATGCCGGTGACCTGCGGCCGCACTTCGGCTACCTGCGAGGCCTCGGCGCGCCCGGTCAGCTCACGTGTGAGCAACACCGTTTGCGGCTTGAGGGTGACCACCGTGACCGGCACGGCATGCTGGCCACCGTCGGCAGGCGCATCGCCTTTTCCGCAAGCTGCCAATAGCAGGCTGGTGGCGATGAGGGCGGCAAGTGCCGTTGTTTTCAAGTGTTGAGTGGCCATGCAGGGGGCTCGGTAAGGTCGATGAAAGTGGCAGGTACAGACGCACCGCCAATCGGAGGGCGAGGGAGAATGAACGATCATTCTCATTTTGTCAAACCGCGGGCCTGCTCCCCTCGACAGGCCGCTTGAAGCTGAAACAGCCGCCGTTGCGGCGGCGATGGTGCATCAGATCAAAACTGAATGAGACAACAACATTGTTAAACCATTAAGTTCAGTATTAAGTAAAGGTTATTTCTCGTCTCGGCAAACTGGCGGCAAGGGTGGCCAAGCCAAATCGCATCGCCACCCATTCATGACCCACAGGAGAGCCCCATGAAGATCAACAAATCGCTTGTCGCCCTCGCACTTGCCACTGCCCTGCCGATGGCGGCCCACGCCGCCGACGGCATCAGTTACAACTACGTTCAAGCCGGTTATACCCAGTTAAACGGTGACGATGACGTCAAGGCCAAGGGCTGGAGCATCGATGGCTCGCTGGCCATCGCCCCGAACTGGTCGATCTACACCGGCACCGATCAGCTCAGCATCAAGGGCGTCAGCGCCGATGCCAACACCTGGCGACTGGGCGGCAGCTTCAATACCGCGGTCGCTGCCAATACCGATTTCATCGTGCGCGGCGGTTACCAGCGTCTGGCGGTAGGTGCGGAAACCCGCAACCTGACCATCCGCAACGGCACCCACTTCAACGGCTACAACATCGAAACCGGCGTGCGTAGCGCTCTGGCCCCGCAATTCGAGGGCTATGCACTGGTCGGCTACGAAAGGTTCAGCGAGAAGAACGGCTTTGACCCGGGCGATGGCGCCTACGGCCGCCTCGGTGGCCAATTCAAGATCACCCCGAACTGGGGCATCAACGGCGATGTCAAATTCGCCAGTGGTGATTCGGTCTGGACGATCGGCCCGCGTTACAGCTGGTAACCGATCAGGTTGGCACAACCAGAAGCCCGGTAGCGATGCCGGGCTTCATCCTTTGGGATGTCGCCATTTTCGATATTGAAATGATTTTCCCGGCACGGCCAAAAGCGTGCCGCTTGCTTGCCT
>JAUNTK010000121.1:0-1375 GCA_030538735.1 Pseudomonadota bacterium
CGGGCGCACCTATTTGATCCCCGGCAACGATGGGCAGGTCACCCCGGCGCAGCGGGGGCTGGCCGGAGGCGCTGGGCCAAAGGTGACGGTGAATATCCACAATGCGCCACAAGGGGCCGAGGTGACGCAGCGGCAAGGCGCAGGCGGCAGCTTGGATACTGACGTGATTTTCAAGCAGATGGAGGGCCGCATGGCGCAAGGTGTTGCGGATGGCAGTAGCCCGCTGGGCAGCGCAATGAAGGGCCGGTATGGCTTGCGGGAGATGGTCTGATGCATCACTTCCCCGATTATGTCCGCGTAACTTTTAATGGTTACGAAGAGTCGTTTGAGCCAGCGGTGCAGCGCGTGGAGATGGAGCGCGGCCCGGCCAAGCAATCCATCATCAACAGCCGCGTAATCATGCAGGTATCGGCAACGCTTATGTTTGAGAGCCGCCGAGATATTGAGCGGTTCGAGGATTGGTATTTCGACACGATCCAGCGGGTTGGTTATTTCCAATGGCAGCACCCGCGCCTCGGCCGGGCGATAACTGCGCGATTTGTCGGCGGGCAGATTGGACGATTGGTGCCGACTGGCCCAGCGTTCGATACCGGGCAGCGCACCGTAACTATCGAATACCAACGCTAACCCGAAGCCACAAGACGAAAGCCCCGGAACCGGCAAGTTCTCGGGGCTTTCTTGCATTCACCCGTGGAAGTAGCACGAGGACGCTGAGTGAACTTTAACAAAGAATCCCTGAAAGAGATGCGAAAATGCTGAAGCGATTAGACAAGCCCGGATGGGCGTATTGGCTGGCATGGGGTGCGGTGGTCAGCGTCATGTCATTTGGCGTTGCCAACATCATCACCGCGCTGCGCTTGTGAACGGAAAAATGAGCAAGCAAGGTGCCGACCGCGTAGGAAACAAGCTGGCCAACGCTGCCCTGATTCTGGTGTCAGGGTTGGTGTTGGCAGCAGTGATTGCGGCGGTCAGGCTGTGAAGCGACTAGACAAGCCCGGGTCACCTTGTGGCCGCGCCAAGATTGTACGAAATCGATGACTTACGCCGCGTCCAACTCCGCGACTAGCTTCGGGTGCGCTACCAGCAGGCGAAGCAGGCACAGGACTGCACCGGGCGGCGCAAAGCGGCCTTGCTCCCAATCGCGCAGGGTGGCGGCTGGCGTGCCGATGCGTGCCGCGAACTCTGGCTGTGATAGTCCAAGTTTGGCGCGCGCCTCGCGTACGAATAGCTGTTCAGGCGTGGTCACGCGCCCGGCGGCCTTGCCGCTGCGGATGGCCTTGGCCTCGGCTAGCGACTTGCGCAGCCCCGGCAGTGCCTCGCCCGCGTCGGCCTCGATGGCCTTTGCAATCTTTTCAATATCCATGTCACTTCGCCC
>JAUNTK010000121.1:1385-7645 GCA_030538735.1 Pseudomonadota bacterium
CGCCCTCTTGATGTCGCCGCTGGAAACATTCTCCCGCTGGCCCTTGGCGTACATCATCACCAGCAGCAGGGTGCCGTTCTCGGCTTCGTTGAAATAGATGACCCGTGCGCCGCCTCGTTTGCCGGTGCCGGGAAGCGACCAGCGCACCTTGCGGGCACCGCCAGCGCCCGGAATCACCTCGCCTGCTTCGGGATTCACTGCCAGCCATACGAAAAAAGCCAAGCGTTCGTCGGCAGACCAAAGGCCATCGGCTTGTCGCTGGAAGGTGGGGGTTTCGATGATGGTGCGCATGGGAGTAATGTACGGGATTCCCGTATCAATGTCAACCGCCTTCGGGCGGTTTTTTCATGCGCGGTCTAGGCCGATCAACCGAAACGACGGCTCCATGTCCGCCGTCTGGCCGCGCACCTATTCGGGCATGACACAGAGGATTTGACATGGAGATTCAGACGATCAACGACTTCGTGATGATGGAAGGCGGTAATCCGGTGACGGATTCGCGGAAGGTGGCGCGGCACTTCGGGAAGCCGCACAAGACAGTTCTGCGGGCATTCGACCGGATGGATTGCAGCCCGGAGTTCAACCGGCACAATTTTGTGCCGGTTGCCTATGTGGATGCCAAGGGCGAGATGCGCCGCGCCGTGCAGATGACGAAGGACGGTTTCATGTTTTTGGTGATGGGCTTCACGGGAGCCAAGGCCGCAGTGATGAAAGAGGCGTTCATCGAAGCGTTCAATCGAATGGCCGAGTTCATCCAGACGCAGGCGCTTGGGCAATGGGAGCGCTGGAATGCCGCATGGCGTTAATACCGTGGGCTATTCGACGCGCGGCAACGCGATGCCTGCCGGGAGCTATCAATTGCTGTCGCTGCCGCAGCGGCTATGGGTGCCGGTTGAGCCGGGGCAGACGTACATCGCGTCGGCTTATCTCGCTGCGCATGGGTGTGACGTGACGGTGTCGATTCGATGGGCCGACGAGAACTTTACTCCGGCATCGCACCCCGGCGGTTGGCACGAGGTGATGAGTGGTTTTTCCCGCGCAAATGGCGGGCGAAACATTGCGAACTGGCCGCGCAGGCATGTGGCAGCAGTAGCGCCCGCCACAGCCCGATGGGCGGCGGTGGATTTTTGGATGCGCGGAAGCGGCGAGGGATGGGCATCGATTTGGGCGTGCCAGCCCATGCTGGAGCGCGCATCGCCGGGGCAGACTGAGCCATCACCGTATGCGCCGAGTGCAGCGGAAGCGGGCGCAGCGCACACAGTGGCGCTCAATGTCGATGGGCATATCAGCGGCACGCAATCAACCAACGACGGCAAGCGCAGCGTTTTTAGTGTGCTGGCCAGCGTGTTCCGCGTCATCTCAAACGCAGTTTCTGGCGTGGGAATGGAGTGGCTGGATAGCTATCTGCGCATCTACACAAGCGGTGCGCAGCTTGTGCTTGGTCATGATTTCGGTAGCGGAAATATCGTGATGTGGTACGGGCCGAATGTCGGCGCGAATGCCGCGACAAAGACCAATGGGCTGTTCTGGCTGGACAAATTCGGCGACGGCTATTTTGGAGGCATATTGCGATCCGGTACGCTCCACACTGCCGAGCGGCGCAACTACAGCACGCTAATCCCCGGCGCAAATAGCCGACATGAAGTGCTTCATCGCAGGTCGATAGGCCGAACGAAGTCGATCACTGTCAGCGCGACGTGGCTCGACAATTCAAGCGTCAACGCCCCCACGCGGGCTGATGCCATGAGCTTTATCAACGCGCGAAAACCCGACCGCACAGGCACAGTCACGTGGCGGTTGCTTCGCGGCGCTGAAGTGATCTGGCAGCAATCGGTCACGTCAACGAGCGGGACGACAGAGCCCGAATTTATCGACACCGTCCCGCCGGTTTGGCACGCCACGGCTACTCATGCATTTTCGGCCTCGGCGACAATCTCTGATACCTACAGTGGCACAGGCGATATCCCGTATCGCATAGAGGTGGTCAGCAGCAGCGGCCAATTTTTCGCTAACCACGGCGTGCTCGCCATCTCGGTGGTGGAGCAATGATGCGCGCCATCTTCATTGCCGCGATGCTCGCACTGACCGCCTGCAGCGGCGAGCGCATCGGGTACGCACCGCAGCCCGGCGACGTGCATCACTTGCCCGCTATCGAGTGGCGCGTGGTGGATCAGCGCGAGCTGGAGCGCATCTATCGCGATAGCGGCATGACGCTAGGCGACAAGCAAAAGCTGCAAGGCTTTGTCGGCACCCGCAATGGGCAGGCCGTGATCTACACGCTGCCGCCGACGCATGTAGATGACGCCGCCACGCTGACGCTGGGACATGAGATTTTGCACGTCGCAATTGGGGACTATCACCGATAGCTCGGGGCGGCAAAGCCCTACAGACGCCGGGCGCTTGATCCGCGATGCTGGACAAGCCATGGCATGCGGTCGGCGGGGCGCTGTGCAGTGTGTGCAGTCAATGGGGCTAAATGCGGCATGTAGCGGCTAGATTGTGTTAGTAACTTATTGTTTTTAATGGCGTCAATCTGTCCTGCAACCCCTTAGGAGGGGGACGCTCTATCCAGCTGAGCTACGGAGCCAATCCGTTCGATTATCGCATGGCGATGGTGGCTGCCGCAGCCCGTGCAGCGGGCAAGCGCGCCGCGCAATCACGCGGCCAGCGTATCGGCCAATGTCTTGGCGATCACGGCTGGTGTCTGCATCCATTTGAAATGGTCGGCATGGCTGGGCAGTTCGGCATGGCCCAGCCGATGCATATTGAGCGAGCCGGCCAGCGGATCAACCAACGCATGCAGCGAGCTGGCCGGCGCGTACCAATCATCGGCCAGCACCACGCTGTCAATCGGTGCCCGCACCTCTGCCATCAAGGCAGTTAGATCGCGTTGCAGGCTGTGGATCCAATAGCGCCGTGCGCGCCCGGTGCCGGCCCAATCGCGCATCACGCCATACGCCTCGCGGCCGCCAAAGCCGATCCGTCGGCCGGGCAGGGCACCGTAGCGTTTGGCCAGCCACGGCATCAGGCGCAAGGCGATCGGCAATAGCAGTTTCAGGCGCGGGCCAAAGGTATTCGGGAAGGGCGCGCCGCTGCCCACCAGCCAAAGACGATCGGCGCTGTCCGGGGCCAGTGTCAGGCGGCAGGTGGAAATCTGCCCGCCCAAGCTGTGGCCGCCGAGAATCATTGGCAGGCCGGGTAGGGCATCACGTACGGCCTGCTGGCTGGTGGGGAGATCGTGTTCGAGCAATTCGCGGTAGGCCCAATCGCAGCCGTGATCGGCGCGCAGCGAGCTGCTGCCGTGGCCGCGCCATTCGTGCAAAAAAGTGGCGATGCCGTTTGCCGCCAACGCATCGGCAAACGCGGTGTAATGCCGCGCCGATACGCCCAGCGCCGGCAACCACAGCAGGGCGGCACGTGGCGCGGCGGGGATACGTGCCAGCAACTGCCAGCGATGGCCATCGGCGGTCTGCAGCTCGATGCCGCGGGTTTCTATCGAGACGGGCTGGGTCAAGGCGGGCTGGGTCAAAGGGGATTCAATCAGCGGCGTTTCAAGCACAGGGGCATCCATCAAGCGGGCCTCATCGCGCCAAAGTGATCCAGCACATAGAGGCCGCCGTGGCCGGGTTGGTAGCCCAGTGCCAGCGCACGGGCGATGTAATCGCTGGCGGCCGCGGCGGCTTGGCGCGGCGATTGGCCCAGCGCCAGATTGGCGGCGATGGCCGATGCCAGTGTGCAGCCGGTGCCATGCGCCTCAATGGCGAGCCGGGCATGGACGAATTCGGCCTCGCCATCGGCATCCAGCCAGCGGTCGCGCACCAGCACGCCTTCATCCAGATGGCCGCCCTTGAGCATCACCGCATCGGCGCCGAGTGCATGCAGTTCGTGCAGCGCGGCGCTGGCCTCGGCCGCATTGGTAATCGTGCGCCCAAGTAGCCACTCGGCTTCCGGGATGTTGGGCGTCAACACGCTGGCGAGCGGCAACAGGCGCTCACGCAGCACACGATGCGCACTGTCATCAAGCAATTTGGCGCCGGAGGTGGCGACCATCACCGGGTCGAGCACGATATGGCGCGGTTGATGGGCGATCAGGGCATCGGCGACGGCGTTGACCACTTCGGCATTGGCCAGCATGCCCAGCTTGACCGCGACCACATTGAAATCGCGGAAGCAGGTATCGATCTGGGCGCGGATAAACGTGGCGGGCGGCACATGCACGGCATCCACCCCTTGGGTGTTTTGCGCGGTCAATGCGGCCAGCACGCATAGCCCGTGCACGCCGTGGGCGGCAAAGCTGCGCAGGTCGGCTTGGATGCCGGCACCACCGCCGGAATCGGAGCCGGCGATGGTCATGGCGCAGGGGGGGAGCAAATCAGTGTTCATGGCGGCTGAAACGGTGATGGTGATAGAGGGCGTAGCCGATGCCGACCACGCCCGTCCACACGGCTGGCACGTACAGCGCATCGTAGGTGAAATGGCGGAACAAAATCGCGCCGATGATGCAGCCGAGGGTAAACGCGCCGATGGTAAAGAACGAGAGTTGGATGCGTTTGAATTGCCACGGGTGGCCGCGCAAGGCATGGCCGATGGCGATGCCGATATCGGTAAACAGGCCGGATAAATGCGTGGTGCGCACTAACGCGCCGCTATAAGTGGTGGCGATGGCGTTTTGCAGGCCGCAGGCGGTGGCCGCCAACAAGGGGCCGGCCATGCTGCCCTCCTTGAACGAGATGGCCGAGGCAAACAGCAAGGCCGATTCCAGCGCCAAGGCCACGCCATAACGGCGGCGCAGGCGCAGATGCACGTCCTGGATGATGATGCCGCTGATAATCGCGCCGAGCACGAAGGCCGCGATCATTGCCGCCAGTTGCCCGCTGGCGCGCCATTGGCCGCCACTGAATGCCTCGCCGAACAGGGTGGTGGTGCCGGTCAGATGGGTGATGCCCTGATGCTCGTAGCCCATATAGCCGACCACGTTGACCATGCCGGCGATACACGCCAGCGCGCAAGCACCCAGAATCACCCAGGTGGGTAGGCCGTCGCGGCGTTTCATCGTGCTGCCTGTTGCGTCAACCCAGATAGCGCAGGGCAAACGAGGCCAGTACCAGCGCCACGCCGCCATAGGTGCCGATCTGGGCCTGCGTGCGCCGGTTGGCCAGATTGGCTTCGGTGAGCGTGGCGAAGGCACGGTTCCATGTGCCATACGCCATCAACGCGAAACCGGCTGCGCCCAGTGCATCGCTCAACTGCTGGCCATCGGTGGCGTATTCGTACACACGCAGCACGGCGAACAACACAAACAGCCCGAAAAAAATCCGATCAGCGGTACTGGCGCGCGTGCTCATCACATCACCTCCGAGGCATGATCGGCCAGACGCGAACGCTCACCCCGGCGCAGGGTGATATGCGCCGAATGCGCCCAGTTTTTGAAGCGGTCCACCACATAGGTGAGGCCCGAGGTGGTTTCGGTGAGATACGGCGTGTCGATCTGCTCGACATTGCCAAGGCAGACGATCTTGCTGCCCGGGCCGGCGCGGGTGACCAGCGTTTTCATCTGTTTGGGCGTCAGGTTTTGCGCCTCGTCCAAAATCACGTAGCGCGACAGGAAGGTGCGGCCGCGCATGAAATTCATCGACCTGATCTTGATCCGGCTGGCCAACAGATCATTGGTGGCCTGCTGCTCCCAACTGCTGCCACCCTTGCGGCTGTTGGGCATCAACACTTCCAGATTGTCGGTCAGCGCGCCCATCCACGGCGTCATTTTTTCTTCCTCGGTGCCGGGCAGGAAGCCGATGTCCTCGCCGACATTGACCGTGGCGCGGGTCATGATGATTTCGCGATAACGCTGCTGGTCCATGGTTTGGGCAAGGCCGGCGGCGAGCGTCAACAAGGTCTTGCCGGTGCCGGCGGTGCCAAGCAGGGTGACGAAATCGATTTCCGGGTCCATCAATGCGTTGAGCGCGAAGTTCTGCTCGCGGTTGCGCGCCGTGATGCCCCAGACCGCATGCTGTTGGTTGCGGAAATCATCGACGATCTGCAGCACCGCCTTGTCGCCATTGACCGAGGCAACACGGAACTCGGCATGCTCATCGCCGGGCAGATACAAAAACTGGTTGGGATACCACGCATCATCCTTGCCGCGCAGCACTTCGTAGAAGGTGCGGCCGCGATCCGTCCAGGATTTCAGATCGGTGCCCGAGCGTTGCCAGAAGTCTTCCGGCAAGGCAATCGCGCCGGTATAGAGCAGGCTGAAATCATCA
>JAUNTK010000122.1 GCA_030538735.1 Pseudomonadota bacterium
TCCCGCGCTGACGGGATTCCGTCATGAGTGCGGTCAACAGCCCCGGCAGCACCGTGATGCGCCTGCTGAAAAGCGGGCTGGCCGCGCCGCTGATGGTGATCGCGATGCTGGCGATGGTGATGGTGCCGCTGCCGCCGCTGGTGCTGGACATGCTGTTCACCTTCAACATCGCCATCTCGCTGGTGGTGATGATGGGCGTGGTCTACGTCAAGCGGCCGCTGGATTTCTCGATCTTCCCGACCGTGCTGTTGACCGTCACCCTGCTGCGCTTGGCGCTCAATGTGGCCTCGACCCGCGTGGTGCTGCTGCACGGCCACAATGGTGGCAGCGCCGCCGGCCACGTCATCGAATCGTTTGGCCAGTTCGTGATCGGCGGCAGTTATGCGGTCGGCATCGTGGTCTTCGCCATTCTCACCATCGTCAATTTCGTGGTGGTCACCAAGGGCGCCGGCCGCATCTCCGAGGTCTCGGCGCGCTTCATCCTGGATGCCCTGCCCGGCAAGCAGATGGCGATCGATGCCGATTTGAACGGTGGCGTCATCACCCGCGAGGAAGCCAAGCGCCGCCGCCAGGAAGTGCGCGACGAGGCCGATTTCTACGGCTCGATGGACGGTGCCAGCAAGTTTGTGCGTGGCGATGCGATTGCCGGCATCCTGATTCTGGTCATCAACATCATCGGCGGCATCCTGATTGGCATCACCCAGCACGGCATGGGCGCGGCCGATGCCTCGCAGACCTATCTGCTGCTGGCGATTGGTGATGGCTTGGTCGCCCAGTTGCCGGCGCTGTTGATTGCCACCGCCGTGGCGATGCTGGTCACCCGCTCCACCGGCGAGATGGAAATGGGCGATGCGGTATCCGGCCAGGTGTTCGGCCATGCGCGCGCGTTGACCGTCACCGCCGCCTTGCTCGGCATTGTCGGCGTGGTGCCGGGTATGCCCAATGTGCCGTTCCTGATCCTGGCCGCGATCACCGGCTTCTTGGCCTGGCGCCAACACCAAAAAGCCAAACAAGCGCCTGAGAGCGAAGAAACCGAGAGCGAGCCGGGTATCGCCAAAGCGGCGGTGCCGGAATTGAGTTGGGATGAAGTGCGCCCGGTCGAGCCGCTGGCACTGGATGTCGGCTACAAGCTGATCCCGCTGGTGGACAAGGGCCAAGGCGGCGAGCTGCTGGCACGGATCAAGGGCATCCGCCGCAAGCTGACCAACGATCTGGGCTTTCTGATCCCGGCTGTACACGTGCGCGACAATCTGGAATTGCCGCCCGGCCAATACCGCCTGTTGATCCACGGCGTGCCGCTGGCCAGTGGTGACATCCATCCCGACCGCCATCTGGCACTCGACCCGGCCGGCATATTGCCGCCGCTGCAGGGCATCCCCGGCCGCGACCCGGCGTTTGGCCTGGAGGCGATCTGGATTGCGGCGGCCGATGTCGCCCATGCCGAATCGCTGGGCTATACGGTGGTTGATGCCTCCACCGTGATCGCCACCCATCTCTCGCATGTGGTGCGTGAGCACGCGCCGGAACTGCTGGGCCACGAAGAAACCCAGCAACTGCTCAATACCGTGGCCCGCCACGCGCCCAAGCTTGTCGAAGATTTGACACCCAAGCTGCTGCCGATGTCCACGGTCGTGCGGGTGCTGCAATCGCTGCTGGCCGAGCGCGTGCCGATCCGGCAAACCCGGCAGATCGTTGAAGCCCTGCTGGAGCACGGTGCGGCCAGCCAAGACCCGGCCCAACTCACCGCGGCGGTGCGTGTGGCGCTCGGCCGTTTCATCGTGCAAGAGCTTAATGGCGTGGCCGCCGAACTGCCTGTCTATACCTTGGCACCCGAACTGGAACGGGTCTTGCAAGACTCGGTTAGCGGCCAGAACGCCGCGCTGGAACCTGGGCTTGCCGAGCGTTTGCATCAAAACCTCAGCGAGTGCGTGACCCGGCAGGAGAGCCTCGGTGAACCGGTGATCCTGCTTGTCCCCGGTTCCCTGCGCGCCAGCCTGGCCCGCCTCGTCCGCCACAGCATCCCGTCACTTTCGGTGCTGGCGTTTGGCGAGGTTCCTGAAGACAAACGGCTGCGCTTGGTCGGCGCAGTGGGTTAAGCCAACCGGAGCGTGAAAAGTGAGGATCAAGCGATACACCGCCAACGACATGCGTAGCGCCCTGCGCATGGTGCGCGAACAACAAGGCCCCGATGCGGTGATCCTGTCGAGCAAGACCGGGCCGGAAGGCGTCGAAGTGGTCGCCGCACTGGATTACGACGAGGCACTGGTGCAACGCACCCTGCAAGCCTGCCGGCAACCGGCCGCAAGTGCGGCCAAGCCCACCGACGACGCACAGGCCGAAGCCATCGCCAGCGCACCGCGCACGCCCAGCCGCATCGAACAATTGATCGATGCCGTGCGCAACCGCAGCGGCCAAACCAGCACCAGCGAAGCGCCGGCCGCGCCCGCCATCGCCCAGCGCACCAACCAAGAACCCACCTTCGCCGATTGGCTGGCGCAAGCATCGGCGAAGCAAACCTCACCGGGCAGCAATGCGTTGAGCAGCTTTGCCGCCGATGACGACATCCTGCTGCCGCCGCGCAAATCGGCGATCAGCGGCGGCCAGAAAGCCGTATTTATCGCCGCCGACGACATCATCCCAGCCGCGTCCGAAGCCGCCATCGCGCCCGCCCACGAAACCGCGCCGGTCAGCGCCGCACCGGCCATCATCGAAGCCGAGATCGCCGCCGAAATCAACGCCGCAATCGATGCCAATATCGAAACACCGGCCGCGGAAGCGCCTGTGATCGCGCACGCCGCAGCCGAAACCGCGCCCACTGCCCACGCCGAACGCAGCCCGCTCAAACTGGAGCTGGAGCCGCTGGAGATCAGTGCGCCTGCCGCACCGAGCAACGACGAAGCCGAGCGCCCGGCACTCACGTTGGTGCCCAACACCGAGGCCGCCCCCTCCATCGCCCTGATGCGCGAAGAACTGGCGCAGATGCGGCAGATGATGGAGCGTCAGGTGCAGGACTTGGCCCACGAACGCATGCGCGTTTCGCCGGCGCGCGCCGCCGTCTACGATGGCTTGCTCGAACACGGCATCGATGCCGCCCAGGCCCAGCACATCGCCACCCGCATCGACCCGGCAATGGACCCGACCACCGCGCAAGAGCGCATGTTGAGCGAATTCGTCCGCCTGATCCCGCTGCCGCAGGGCGAGCTGCTTGATAACGGTGGCGTGTTCGCCCTGCTCGGCCCGTCCAGTGCCGGCAAAACCAGTGCCGCCGCCAAGCTGGCCGCCCGTTATGCCCAGCAGCACGGCAGCCGCGATGTTGCGTTGGTGTCCTTCGATAGCCGCCCCGCTGCCAGCGAGGCCCTGCATCGCCACGGCCGCCAACTGGGCGTGCTGGTGCGCGAGGCCAGCACGCTCGATGAGCTCGACGCCGTGCTCACCCAGCTGGCCGCCTATCCGCTGGTGTTGATCGATACCCCGGCCAATGCCATCCGCCATCGCGAGATCCGCGAACGCCTGACCGGCTTCAAGCAAAGCAACGGCCTGCAAATCTTGCTCGCCCTGCCCGCGCAAACCAACCCGCACGATCTTGATGACCTGATCCACCAACACCGCGATTTGGCCCCGGCCGCCGCCGTGCTGACCAAATGCGATGAAACCTGCCGCATCGGCAGCGCGCTGTCGGTGCTGATCCGCCACGGCCTGCCGCTGGCCTATGGCAGCGACGGTGCGGATAACACCAGCGATATCGAATCGATCGACCGCACCCGCCTCACCATCCGCCTGAAGGGCGCACGCCGCCCCGCCACCCCTCAACGCATCGGGAATGCCCATGTCATCGCCTGAACTCCACCCGCCGGTCCGGGTCATCGCTATCGCCAGCGGCAAAGGGGGCGTCGGCAAAACCAGCGTCTCGATCAATCTGGCGATGGCGATGGTCAATGCCGGTCATCGCACCCTGCTGATGGATACCGATCTGGGCTTGGCCAACATCGACGTGATGCTTGGCTTGAACCCGCGCTTCACACTGTCCGATGTGTTGGCTGGCCGCTGCCAACTGGGCGATACCGTGATCGATGGCCCGCGCGGCCTGCGCGTGGTGCCAGCCGCCTCGGGCAAGCGCCACATGACCGAGCTAAGCCCCAACGAACACGTCGGCCTGGTACACGCCTTGTCGGAACTCGATGAGCCGTTCGATGCACTGGTGGTCGATAACGCCGCCGGCATCGCCGATGGCGTGCTGACCTTCTGCCAAGCCGCGCAAGACGTGGTGGTGGTGGTCTGCGATGAGCCCGCCTCGGTCACCGATGCCTACGCGCTGATCAAAGTCTTGAACCGCGAGCGCGGCGTCAACCGCGTGCATGTGCTGGCCAACCAAGTGCATAACGTTGCCGAAGGTTGGCAATTGTTCGAGAAGCTCGAAGGCGTCACCTCGCGCTTTCTTGATGTCACCTTGGGCTATATCGGCGCGATCCCGCGCGATGAATGGCTGCGCCGTGCCGTGCAGCGCCAGCAGGCGGTGGTCGATGTTTTTCCCTCGGCGCCCTCGGCGATCGCCTTCCGCGAGATCGCCCGCCGTGTCGGTGAGTGGCAACTGCCGCAATCACCACGCGGCCACGTCGAATTTTTCCTTGAGCGCCTCATCCAGCAATCCAGGAGCAGTACGGTATGAACATGGCATACGCGGCGGCCGAGTACCGCAACACCCAGCACGGCGGTGCATCCGATCTGATCAGCCAACACAGCGAACTGGTGCGCCGCATCGCCCACCACATCGCTGCCCGCCTGCCTTCCAGCGTCGAGATCGAGGACCTGATCCAGTCCGGCATGATCGGCCTGATGGAGGCCGCGCGTCAGTATCAATCCGACCAAGGCGCGACCTTCGAGACCTACGCCTCGATCCGCATCCGTGGCGCAATGATCGATGAAGTACGCCGCAGCGATTGGGCACCACGTTCGGTGCGCCGTGGCTGGCGGGCGATGGTCGCCGCCACCCGTGCGGTGGAACAACGCGAAGGCAGCGCCGCCAATCCGCGCCTCGTTGCCGATGAAATGGGCATCTCATTCGATGAGTACAACAGCCTGCTCCACGATGCCTCGCGCAGCCAGCTGGGCAGCTTCGAGGATTTGCTGGAAAGCCCATATGGCGAAAAACACCTTCAACACGCCGATGCCAGCACCCCGGCCAGCCAACTCGACCGCGAAGCGTTTCGCGATGAATTGGTCAGCGCCATCGAAACCCTGCCCGAGCGCGAACGCCTTGTCCTCTCGCTGTACTACGAGCAAGAGCTCAATCTGCGCGAAATCGGCGCAGTGCTGGAAGTCAGCGAATCACGGGTCTGCCAAATCCACGGCCAGGCCATGTTGAGGCTGCGCAGCAAGCTCAGTGATTGGCGCGAGGATGCCTTGTCGGAATTCTGATGGATAAAGAACTCAACTTTCTGATCGTCGATGATCTCGCCTCGATGCGCAAAATCGTGCGCAACTTGCTGCGCGATCTTGGCTACACCAATTGTGAGGAAGCGGCGGATGGTCATGCCGCATTGGCGATGATGAAGCGCCATCGCTTCGACATGGTCATCACCGATTGGGTGATGCCGGGTATGGATGGCATCGAGCTCAGCAAATCCATCCGTCTGGATGCGGCGGTTTCAGCCATGCCGATCCTGATGGTCTCGGCTGAAACCAAGCGCGAGCAGATTCTGCTGGCCGCACAATCGGGCATCAATGGCTATCTGATCAAGCCCTTCAGCGCAGCCAATCTGGAAACCAAGATCAACAAGATTCTGAACCTGCCCCAGACCGCCTGAGCGCCGATCCGGCACTTGGCATGGTCAAGTCTCACGCAGGCGGGCCGTTACCGGAAGCACTATGGATATCCTTTCTATCATCGGCCTCCTGCTCGCCCTGGTCGCCATGCTGCTTGGCAGCGTGCTGAAGGGCGCTGGTCTGTCTGCGCTGTGGTCGGGGGCCGCGTTTGTCATCGTGATCGTCGGCACTGCGGCCGCCACCTTGCTGCACACCCCGATGCCCACCTTCAAGCGTGCGCTGAAGATCGCCGGCTGGATCGTCAAGCCGCCGCCGAGCGATGGGGCCGCGAGCATCGAAAAAATCATCGGCTGGAGCAATGCCGCACGCAAGCAGGGCTTGCTGGCGCTGGAGGCGGAAATCGAAAAGCAGGATGATGCGTTCCTGAAAAAAGGCCTGCAAATGCTGGTCGATGGCATGGAGCCGGAAGCAATCCGCGAGCTCTTGGAGATCGATGTCGAAGGCGAATCCGAACGCGATTTGGCCGCGGCCAAGATGTTCGAGGCCGCCGGCATCTACGCGCCCACCCTTGGCATCATCGGTGCCGTGCTGGGCTTGATCGCGGTGATGAAAAACCTGGCCGACCCCAGCAAGCTGGGCCACGGCATCGCCGCTGCATTTACCGCCACCATCTACGGCATCGGTGCGGCCAATCTGGTCTTGCTGCCGATGGCCAGCAAGCTCAAGGGCGTGGTCAACAAGCGCGCGCATGACCGCACGATGTTGATCGAAGGCTTGGTCGCCATCGCCCACGGCGAGAACCCGCGCAATATCCAAACCCGCCTCGAAAGCTATCTGCATTGAGGCAGCCGCGATGGCCAGGAAAAAGCACAAGCACGAAGACCACGTCAACCACGAAGCCTGGGCCATCCCGTATGGCGATCTGGTTACCTTGCTGCTGGCCTTCTTCGTGGTGATGTATGCGGTGTCATCGCTCAACGAGGGCAAATACCGGGTGATGGCGGCCTCGATCTCGGCCGCCTTCGGTTCCGCGCCGCGCACCATGGCCCCCGTGCAGATGGGCAAGCGACAGCTGCGTGGCTCGCATTACGATGTGCCATCGTCGGTACAGAGCGGCCAGCAAGATCCGATGTTTTCCACCGGCGCCATCGCCCAGCTGCAGCAAAACCCGCTGGTCGATCAACCACCGGAAGCGGAAATCAACATGGCTGGCGGCGAGCAGTTGCAAAACATCAGCGATCGCCTGATCAAGGTGCTGCGGCCGTTGGTTGATAGCGGCCAGATCAGCATGCGCCGCAACCCGGATTCGTTGGAAGTCGAGATCCAGAGCGACATCCTGTTTCCCAGTGCCGTCGCCCGGCTAACGCCCGAGGCCGAAGCCACCGTCACCGCGATCTCGCATGTGTTGCGTGAGGAGCACAACCTGATCCGCGTTGAAGGCCACACCGACAACATGCCAATCGCGACGCGCGAATTCCCCTCCAACTGGGAACTCTCCGCCGCGCGCGCCGCCAGCGTGGTGCGCCAGATGAGTGTCGGCGGCGTCGCACCCCGGCAGATGACGGTGATCGGCCAAGGCGAGTTCCGCCCGGCTGCCGACAACGGCAGCATCGAAGGACGCAATGCCAACCGCCGCGTGTTGATGGTGATCCAATCGTTGCCCGCGCCGCCTGTGCGCAACGAGGCCGCCGCACTGATGGCCGATATCGCACCGAATGTGCACGTGAATTTGCCGGATCTGCCGATGCCGCCGCAGATTCGTCCTGCCGCGCCGGGCGCCGACCCACAGCATGGTCTTTAGTTTTGCGACGCAGGGCCGTTAATGATGACGATCAGGCGATTTGGCAGATGTTCGAGCC
>JAUNTK010000123.1 GCA_030538735.1 Pseudomonadota bacterium
CAAGTGCAGCGTTGAACCCACCCACTTCACCCAGCGCCTGTGCATCCAGCGATTTGTCGATGCGCTTGCTCAGGCCAGTCAGCACCTTGCCGGGGCCGCATTCGCCGACACGCTGCACGCCTTGCGCGGCCAGCGCCTCGACGCAGCGCGTCCACTGCACCGGCAGGTACAACTGGCGCACCAGCGCATCGCGGATCGCATCGAGATCAGCATGCACGGTGGCATCGACGTTCTGCACCACCGGGATAGCCGGCGTCTGCCAGTGCAAGCCGCGCATGGTCTCGGCCAGCCGATTCGCCGCTTCGCGCATCAGCGGGGTGTGGGAAGGCACGCTCACCGCCAGCTTCACCACCTTGCGCACGCCGGCTTCGCCCAGCAGTTCGATGGCCTTGTCCACCGCTGCGGCATCGCCACCAATCACGATCTGGCCGGGGGAATTGAAATTGGCCGGCACCACCACTTGCGCGCCGCTGGCCTTCTCGCAGATCTCGGCCACCAGTGCATCTTCGGCACCGATCACTGCGGCCATCGCGCCGGTCCCCGCCGGGGCGGCATCCTGCATCAACTGGCCACGGATGCGCACCAGATGCGCGCCGTCACGCAGGCTCAAGGCCCCGGCAGCGACCAGCGCGCTGTATTCACCCAGACTGTGGCCGGCCAGCACCGCAGGCATCACGCCACCGGCCGATTGCCAGGCGCGCCATACCGCGATCCCGGCGGCGAGCAAGGCGGGCTGGGTGTATTCGGTGCGATTGAGCATTTCTTCCGGGCCGCCCTGCGACAGCGCCCACAGATCGCTGCCAGCGCCGTCCGATGCTTCATCGAAGGCGGCACGGATCTCGGGATGGAATTCGGACAGCTCGGCCAGCATGCCCAGACTCTGCGAGCCCTGACCGGGAAAAACGAAAGCAAGACGGGAATCACTCACGCGCACATCCATGATGAAACGGATTGACGATTTTAGCGGTCACAAGCGAAGTACGTCTGTACTGCCGCGTATGTGGATGGCGGCAAATCACGCTCTTCCGCCCGCAATTAGCGGATACGCGCGGTCAGTCCAGCCGACGCAGTACGCGCGCGGCCTCGCGCAGGCGCTTGCCGGAACTGCCGAGCAGCCGTGCCGGGCACTCCAGCATCCGCAGCCCCTGCCCCACTCGTGCACTCTGCCGGCGCACCTCGCCATCGGCGCCGCGTAATGCTTCGTCCAGCATCGCGTACAGGGTGTCGCCGCGACCGACGTAATGGCGGCTGATGCCATGCACAAACATCACCCAGTCGCGGGCCTGCGCTTGCTCCAGGCTCATCACTTCCAGCGGGTCTTCCTCGAAATCGATGAAACCCACGCCACGGCTGCGGCTATGGATGATGTTGCGCGGCAAGGGCTGGCCGAAATAGGCACCATTGCGATGCGCGGCGGCGATGGCATCGACGGTTTCGGCGGCCAGGGTATCGATGCGACCGGCGTCACCGCCCGCATCACGCAAGCGCGAGGCCAAGGTATCGCCCAGATGGCTCAGCAACAGCGCCGACTCACCTTTTCCCAGCACTTTGGGTACGCGCACATTTTTGTTGCGCAATTCATCCAGGCGGCGCGCCTCCACCTGCTGCGCTTCGGTGCCGCGATAGCGCGGCGGTGGCAGCAGCGCAGGCATGTTCAGCGCCAACGCAAGACGGCGCAGGGCCGCCAGCGAAAACTGCCGCGAATCCTCTTCATAGGCTTTCAGCCACGCTTGGCGGCCATCGATTTCGATTTTCTGCAACATGCCAACTCTCCCGCGCTGCACGCACGGGCGAGCGCATTGAGAAACTTAATAGCGCAGCAGCGCCGAGCCCCAAGTGAAGCCGCCGCCGAACGCTTCGAGCAGCAGCAACTGGCCGCGCTCGACCTTGCCCGAGCGCACCGCGGTATCCAGCGCCAACGGCACCGAGCCCGACGAGGTATTGCCGTGCTTGTCCACCGTGACGATGACCTTGTCCATCGGCATTTCGAGGCGCTTGGCGGTAGCCTCGATGATGCGCAGATTGGCCTGATGCGGGATCAGCCAATCGATGTCATGGCGGCTCAGGCCGTTGGCTTCGAGGGTTTCTTCCACCACCGAATCCAGCGCCTTGACCGCGTACTTGAACACCTCGTTGCCGGCCATCAGCACCTTGACCCCGGCATTGTCCTCGCCCGGCTTGAAGCCTTCGGAAACGCCAACCGGGTTCCACAGCAATTCCTTCTTGCTGCCATCGGCATGCAGATGGGTGCTGAGGATGCCGGTTTCGCCATCGGCCTGCAGGATGGCCGCGCCGGCACCATCGCCAAACAGCACACAGGTGGCGCGATCCGACCAATCCACCATCCGGGTCAGGGTTTCGGAGCCGACCACCAACGCGGTCTTGACATCCCCCGAACGGATGAATTTGTCGGCCACGCTCAGCGCGTAGATGAAGCCCGAACATGCGGCATTGACATCAAACGCCGGGCAGCCGGCGATGCCCAACTCGGCCTGCAACAGACAGGCGGAGGACGGGAAGATCAGGTTCGGCGTGGTGGTGCCGAGCACGATCAGATCGATATCACCGGCGGTGACGCCCGCCGCCGCCATCGCCTTCAGCGCCGCATCACGCCCCAGCGATACCGTGGTTTCGCCCTCACCGGCAATGTAGCGTTGGCGGATGCCGGTGCGGCTGGCGATCCATTCATCGCTGGTATCGACCTGCTTGGCCAGCTCGTCATTGCTGACCGCGCGCGCCGGCAAGGCGCTGCCGGTACCGGTGATGCGGGAATAAATGCGCGTGGCCTGAGTCATGTGCGAGCTCCGTTGCAAGCATCCGCGAATTGCGGACGCGAAAAAACGATACCGGTTTACACCGGCATCGTCACTTTATTGCTTTCCAATGCACGCTGGATCACAGCGTGTCCGGGATCAATCTTCTTCGACGACCGAGGTCTTGGTCTCGATGACCTTCTTGCCACGGTAGAAGCCATCGGCAGTCACGTGGTGACGCAGATGGGTTTCGCCGCTGGTCGGATCGGTCGCGAGCTGCTTGGCGGAGAGCTTGTCGTGGGCGCGACGCATGCCACGCTTGGACGGGGTAACGCGGGATTTTTGAACTGCCATGGGTGAACTCCAATGAAACGGTATTGCGTGTAGAGGGTGAAACTCAGTTGTTCTTTTTCAATGTCGCCAAGGCGGCAAACGGGTTGCTGGCCGCGACTTCATCCGCCGTTGCCGGCCAGTCGCGCTCCATCGCGTCCGAGCCGGGCGACAGCGGCACCACCGGCACCGCGAGGATCAGCTCATCCTCGACCAGCTCGGCCGGCACGATGCGGGCATCGGCAGGCAGCAGCAGGGGCTCGTAACCCGGCGGCAACGCGGCTTCCTGTTCTTCGTCGCTGATCAGACCGAGGGTTTGCTCGATCACCACCGGCTGCACGAAGGTTGTCAGGCTGCGTTGGCATTGCAGCGGCAAACCGGCCTCGATGCTGAGGGCCGCAAACGGCACATCCAGCGTGTCGCGGCCGAATTCGATCCGGTAACGCGCAACGCCTTCGGTTTCGCTCAAGACCCCGCGCAATCGCGGCATGTCGGCCAGCGGCAGATCGCCTTCCAGCACCCGCCGGGCCGACACCATGCGCCAAGCATCGACGGCAATAGACGAATCAGCGGACATAAGACGCGGAATTCTAGCCGCGCCCTGCCCGCCTGTCAAACCAGAAATGGCCCGCCGATCGATCGCCGCTGATCCTCGATCTCATCGTCAATCCTTGATGATGATCGGCCGCTCCTGCCAATCCTCGACCACGCCATCCGCACCGTGCAGGCGCAGGCCCAGCCAATGCCGCCCGGGCGGCAATCCAGCGGCATCCACCTCAGCGCGGAAGCCAACATCGGGCTGATTGGGGTCGTTGCTGATGCGCCAGAAATCGCGCACATGCGGGGCAGCCAAGCCGTATTCGGCCAGTGCGACCACCTGCCCATCCAACAGGATTTCGACCTTGTCGAGGCCAATGCCTTCGCGGAAGGCCCAGCCGGCCACGGCAAAGCGCCGCGCCACGTCGGCCGTCGCCGGTTGATCGAGATAGGCCATCGCCGGTGCCGCACAGGCTTGATCGGGCGCGGCGGGCAGGCGCAGAAGCTGCGAAACAAGATAGCGCTTGGCCCCATGATCGACATTGATCACTTCAGCCGGGAACACCGGCCCGACCATCACGCAGATCGCGTGGTAGCGGGCCAAGAGATCGCGATAACGCACATCATCGGCACCGATCACCAATAGATAGTCGCCGGGCGCGGCGGTCGCTGATTGCCGTTCCAGCCCCCATAACTGCAACTGCCTAGCGCGGCCGTGCCGATGGTTAAGCGGGTGATCGAGCACCGCGATATCCGCATCATTGAGCGCGAAACCCAATTGCGCACCGATCTTGAAATTATCGGCCAGCAAGCGGGTACCGGCGGGCGCGGCATCACGCAGCCGTTGGCTGGCGGCCGCCACTTCATCCCAACCAGAAAAATTGGCCGGGTAGTGTTTGCTGCCGGCCATCGCGCTGCGCAGTGATGGCGTAGCCACCGCGCCATACCAGCCCAGCATCGCCAAGGTGCCCGCGACCAACAGCCCCCAATTCAAGCGCCGCGCCCATGCCGGCCAGCGCGCGATGAGTGCGGGCACCATCACCAGCAAGGCCAGATAGCCCGGCACCGTCCAATGGAAGCTGACCCGCTCGTTATCGGCAAAGAACCCCAGCACGAAGTAGGCCAGTGTTGATAAACCGCCCAGCAGGCCGAAATAGTGCCATTGCGCGGTGGCATCGACATCACGCACTGCACTGATCGTGGCGCGGATAAAGGCAAACAGCAACAGTGGCGTGACCAAGGCGGCCTGCACCAGCACAAAGCCAAACCCATCGCTATGTAAACGCCACGGGTGGCGATCAACCAATTGGAAACGCAGGCCGGCATCGCCGTTTTGCAGGTTCCACAGCACCAGCGGCAACCACGCGCAGGCACCCAACACGATTGCACCGATCACCGCTGGGTGGCGCAAGACCCGCCGCCCGTCGCGCAGTATCAGCAGGGTGATCAGGCCAATCGCGATCACGCCGATAAAACGGTAATGGCTGAGCGCGCCAACCGCCAAGCCCAGCGCCAATTCCAACGCTGCCAGCCGATCAACCCGTTGCAGCAGGCGCGCACCGGCATCGACGCACAACAGGCTGGCCAAGGCCATCGGCACATCCGGCAACGCCAACAGGCCAAGCGTGGCGGTCAGTGGCATCAAAGTAATCAACACGCCCGCCTGCCAGCCGGCCGTCTCGCCAAACCAGCGGCGCGCAATACTTATGCCCAGCCACGGCAATAACGCGCCGATCAGCAAAAACGGGGCACGCACCGCCAACACATGGTGGCCGCCGATCTCAACCCCGAAACGGGTCAGCCATGCGGTCAACCCCGGCAGATCGGAATAGGCCCACGCCAGATGCTGGCCTTCCTGCCAATAGAACGCCTCATCGACAAACAACGGCAGCCGCCAGGCGACCAGCAGCTTGATCAGCATGATGGCGGCCCAGACGATTATGAAACTGCGACGCCAGCCCGGCGCTTGCTCGATCGACACGGTTAGACTCATTGCGCCATTCATCAACGCGCAAAGGGTACCCGAGTTGAACAACAATCTGGATGCGGGCCTGCACGAACGCCTGCGGGCGGCGCTGGCACAGGTCAATACGCTGGTACTGGGCAAACCGATGGAAGTGCGGCTGACGTTTGTCGCCCTGCTCGCCGGTGGCCATGTGTTGATCGAAGACTTGCCCGGCCTTGGCAAAACCACGCTGGCCCACGCCTTGGCCGCCACGCTGGGGCTGGAGTTCCAGCGCGTGCAATTTACCTCGGACTTGCTGCCGGCCGATGTGGTTGGGGTATCGGTTTACGATGCCGCCGCGCGCAGCTTTGAGTTCCATCCCGGCCCGGTGTTCACCCATATCCTGCTGGGCGATGAAATCAATCGCGCCCCGCCGCGCACCCAAAGCGCGCTGTTGGAGGCGATGGCCGAGCAACAAGTGACGGTGGATGGCCAGACCCGCAAACTGCCGGCGCCGTTTTTCGTGATCGCCACCCAGAACCCGGTCGATCTCTCCGGCACGTATCCGCTGCCGGATTCGCAGCTCGACCGCTTTCTGCTGCGGCTATCGATGGGCTACCCGGATGCGCAGGCCGAGCTTGCCTTGTTGACCGGTGAAGACCGCCGGCAACTGATTAACGAGGCACGGCCGATGCTTGCCGAGGCCGACGTTTTGGCGCTGCAATTGGCGGTATCGCAGGTACACGCCAGCGCGGCGTTGATCGGCTATGTGCAAGCCCTGCTCGCCCGCAGCCGGCAACATCCGGGCATCCGCATCGGCCTGTCGCCACGCGCCGGTTTAGCCTTGCTGCGTGCCGCGCGTGCGCACGCTTTGATGTTGGGGCGTAACCACGTGTTGCCCGAGGATGTGCAAACCTTGTTCGTGCCGTTGGCCGCGCATCGTTTGGTGGGCGAAGGCGATGGCGGCAAGCCCGAGCAACTGGCCAAATCGCTGCTGTTGGCAGTGCCGCTCGATTGAGCCGCCGCACGCGCCCCCGCTGGATGCGCCTGATCGAACGCTTCGCCCGCCCGCGCCAGCGCGAAGCATTGCCGGTCACGCTCGATCGCCGCCGCATCTATGTGCTGCCAACCCGCTTCGGCCTGTTTTTCTGCGTGCTGGTCGGCACCATGTGCATCGGCGCGCTCAACTACAACAACAACCCGGCGCTGCTGCTTGGCCTGCTGCTGGGCGGGGCCGGTTTGGCCAGCTTGATCGCCGCGCATCTACAAATCGCCGGCATCGAGGCGCGCACCTTGGCCGCCGAGCCGGTCGCCGCCGGTGAACCCATCCGGCTACGGGTCGCTTTTGCCAGCCGCATCGAACGCCCGCGCGCGGGCTTACGCTTGTGCATCGACGAGGCGCAATCGAGCTTCTCTTTCGCCCAGCATCACGAGGCCGTCGCCGAGATCGACCTACCCACCGAGCGCCGTGGCTGGCTCGAAATCGAGCGCATCGAAATCAGCACGACGCGCCCTCTGGGGCTGGCCCGCGCGTGGGGCTGGCTGCGCCCAGATACCCTGCTGCTGGTGTATCCCGCGCTTGAAATCGATGGCCCGCCGCTGCCGGAAAACCTGCACGATGGCGATCACCGACGCCCGCATTTCAGCGGCGATGACATGCATATGCTGCGCAACTACCAAGCGGGTGACGCGATCCGCAGCATCGCCTGGAAAGCCAGTGCGCGCCGCGACCAACTGGTGTCGCGCACATGGGAGGCCGCGCATGGCGATGACGTCGAGCTGGATTGGCACGCGCTGCGGCTGCCATATGAAGCGCGCATCCGCCGCCTTGCGCACTGGGTGGAACTGGCCGAACGCGAAGGCCGGCGTTGGCGTTTGCGCCTGCCCCGGCAAACCCCGATTGGCCCCGCCAACGGGGCCAGCCACCGCCACCAATGCCTGCGCGCATTGGC
>JAUNTK010000124.1:0-1478 GCA_030538735.1 Pseudomonadota bacterium
GATTTTTTCACTTTTCCGCCTACCGCCCGCTCTACGCACCAGCTCTCGTTCACACCACCCGCCTGCCGCTCAAAACTGACCGTTGTACCAATCGCGGAACTTCTTCAAAAACCCAAGCCCGCGCCCTGAAGGCAGCAGTGGCCGATTGCGTGGTGCCTCCATCCGGCTGCCCATCAACAACAGGCCAACGCCGGTGGCATGCACCGGGTTGCCGACCACTTCTGCCAGGCCGGCGACATGCTGCGGGATGCCGATACGCACCGGCATTTGCAGCATTTCCTCGGCCAGTTCCACCACGCCTTCCATCTTCGAGCCGCCACCGGTCAGCACCATGCCGGCGCGCACCAGTTCCTCGAAGCCACTGCGGCGCAGCTCGGCCTGCACCATTTCAAAAATCTCCTCGTAACGGCCCTGCACTGCCTGCGCCAAGGCATGACGCGGCAAGCGGCGCGGCGGCCGGTCGCCGACGCTCGGCACTTGGATCGATTCTTCCGCCGTCGCCATCTGCGCCAACGCGCAGGCATAACGCACCTTGATCTGCTCGGCCTCCGGGGTGGGCGTGCGCAGCATGTGGGCGATATCGTTGGTGACGTGATCGCCGGCAATCGGCAGCGAGGCGGTATGCGCGATCGCGCCCTGCACAAACACCGCGATATCGGTGGTGCCGGCGCCGATATCGACCAGCACCACGCCCAACTCGCGCTCGTCATCGGTCAGCACCGCTTCGCTTGATGCCAGCGCTGAAAGAATCAGCTCATCCACGGAGAGGCCGCAGCGCTGCATGCACTTGGTAATATTGGCCGCGGCCGATTCCGCGCACGTCACCAGATGCGCATGCACCTCCAGCCGGATGCCGCTCATCCCGACCGGGTTCTTGATGCCTTCCTGCGAGCTGTCCAGTACGTATTCGCGGGCAATCGCATGCAGGATGCGTTGGTCCGACGGGATGGCGACGGCCTTGGCCGCTTGCAGCGCGCGATCCATGTCGGCGCGGGTCACCTCGCCATCGCGCAAGGGCTCCATGCCCTGCGAGTTGCGGCATTGCACATGGTTGCCGCTGATCGATGCATACACGCTGCGGATTTCGCAGCCGGCCATCAGCTCGGCTTCTTCAATCGCGCGCTGGATCGATTGCACGGTGGAGTCAATATCGACCACCACGCCGCGGCGCAGGCCGCGCGAGTCATGGCTGCCGATGCCGATCACTTCGATCGGCGCACCGGGCGAGTATTCGCCGACCAACGCAGTCACCTTGGAGGTGCCGATATCGAGGCCGACGATGAGGGATTGTTCGCCTTTGCGATTCATGTTCTAGGGGCCAGAGGCCAGAGGTCGGGGGCCAGTGGTTGCGCCGAATGGAAGAAAGATTCGCGATTGAAAACTGTTGTGGTTGTGGTTGTGGTTGTTGCCGTTGCTGTCGCTATTGCCGTTACTGACCCCTGCCCCCTGACCTCTGCCCCCAGCATATCATTCCACAT
>JAUNTK010000124.1:1488-7501 GCA_030538735.1 Pseudomonadota bacterium
CTTCAACGCAAAACCATTCGCATAACGCAGGTCGGCGCGGGCCAGTGCCTTGCCCGGCGGCGGGATGAGTTGCGGCAGCAAGCGGGCAAAGCGGCGGATGCGGGCTTCGGCATCGCTGCGCCCCACCACGACTTCGGTGCCGCTGGAAAGCTCAAGCGACCAACTGCCGCGCGCATCCTGACGCAGGCCGCGCACATCAAACCCAGCAGCGGCAAACGCCTGCTTCGCCTCGTTGTATTGGCGCACCACCGCCTCGATCTGATGCGGATTGCCGCCCAGTTGCGGCAGGCCCGGCGGCAGCGCATCACCCATCACTGCACGCGGGTACAGCTTGCCGTGGTCGGATAGCAACATCTCCTCATCCCACAGCGCAAACGGGCGATGCTCGACGATGCGCACTTCCAGCACATCCGGCCATTTCTTGCTGACTTCGGCCTGATCGACCCAAGGCAAGGTTTCGACCGCGCGCTGTGCATCGGCCAGACGCACGGCAAAAAAACCTTGCGCGGCATATGGCGCCAATATCGTTTGCAATTCACTGCCATCGATATGGCGAAACTCACTGGTGATGCGCAGTTTGTCGAGCGGGAAACGCTCAGCGCCAACCCAACCCTTGACCACCGCCACCACCGGCAGCGCGATCACGGCCACGGCCAGTGTGATGCCGACGATGCGGGCCCCGGCGCTCACAGGGTTTGCTCCAGGATGCGCCAGCACAGTTCGTCGAATTCGCAGCCCAGCGTGCGTGCGGATTTCGGCACCAGCGAGGTGGCGGTCATGCCCGGTGCGGTGTTGACTTCGATCAGCTGGAAGCCGTGCACGTCATCGCGCATCACATCGACCCGGCCCCAGCCAGTGCAACCCGCACTAACGAAGCCGGCATGGGCGAGACGACGAATCGCCGCCTCATCCTCGCCTGCCAGACCCGGCGTGACGTACTCGGTATCGCCACTGACGTACTTGGCGTTGTAATCGTACCACTCGCCCTTGGGCACGATGCGGATCGAAGGCAGCGCACGGTCGCCCAGCACCGGCACCGAAAACTCCGGGCCACGCACCATCTGCTCCATCAACATTTCGCCACCGTATTCGGCGGCGATTTGAATCGCGGCATCCAGTGCGGATTCATCGAGAATGCGCGCCACGCCCACGCTGGAGCCTTCGCTGGAGGGCTTGAGGAATACCGGGAAGCCAAGCTCGCGCGCGGCGGCCGCGATATCGCCACCCGGCGCGATGCGGATGAAACGCGGGGTCGGCAAGCCTTCGCTGATCCACACCTGCTTGGTGCGGATTTTATCGAGGGTGAGCGCCGAGCCCAGCACACCGGGGCCGGTGAACGACACATTGAGCGCGGTCAGCAAGCCTTGCAACACACCGTTTTCGCCGGCACCGCCGTGCAGGATATTGAACACGCGGTCGATACGGTTGGCGCGAATTTCGTCGATCAAGGCATCAACGCCATCAACCGCCCGCGCATCGACACCGCGCGATTGCAAGGCACCCAGCACCGCCGCGCCGGAACGCAGCGACACCTCGCGCTCACTCGATGTGCCGCCCAGCAATACGGCGACGCGGCCGAAGCGGGCCGGATCGGTGATGGCGAGCGGCGGCAAGGCGCGATCACTCATGCGCGGCCTCCTTGCGCCCGGCCAAGCCTTCGCTGGCCAGTTGTTGCGAGGCCGCACCGATATCGCCCGCGCCCATCACCAGCAACAGATCGCCATCACGCAGCACATCGGCCAATACCTCGCGCAATTCACCCGGCGCATTGACCACAATCGGGTCGATACGGCCACGGGTGCGGATCGCACGGGCCAGCGATTTACCATCGGCACCGGCAATCGGCGCTTCGCCCGCCGGATACACCTCGGTCAGCACCAGGGCATCGACATCGCTCAACACGGCGGCAAAATCATCGAACTGGTCGCGGGTACGGCTGTAGCGATGCGGCTGGAAGGCCACCACCAAGCGACGCTCCGGCCAGCCACCGCGTGCAGCATCGAATACCGCGGCGAGTTCTTTCGGGTGATGGCCATAATCATCGACCAGCGCCACGCTGCCACCATCGGGCAGGGCCAGATCAGCCAGATGATTGAAGCGCCGGCCGATGCCCTTGAACTTGGCGAGTGCGGCGGCAATCGTTTCCGGCGCGATGCCGAGCTGCCAACCGATGGCCGCTGCCGCCAGCGAATTCAGCACATTGTGGCGGCCCGGCAAAGCCAACGTGACCGGCGTGCAGGAGCCATCCGGCAGGCACAACGTGTAATGCATCGCCGCGCCTTCTTGGCGCACATCCTCGGCACGCACCGCGGCGTGCGCGTTGAAGCCATAGGTCAGCACATGGCGCGGGGTGGATTCGGCCAAACGCGCCACTTCGGCATCGTCGGTACACAGCACGGCAAGGCCGTAGAACGGCAAGCGATGCAGGAACTCGGCGAACGCTGCCTGCACCTTGGCGAAATCGTTGTCGTAATTTTCCAGATGATCGGCATCGATATTGGTGATCACCGCGATCAACGGATTAAGGCGCAAGAAGCTGCCATCGCTCTCGTCGGCCTCGGCCACCAGCCACGGGCTGTCACCAAGCTTGGCATTGGCACCGGCGGCCAGCAATTGGCCACCGATGACGAAGGTCGGGTCTTTGCCGCCTTCGTACAACACACTGGCAGCCAGCGATGTGGTGGTGGTTTTGCCATGCGTGCCGGCGATGGCGATGCCGCGCCGGAAGCGCATCAACTCGGCCAGCATCTCGGCACGCGGCACCACCGGGATGCGCTGCGCGTGGGCTTCCATCAGCTCCGGGTTGTCGTGCTTGATCGCCGATGAAACCACCACGCAATCCGCACCCAACACGTTGGCGGCGGCATGGTCGTGATCGATGCGCGCACCCAGCTTGAGCAAACGGCGGGTAGCGGCATTGTCGGCACGATCGGAGCCGGAGACTTCATAGCCCAGATTGCATAGCACCTCGGCGATGCCGCTCATGCCAACGCCGCCGATGCCGACAAAATGCACGCGACGGAAGGCGCGAGCCAGATCACCCGGGTCCTGCAAGCGGCGTTGATTGATGGTGCTGATCATTTTTTCGCCACCTCCATGACGGCATCGGCAACGCGATCGGCGGCATCCGGTTTTGATAGCGCCTTCGCCGCCCGGCCCATCGCCTGCATGCGATCAGGCGCGGCCGCCAGCGCGGCCAAGTGTTGTTGCAACTCGTCGGCCAGCGCATCGCTTTGCTTGATCAACACGGCGGCACCACGCTCGACCAGATAGTCGGCATTGCGGGTCTGGTGGTCATCGACCGCCTGCGGGAATGGCACCAAGATCGAGGGCAGGCCGGCGGCGCAGACTTCCGCCAAGGTCAACGCACCGGCACGGCACACCAGCAGATCGGCATCGCGATAAGCCGCTGCCATATCGGCGATGAAGGCCTCCGGCGCGATATCCAAGCCAGCATCGGCATAGGCTTGGCGCGCCTCATCCAGCATTTTTTCGCCGCACTGGTGACGCACAGTGAACGCACCCGGCAGCGCCGCCAGTGCCTTGGGCACGGCCAGGTTGAGCGCACGCGCGCCTTGACTGCCGCCAATCACCAGCAGGCGCAGCGGTGCCGATGGTGCCGCATCGCGCACTGGCAGCGCGGCGATCTCGGCACGCACTGGGTTGCCGACCACGCGCTCGCCCGCGAACGTATCGGGGAAGCCGGTCATCACGATGCGCGCCAATTTCGACAACACCCGGTTGGTCAAACCGGCGGCGCGGTTTTGTTCATGCACCAGCAGCGGGATGCCGGCCAATTTTGCCGCCAAACCACCCGGGCCTGCGGCAAAGCCACCGAAGCTCACCACCGCACGCGGCCGATGTTTGCGCAGCACCGCCGAAGCAGCGCGCACCGCGCCAATCAACTTGAACGGCAGCGCCAGCAATTTGCCCAGCCCTTTGCCGCGTGCACCGCTGACCTTGATCGTTTCAATCGGCACGCCTTGCGCCGGCACCAAGCGTGTTTCCATGCCGCCTTCGGCACCCAGCCAAACCACTGGCACGCCACGCGCACGCAATGCCCCGGCCACGGCCAAACCGGGGAAGATATGCCCCCCGGTGCCGCCGGCCAGAATCAGCACAGGCTGTTGAGTAGCGGGCGCATTGCGGTTCATTGGCTCGACGCGCCTCCAAAGTTGGGGGCGATGCGTTGCCGTGGCGCTGCCCCGCCGCGCTCAAAGCGCTCGGCGATCCACGCCCGCATACCGGCCTGCAGCGACTGCACGCGCTGTGCTGCCACCTTGGCCGCCTTGCGCGGTGATTCCGCCACAGGCTCAGCCACCAGCACCGGGCTGGCGATAGCCGCTGCCGCCAAGCCGGCCGCCTCGCGGCGCAGCGCAACCTGGCGCTTTGCCCGCTCCAATTCCCACGAAACCCGCAGCAGCAAGCCCAGCGCGATGCAGGTAGTCAGCACACTGGAACCGCCGGACGAAACCATCGGCAAGGTCAGGCCCTTGGTCGGCAAGATGCCGAGATTGACGCCAATCGAAATGAAGGCCTGCATCGCGATCCACATGCCGATGCCAAACGCCAGATAGCCGGAAAACTCACGGCGCATTTCCACACACTGCACACCAATCCAGAACGCACGCCCGACCAGCACGGTGAATAGCAGCACCACCACGCAGACGCCGACAAAGCCCAGTTCTTCGGCGATCACCGCCATGATGAAATCGGTATACGGCTCGGGCAGATATTGCAGTTTTTGGATCGAGCCACCCAGGCCAACGCCCCAGAACTCACCACGGCCCACCGCCATCAACGCATTGGATAGCTGATAACCATCGCCGAACGGGTCTTGCCACGGGTCGCGGAAGGAGATGAAACGCTTGACCCGATACGGCTCCATCAAAATCGCCAGCGCGCCAAACGGGATCAGCGCCGCCAAGGGCAGGATGATGCGCGGCAGATACACGCCACCAAGCAACACCATGCCGGCGGTGATGCCCAACACCAGCGCCGTGGTACCAAAATCTTTTTGCACGCCAAGCAAGATCACCGAGAACAGCAAGGCCACGCTGAACGGCTTGATGATCGACTTCCACGAGCCGCGCACCTCATCGCTGAAGCGCGCCAAATAACTGGCCAGCCACACGATCATGATCAGCTTGACCGCTTCTGCCGGTTGGAAGCCGACCGGGCCAAAGTTGATCCAACGCCGCGCGCCTTTCACCGTATGGCCGAGCCCCGGCACCAGCACCAGCAACAACAGCACGATGCCCAGCAGCGGCAACCAGCGGCCGTATTGCTCGATGCGGCGCACATCGCCCTTCATCATAATGAGCGCGGCCAGCACCACGCCCACCGCAAGATAGACCGCGTGACGGATAAAGTAATGCAGCGGCGAAAGCCCGCGCGCCTCGACAATGCCCAGCGAACTTGATGCCACCATCACCAGCCCCAGCGAGGCCAACGCGATGCCGCATACCAACAGCCACGGGTCGAAGCGGCCATCGATGGCATCAAGCCGGGTAGCTTGGCGGCTGGCAACGGAATCGGCGCGGATATTCATCAGCGCACCTTCAACGTAGCCAAGCCAACCAGCACCAGCACCACTGCGATGATCCAGAAGCGCACGATCACCCGTGGCTCCGGCCAGCCTTTGAGCTCGAAGTGGTGATGGATTGGTGCCATGCGGAACACGCGCTTGCCGGTCAACTTGAAGCTGGCGACCTGGATCATCACCGACAGGGTTTCGATCACAAACAGGCCGCCCATAATCACCAGCACCAATTCCTGACGCACGATCACCGCCAGCGTGCCCAGCACCGCGCCCAGCGCCAACGCGCCGATATCGCCCATGAACACCATCGCCGGATAGGTGTTGAACCACAAGAAGCCCAAGCCGGCCCCGGCAATCGCCGTGCAGATGATGAGCAACTCACCCGCCCCCGGCACCGCCGGGATTTGCAGGTATTGCGAAAACACCGCATTGCCCGAGGCGTAGGCAAACACACCGAGGCCGCAGGCGACC
>JAUNTK010000125.1 GCA_030538735.1 Pseudomonadota bacterium
AGGCGCATATTGGGCACGGACCTCGGATTTCAGGGTGACGCGGTTTTCATCGAGCTGGGCCTCAAGGCCGCGACCGCGGATTATAGAACCGGGTTGGGTGATGGTGACGTGCTGGTCACTGCTGGCGCGATTGGCATCGGGGAAGACATCCAGCGCCTCGGTTTCCATCCGCATCTGCTTGTCGCCATTCGGGTTGTCGAAGCGCACATCGCCGCGCAGGCGCACTTCGCTGCCATCGGCATTGACCCAGGCTGTTTTTGATTGCGAACGCCAACGGCTGCCCGATTTGTCCGGGAACAGGAAGGTGGGCTGATCGATGTTCATTTCCCGGTTGTCGGGATTGCGCGCCAGATTGGGTGCCTGCAGGGTGAAACTTTCACGGCCCTGCTTGTCGAGGGTGATGGCCTCGAAGTTGTGCAGGACGTAATCGGGGCGATAGTCGGCCACGCCATCGGTCAGCATCGATTGCTGTTGGCGCAGGATGGCGATGCCGGAGCCGATGGCTGCCAGCAACAGGGCCAAGGTCAGCCAGCCGCGCCAGCTCATTCGCGCACCCCAAAGGCGGCCAGCACATCGGCGCGTTTGCCCTGTGCTTCCAGCACGAGATCGCAGAAATCGCGGGCCGCGCCGTAGCCGCCGTTGCGCGGGGTGATCCAGTGGGCGTGGGCGGCGGTCCACGGATGCGCATCGGCGGGTGAGACGGCCAGCCCGACATGGGCAAACACGCCCAAATCGACCAGATCATCGCCCATGAAGGCGACCTCATCCATGCCGATGCCAAGCCGCCCGGCGATCTCGCGGGTGACGGCGAGTTTGTCGTGGACGGCGGTATGCACTTCAGTCAGGCGCAGTTCGCGGCCCCGGTTTTCGGTGACGATGCTCTTGCGCGCGGTAATCATCGCCACTTCGATGCCGTGTTGGCGCAAGATCGCCAACCCCATGCCGTCTTGCGCATGGAAGGCTTTGTGCTCGTGGCCGCCGTCATCAAAATGCAGGCGGCCATCGGTCAGGGTGCCGTCCACATCGAAGCAGGCCAGCCGGATGCGGCTGGCGCGTTCGATCAGGGCGTCGGGATAGGCGGCGGTCGGCATGATGATTTCGTCAGATGGAGTGGGATCAGACCACGCGCGCGCGCAACAGGTCGTGAATATTCAGGGCGCCGACCACGCGGTTAGCCTGATCGACCACGATCAGGCCGCTGATTTTGTGGCTTTCCATCAGTTGCGCAGCTTCGATCGCCAGTGCATCGGCCCCGATGGTGCGCGGCTGGCGGGTCATCACCTCGGCGATCGGGGTGTGGCGGATATCGGCACCGGCATCCAGCGCGCGGCGCAAGTCGCCATCGGTAAACAGCCCGGCAAGGCGGCCTTCGCTATCGACAATCGCGGTCATGCCCATCCGCTTCTGGCTGATTTCCATCAGCGCCTCGCGCAGCACGGCGCCATCGGCAACGCGGGGGATTTCCGCATCGGTATGCATCACATCGCGGATATGCAGCAACAGCCGCCGGCCGAGGCTACCGGCCGGATGCGAGCGGGCGAAATCATCCGGGGTGAAGCCGCGTGCATCCAGCAGCGCCACGGCCAGCGCATCGCCCAAGACGAGGGCGGCGGTGGTCGAGCTGGTCGGCGCCAGATCAAGCGGGCAGGCCTCGGCGGGGACGCTGGCATCGATATGCACGCTGGCGGCGCGGCCCAGGGTGGAGCCGGGGCGGCCGGTCATCGCGATCAGCACATTGCCTTGCCGCGCCAGCACCGGCAGCAGCATCACCAGTTCATCGGTTTCGCCGGAGTTGGATAAGGCCAGCACGATGTCGGCATCGGTAATCATGCCCAGATCGCCGTGGCCGGCTTCGCCCGGATGCACATAGAACGCCGGGGTGCCGGTGGAGGCCAGCGTGGCGGCGATCTTGCGCGCGATATGGCCGGATTTGCCCATCCCGGTGCAGACGACGCGGCCGCGGGTTTGCAGGATCAGCTGGCAGGCGGCGGTGAAATCGCCATCCAGGCGTGCGCCAACGGCTTCAAGCGCGGCGATTTCGGTGGCAAAAACCCGGCGTGCGCTGGCCAGCAGTGTCTCGGGGGAAGGGGTTGCTTCGTGCATGCCATCGTCGGGAGTAAACTAAGCCGTTCATTTTACGTGTTTTCGAGGCCCGCCCGATGAATCCCGACACCATCAAGAATCTGATCGAAGCCGGTCTGCCCGAGGCCACGGTGGAGGTTGCCGGCGATGACGGGGTGCATTTCGAGGCGCGGGTGATTTGCGCATCGTTTGCCGGCAAATTGCCGCTGGCCCGTCACCGCATGGTGTACGCCACGCTGGGCGACAAGATGGGTGGCGAGATCCACGCGCTGGCATTGAAGACGCTGACGCCCGATGAAGCGGCCAAGGCCGGGGCCGCCTGATGCAGAAGATCGTGGTTGAGGGTGGCACCGTGCTGAACGGTGAAGTGCCGATTTCCGGCGCCAAGAATGCGGTGCTGCCGATCCTGTGCGCCACCTTGCTGGCCGATGCGCCGGTGACGATCAAAAACGTACCGGCCCTGCATGATGTCGCCACCACCAAGAAGGTGTTGGCCGGGCTGGGGGCGGGCGTCGAGATCGACCCGGCCCACTGGGGGCGCGGACAAGAAAGCGCGGTGACGGTGGACCCGCGCACGGTCAATTCGCATATCGCGCCGTATGAACTGGTCAAGACCATGCGCGCCTCGGTGCTGGTGCTGGGGCCGTTGTTGGCCAAATACGGCCAGGCTGAAGTTTCGTTGCCGGGCGGCTGCGCGATCGGCTCGCGGCCGGTCGATCAGCACATCAAGGGCATGCAGGCGCTGGGCGCGGATATCCATGTTGATCATGGCTTTATCAAAGCGCGTGCCGACCGCCTGCGTGGTGGCCGCGTCATCTTCGATATGGTCAGCGTTGGCGCGACCGAGAACGTATTGATGGCGGCGGCCTTGGCACACGGCGAGAGCGTGCTGGAAAACGCCGCGATGGAGCCGGAGATCGTCGATCTGGCCGATTGCCTGATCGCGATGGGGGCGAAGATCGAAGGGGCCGGCAGTGGCCGCATCGTGGTGCAGGGCGTCGAGCGCCTGCATGGCGCCACCCATAGCGTGCTGGCCGACCGCATCGAAGCCGGCACGTTTCTTGTTGCCGCGGCGATGACCGGCGGCCGTGTCACCGCGACCCATGCGCATCCGGCTTCGATGGATGCGGTGCTGGCCAAACTGGCCGAGGCCGGTGCTGAAATCGAGATCGATGGCGAGCGCATCACGGTGGACATGCTGGGCCGGCGCGCACGCGCGGTCGATATCAATACCGCCCCGCACCCGGGTTTCCCCACCGATATGCAGGCGCAATTCATGGCGATGAACTGCACGGCGGTGGGCGCTGGCGTGATCCGCGAAACCATCTTTGAAAACCGCTATATGCACGTGCAGGAATTGCAGCGCTTGGGTGCCGACATCAAAGTGGATGGCCATACCGCGGTGGTGCGCGGGGTGATGGGGCTGACCGGCGCGCCGGTGATGGCGACCGACTTGCGTGCCTCGGCATCGTTGATCTTGGCCGGTTTGGTGGCCGGTGGCGAAACCGTGATCGACCGCATCTACCATCTGGATCGCGGTTACGAGCGGATCGAGGAAAAGCTCTCGGGCTTGGGCGCGGTGATCCGCCGGGTGGATTGATTCCGCGCGCCATCAAAAACCAAAACCCCGCGATCGCTCGCGGGGTTTTTGATGGCCGTTGCTACGGCTGATCGCGTTGTCAGCGCACCGATTGCAGGCGCAGGTCGATGGTGTCGCCATCATCTTCTTTTTGCAGGACGCGCACCGGCACCGGGATGCCCTCGGCCACCCACACCGTGCGGGTAGTATCGCCATCGTTGCTGACCACGCGGATGGTCGGCATTTGCTTGCCATCGACGGTCAGGGTCTCGCGGCCGGAGACGCTGAAGTTCATCGGCGATGCCTTGCCGTTTTCGACCAGGCGATAGCGCATCGGCTTGCCGGCCAGTGCATCCTGGACGATGGCGAGATTCATCGTCATGCCATCGACATCGCCGGCCTGCAGGCGGATCGGGCCTTGGCGGTCGGCTTTGACATCGCCGCTCCAGCGTGCCTGATTGGCCGACCAATCGTAATTGCCCTGCTTGTTGCGCTTGCGCACCAGCATGCTGACCGATTCACGGTTGGAGATCGGGCGCAGCTGGCTACCGGAGGCATCGATCAGCGCGCTGCGATCAAGTTTGACCAGCGCGTTTTGCATGTTCAGCGCGTAATTCCAGCGGTTTTCACCGGCCGGTGCCAAGCTCATCGTGGCATTGGCGGCGGTGTTGTTGTAGCTGGCGCGATAGTTGGCGTTGAACGCCTGCAACTCGGCGGCCTGTAGAGCGGATGCGCCAATCAACAGGCCTAAGCCAAGCGCGATGCGTGCGGTGAGGATGTTCATGTCAAGCTCCCTTGTAATCGACCAACAGCAGGTCGAGTGCGTCAGCGTCATTGTCTTTCATGTAGATGCGGATCGGCAGCGGCACCTCGGGCGTGACCCAGATGCGGGTCTCGTCGTTGCCGCCATTGCTGCGCTCGACCCGCAGCGCGTCATAACTGATCTCGCCGATCTGGATGGTTTCGGTGGCCGGCGCGGTGGCGTATTGGTAGCTGCGCATGCGCGAGTCATCGACAAAGCGATAGCTCAGCTGATTGCCGGGCCGGGCATCCCGCATCAGGGCAAGGTTGATCAGCAGGCCGCTCATGTCGCCGGCTTGCAGCGCGATGGTGCGGCCACGACGCGATTTTTTCACATCGCCGCTCCAGCTGGCGCTGTGCGTGTTCCAGTCGTAGATGCCGGTGGTCTTGCGGCTGCCGAGCAGCACGTTCTGCACCGTGCTCTGGGTGGCCGGGCGATATTGCTCGCCGACTTGATCGAATACCGTGCTTTGCTGGATGTTCAACCCGGCAACGCCGGCGATGCCTTGGGTGCCGCGAATCGAGAGATCAATGCGCCAGCGTTGGCCGCCGGTATTGACCAGACGCATCGTCGCGTTGCCCAGCGGCTTGCCACCGCGAAAAACCTGGTAGTTGCCGGCAAACGGCACCAGTTGATAGGCCGGATACGCATCATGACCATCCACCATGCGGATCTCGGTATTGGTTTCAGTCGCTGTTGCCGGCACGGCGTCCTGCGCCGCCGCGAATACGGCCGGCGAGCTGGCGAGCAGGGCAATACTCAAGGCCTGACGGATGGGGTTCATGGTGTGGATTGGGCTATTCAGTTTGCTGCGCACTGTAGCGGCCAGCGGGTAAATGCATGATGAGCCTGCGCCTGCTGGTTGTCATCGGTTCAGCCCGCGATGGCGGGTGGTTTGAGATGCCCGGCCACGGCATCGGCCATGATCTGCACCAGCAGCGCGTGCTCGGCGGGCAACAGGCGCTGGGCCAGTGTCTCGGCGGTGTCATCGGCATGGATCGCGATGCGGGTCTGGGCAATGACGGCCCCGCCATCGAGCTCCGGCGTCACCCAATGCACGCTGGCACCGTGTTCGTTATCGCCGGCCTCGATCGCGCGGCGATGGGTGTGCAGGCCTTTGTATTTGGGCAGCAGCGAAGGATGAATGTTGATCAGGCGGCCGCTGAAGCGTTCAACAAAGGTGTCGCCCAATATCCGCATATAGCCAGCGCAGATCACCCAATCAGGGGCGCTTGCGGCAACCGCATCGGCCAACTCGGCATCGAATTGGGCACGCGCGCTGCAGGCCTTGGCATCGCGTGACCAGCGCAGGTTTGCCGGTACCCGGTCGAGGGCGGGGCAATCGGGTTTATCGGAAAACACGCCGACGATCTCGGCGGCCAGCCGGCCATCACTGATCGCATCCAATAGCGCTTGCAGATTGCTGCCGCGCCCGGAGGCCAGTACGGCGATGCGGGATTTACGGCCCATTTTGATTCCTGTCCAAGCGACGCAGCCAGGGCCAAGTGGCGAGCGCACCGAGTGTGGCCAACAGCATGTCGGCATGTGCATCCCAGATGTCGCCTTGCTGGCCGTTGTAGGCCTCGGCGGCTTCAGGTGACAGGGTGAGCGCGATTGCCCATTCCAGCCATTCGTAGATCAGGCTGCTCGACATGATGGCCATCACCGTCAGCACAAACGCTTGACCGGCACGCAACGGCCAGCGCCGCATCGCGAAATGGCACAGTGCCGGGGCGAAACAAATGCCGTACAGCAGGTGCACAAATCGGTCAAAGTGGTTGCGTTGCCAATCGAATGCTGCGTGTGGTGACCAGCCCAATGTGGCGCGCAGCCATGTGTCGTAAGGCACCTCGGAATACAGCCAACGTGCGGCAATGCAATGGATCGCGATGAACAGGCAGATCAGGACGAAATGCCCGTTTCGCAGTGGACAGCGTCGGTCATGCAGCACCAGCCACAGTAGGCCGATCACGGTGAGTATGCTGTGCAAGGCTTGCTCGACGGGATAGCGCGGCGCGACCCACGTCGCTGCGAATAGCGCAAGCGTGGCGATCAGGGCAATGCGCTTGCTGTTGTTCATCGATCAAGCCTGCAGGTGCGCAGTAATCAGCCGATCCGCACCCGCTCGCCGCCGTCATCGGCGATCACTTTGCCGATTTGGCGCGGCTCCAGCGCCATCGCTTGCAGGTAATCGTGTACGGCCGCCGCGCTGGCTTCTGGCACCACAAACACGAAGCCAATCCCGCAGTTGAAGGTGCGCCACATTTCGGCATCGGCCACGCCGCCAGCCTTTTGCAGCCATTGGAATACTGCCGGCAGGGTGATCGCGGCAGCGTCGATATCCAGCGCCAGGCCATCGGGGATGACGCGGATGATGTTTTCGGTGATGCCGCCGCCGGTGATATGCGCCATCGCGTGGATGGCATCGCCGTGTGCGCTGCGCAGCAATTCCAGCACCGGCTTGACGTACAGGCGGGTTGGCGCCATCAGGGCGTCTTCCAACGATTGCCCGTCCAGATCAAAGCCCATCGGTGCATCGGCGCGGGCAAGAATCTTGCGGATCAGCGAATACCCGTTGGAATGCGGGCCGCTGGAGGCAATGCCGATCAACACATCGCCGGCCTTGACGCGGCTGCCATCGCGGATTTCGCTTTTTTCCACGCCGGCCACGCAGAAGCCGGCCAAGTCGTATTCGCCGGGGGCGTACATATCCGGCATCTCGGCGGTTTCGCCGCCAATCAGCGCGCAACCGGCCTCGCTGCAGCCATTGGCGATGCCACCGACCACGGCCGCAGCGGTATCGATATCCAGCTTGCCGGTGGCAAAGTAATCAAGGAAAAACAGCGGCTCGGCGCCCTGCACCAGCACGTCGTTGACGCACATCGCCACCAGATCGATGCCGATGGTGTCGTGGCGGCCAAGCTGCTGGGCCAGCTTGAGC
>JAUNTK010000126.1 GCA_030538735.1 Pseudomonadota bacterium
AGGATGTGTTCGTGAACGTGGTCGGCGGCATCCGCGTGCAGGAAACCGCCGCCGATTTGCCGGTCTTGCTGGCCGTACTGTCGAGCTTGCGCAACCAGCCCTTGCCCGAGAAAACCATCGCCTTTGGCGAGGTTGGGTTGAGCGGCGAAATCCGCCCGGTGCCCAATGGCGAGGAGCGGCTGAAAGAGGCCGCCACCCACGGCTTCAAACGCGCCATCGTCAGCAAGGCCAACGCGCCGAAATCCGGCCATATCAAGGGCATGGACGTGATCGCCGTCGAGCGGCTGGCCGAGGCGTTGGAGCAGGCGTGAGCAGGCAGCAATCACTGGCGCGATGGTTATCCATCGTGCTGCATCCGTTTGTGGTGTTCGCCGTTTTCGCGCTGCTGGCCACCGCGAAGCTCGCCCCCGACCAGTTGGCGCGGATGATGCTGGGCATCGCGCTTGCGATCCTCTGCGTGGCGGCCTACATCACATGGCGCTGGAAGCGTGGCGATTGGCAAACCATCGATGCCTCAGACAAAGCCAATCGGCCCGGCCTGTATCTGTTGTTGCTGGTGGTCAACGCCGTGCTGCTGGTTTGGCTGGGTGGCCCGGCCAACCCGGCCGGCAAGGGCGTGTTGGTCGTGACGATGATGTTGGCCTTTGCCGCCATTGCTAATCGCTGGATCAAACTTTCCCTGCATATGGCCAGCTTGGCCTACAGCGTGCCGCTGCTATGGGCGCTATGGCCGTGGTTGGGCGCGACGGCGGCGGCCTTGCTGCCGGTACTGGCTTGGTCGCGCCTTGAAACGAAGCGGCACCGTTTGTCCGAGGTGTTGGGCGGGGCGGCGCTGGGTTTGTCGGCGGGTTGGTTGGCGCTGCTTTGGCAGGGCTGATCGAGTGCGTTAGCGCAGATGCCGTTTGTCGAACCAAAATGGCTCGATCAAGGCTTCGCCAAGATGCGTTGCGGCCTCGGCATGGCGGGTATTGATGATGTAGTTGCGCGAGTGCGCCAGCAGGGCCGATGGTAGCGGCAGCAACAAGGCCTCGCCGCTATCCAGCCAGCGATTGCCGATGGCCTGCGTGGTGGGCTCGTTGGCCTGCCAGCCGCTGGGTAATTGCGGCCCGGCGCTGATGCTGGCGCCCGCAGCGATATCTAGCGCGATCAGCTTGAGCGTGACCGGGATGTTGTCGGCGGTGAGCCGCATATGTGCCATCACTTCCAGCGCGGCCAGCGCCGGATGTTCGGCGGCATACAGCACGCTGCGTGGGCGGCTATGCCAGCGGCCATCGCTGTGATGGCCACCAATCCCGCTGATGCCCGGCCAGGCCGAAATCCGCCACAGGCGCAAATTGCTTGGCAAGCTGCCCGGTTTGTCGGGCGTGGGGCCGGGCTTGGCTTTGGCCGCGGATTTGCTGCGCGGGCGTAGCGGCGTTGGGTCGGCGGCCACGATGCTTAGAGCCTGTTCACGGTCTTGCTACGGGCGCTGCAATTTTCGCCAAGAATCGGGTTATTGGCGGCGAATCGCGCCTTGCCCAGCCCGTGACCTGCATCCTGCGCACCTCGCGTCGAGATCATGGGCAGACCCTCAGAACATGCCGTGCGCGGTGCGGCGCATCAATGCCTCAACCAAGCGCGCGCCAGAATCCTTGGCGGCCAATGCCATCGGGCTGATCGGGGCATCGCCGGGGATGAAGACTTGCGGCGCGTGCAGCCAGCTAAGCGCGGCGGCCTCATCGCCAAACAGCTCGACCGCTTCGGCGTACACCCGGGTCAGGCGGATCAGGCGCTCGGATTCGGCTTCGGAGAAACGCTCGCCGCCTTTCAAACGGCGGCGTACCGTGGTTTCCGGTGCAATCAATGTGTGGGCGAAGCCCAGCACTTTCGCCGCCCGCTTGAAGGCACGGCTGCTGGCCCCGGCTTCGGTCAGGCGCACGATGTCGGTTTCATCGCCGATATCGGCATCAAGCAAATCGCTCATGCGCGAGTAGGGCGTCACCGGCAGATACGGGGCGACGGCTTCAGCAATACGATGGCGGCGGCTTTCCATATGGCTAAACTTAGCCGCCATTTGGCGAAAATGCAAGCCGCCGAGGCGGGTCGGATGGCCGGCATTCAACAAATGGGATTGGCCGCAGGATTCAGCCGCGCGGCAGTAGTACGTCGTAGACAAACTGGCTGCCGAAGAAGGCCAGCACCAAAAGGCCCATCGCCAGCAGGGTGAGGCGCACCGCTTGGTTGCCGCGCCAGCCATAGCGCCAGCGCCCAAACAACAACACGCCAAATATCACCCACGACAGCAGCGACAGCACGGTCTTATGCGCCAGATGTTGCGCAAACAGATCGTGGACGAATAGCGCGCCGGAGAGCAGGGCGGCGGTCAGCAGCAGGAAGCCAAGTGAGATGGTGCGAAACAGCACGGTTTCCAGTTCGGTCAGCGGTGGCAGGATGCGCAGCCAGCGATGGAACTCGCGCCGGCGCAGGGCGCGCTCCTGCACCCAGAGCAGCACCGCCAATAGGGCGGCAATGGCCAGCGTGGCATACGCCAGCAGCGCCGACCACGCATGGGTTTGCAGCTGCCAGCCCATCGCCATCGGTTTGGCGTGGCCGTGGAGGAAATAGAGCAGGGCGAACATCGCCGCCAGCGGGAATACGATCACGCCCAGCGCGGCCATCCGCCCGCGCAGGCCCATCAGGATGGTCAGCGCCGACATGCCCAGCGCGGCCAATGACAGCGCGGCAAAGAAGTGCATATCCGGGCCATTGGCGGTGCGCCACGCCTCGGCATGCAGCTCGCCGTGGAACACCATCGCCAAGATCGCCAGCGGCAACCAGCTGCGGTTGCTGGCCCGATCCGGCTGGCGCAGGGACATGCCCAGCACGGCAGCTGCGGCCAGATACAAGGCAAGCGTGGCGAGAATGATGATCATCCCGACAGTTTCGCATGCGTCGCGGGGCAGTGGCAGGGGCCGCTATAATTCCGGGCTTGATTCCAGTCGGCACCCCCCATGTTTGAATCCCTGACCGAACGCCTGTCCGGCACCATCAACCGCTTGCGCGGCCGTGGCCGCCTGACCGAATCCAATATCACCGAGGCGCTGCGCGAAGTGCGTATTGCGCTATTGGAGGCCGATGTCGCCTTGCCGGTGGTGCAGGCGCTGATCCAGCGCATCAAGGTGCGCGCACTTGGCCAAGAGGTGCTGAAATCGCTGACCCCGGGCCAGCAACTCATCAAAGTAGTACGCGACGAGCTCACCAATGTGATGGGCGCGCAGGCCAATGAGCTGAACCTCAATGTGCCGGCCCCGGCGGTGATCTTGATGGCCGGTTTGCAGGGCGCGGGCAAGACCACCACGGTCGGCAAATTGGCCAAGCACCTCAAGGAAAAGCGCAAGAAGAAGGTGATGGTGGTCTCGGCCGACGTTTATCGCCCGGCGGCGATTGCCCAGTTGGAAACCCTGGCGGGCCAAACCGGGGCGGAGTTTTTCCCCTCTGATGAGAGCCAGAAGCCGGAAGCCATCGTGCGTGCGGCGATTGATGCGGCGAAGAAATCCTATGCCGATGTGCTGATCGTCGATACCGCCGGCCGCCTCGCCATCGATGAAGCGATGATGGCCGAGATCAAGGCGTTGCACACCGCCGTCAGCCCGGTCGAAACCCTGTTTGTGGTCGATGCGATGACCGGCCAGGATGCGGCCAATACCGCCAAGGCGTTTGCCGAAGCCCTGCCGTTGACCGGCGTGGTGCTGACCAAAACCGATGGTGATGCGCGTGGCGGTGCCGCGCTTTCGGTGCGCTATATCACCGGCAAGCCGATCAAATTCATCGGCGTTGGCGAAAAGCCCGACGGCCTCGATGTCTTCCACCCCGACCGCGTTGCCAGCCGCATTCTCGACATGGGCGATGTGCTGTCGCTGGTTGAGCAAGTCGAATCCAGCGTTGACAAGGACAAGGCGGCCAAGCTGGCCGAGAAAGTCGCCAAGGGCAAGAAGTTCGACCTCAACGATATGCGCGACCAGTTGGAGCAGATGCAGAACATGGGCGGCATCAGCGGCCTGATGGACAAGCTGCCGGGCATGGGCCAGATCCCGGATTCGGTGAAGAACCAGGTCACCGGCAAGGAAGTGCCGCGGATGATCGCCATCATCAACTCGATGACACTCAAAGAGCGCCGCAACCCGGCCTTGTTGAATGGCTCGCGGCGCGCCCGCATCGCCCGCGGTTCCGGCATGCAGCCGGCCGATGTCAATCGCCTGCTGAAGCAATACCAGCAGATGGAAAAGATGATGAGCAAGATGGGCAAGGGCGGTATGAAGGGCATGTTGCGCGGTATGCGCGGCATGATGGGTGGCATGGGCGGCGGGATGCCGTTGCGCTGACCGCGTTGGCCGCCCGTGCCATGTCAATGACACGGGCAGTGGGCTATCGTCGCGGCTTGGGCAGCGAAAGGGAGTACGGATGGATCAGCCACTTTGGCCGGGCGTGCCGCCACTGCCGCCATTGCCGCCACCATTGCCTCAAGCACCACCACCGTTGCCCGAGCGGCGTCATCAGCCGCAATTCACCGGCACCGCGCGCGAGTTCTTCGGCATCTGGTTTGTCAATTTGATCTTGTCGATCCTGACCCTTGGCATTTATTCGGCCTGGGCCAAGGTGCGCACCGAACGCTATTTCTATTCCAATACCCGCTTGGCCGGCTCCACATTCGATTACATCGCCAACCCGATCGCGATCCTCAAGGGCCGCTTGATCGCCTACGCGGTGGTGATCGTGCTGGTGGTCAGTAACCATTTTCTGCCGCTTATGTATCTGCTGATCTTCGTGTTTCTGTTCCTCTTGATGCCGGCCTTTATCGTGCTCAGCCTGCGCTTTCGTGCGCGTAATTCGGTGTGGCGCGGGATCGGCTTTCGCTTCGACCAGCCGATCAGTGAGGGCTATATGCCGTTCATGATGTGGCGGTTGATTTCCAGCATGACGCTTGGCCTGTTATCGCCGTTGGCGCAGTTGAAACAGCAGGAGTTCGTGGTCGAGGGCCATCGTTACGGCACCCGGCGTTTCCGCTTCAAGGGCGATTTGGGCCAGTATTATCTGCAGTTCGTGATCGCGCTTGGCACCGGGATTGGCACGGCCATCGTGTTGATATCGGTGGCGGTGTTGGTCGCGCTATTGGTCAAACACTTCACCGCCAGCGATGGTGCCACCATCTTCGCCTCCGGCTTTCTTGTGGCGTTGAGTATCGTGTACCTGCTGGTCTTCGTGCTGATGGCCTTCTTGCAAGTGCGCTACACCAATCTACTGTGGCGCAATGCCAGCCTTGGCCCGCATACCTTTGAATCCACCTTGCGCGCACGGGATGTGCTGTGGATCTATGCCAGCAACGCGCTGGCCATCGTGTTTAGCTTGGGGTTGGCGGTGCCGTGGGCGATGATCCGCTTGGCACGTTATCGCGCCCGGCATTGGGCATTGCTGGCGATGGGCGATTTGGATGATTTCGCGGCCTCGTCCGATATGAATGTGCGGGCGACTGGCGCCGAACTGGTGGAGGCACTCGATGCCGGGCTCGATTTCGGTATCTGAGCCGCTAACCGCGCTGTGGTCGGATGGCCACTCCAGCCGGGTTCAGGCGGTCAGTTTGGTTCGCCTCGGCGATCTGCTGCAGGCCGAATTGGCGGGCGGCGAATCCCGGCAATGGCCGCTGGCCGATATCCGCATCAGCCCGCGTCTGGCCCGCACGCCGCGTAACTTGAGTCTGCCCGATGGCGGGCGGATTGAAGTCGCGGATTCGCCGCTGCTGGATGCGTGGTTTCCGCGCCCGCCCAGCCGGATGGAAGCGTTTGCCGATTGGCTGGAGCGCCGCCGCTATGCAATCGTCGCGTCCGCCGCGTTGGCCGTGGCCGGCATTGTTGGTTTCGTGCAATTCGGCCTGCCGTGGATGGCGTATCGGCTGGCGGAGAACATCCCGGCCAGTGTCGAGCGTGCATCCAGCGATCAGGTGGTCGAGATGTTGGAGCGTGTACATCTTTGGCCGTCGGGCTTGCCCGCCGAGCGCCAAGCCGCCCTGCAACAGGCATTCGGGAAATTGGTGGCGGATGAGCCGCGCGCCGGTGACATGCGCTTGATCTTGAGCGATGCGCCGTCAATTGGCCCGAATGCGTTTGCCCTGCCGGATGGCCGCATCTACATGACCGACCAGTTGGTGGCGCTGGCCGATTCCGATGACGAGGTGATTGCCGTGCTGGCCCATGAGGCCGGCCATCATGTCCATCGCCACGGTATGCGCGGCGCGATCGAAAGTTCATCGGTCTTCGTGCTGGCCGGCTTGCTGCTGGGCGATGCCTCCGGCTCATCGTTGGCGGTATCGCTGCCGGCCACTCTGCTCAGCAACGGCTTCTCCCGCGATCATGAGCGTGAAGCCGATGAGTACGCCTTTGACCTGCTCAGGCGCCATGGCCGTTCGCCGGCCGATTTCGCCCGCATCATGAGCAAGTTGATGAAGGACGCGGGCGGCGGGGTGCTGGATAACGGCGTGGCGGGCTATATGTCCACCCATCCGCCCAGCAAGGAGCGTATTCGCGCCGCCGAGCAAGCCGCCAAGCCGTCACCCTGAGTGCCTTGCCCGGTTGATCTGATGCCTGCTATACTTGCCCGCTTACCTCGGCATCCCGCCGACTGGGCAACACAGAGACAAACCACCATGGTCAAGATTCGCCTTACCCGTGGCGGCGCCAAGAAGCGTCCGTTCTACCACATCATCGTCACCGACAGCCGCAGCGCCCGCGACGGCCGCAACATCGAGCGCGTCGGTTATTTCAACCCGGTGGCTTCCGGCAGCGAGAAGCGCGTGGAAATGGATGTCGAGCGCATCAACCACTGGGTTGGCAACGGCGCCCAGATGACCGACAAAGTCGGCGCGCTGTTCAAGGAAGCCAAGAAGGCGCAGGCGGCTGCCTGATGCCTGCGGGCCGCATCACGCGCCCGCATTGATGACGGAACCGGCATGAACGCATCCGTCGCTCCCTCCAAACGCATCCTGATCGGCCAGATCATGGGTGCGTTTGGCGTTCGTGGGGAGCTGAAAATCCAATCGCATACCGTGCCGGAAAGTGCGATCCTGCGTTACCAGCCGTGGACACTGCGCGATCCGCGTGGCGGTGAGCGTCAGCTACAAGGCGTGCGCGGGCGATCGGGCAGCAAGGGCATCGTCGCCAGCCTGCCTGATATCACCGACCGTGATGCCGCCGAAGCCCTGCGTGGCAGCGAGCTGTATGTTGATCGTGCGGTGCTGCCGTCGCCGAAACCCGGCGAGTATTAC
>JAUNTK010000127.1 GCA_030538735.1 Pseudomonadota bacterium
GACGCAGGCCTGCACTGCACGCGCACCGGCACGATGGCCGATCAGGCGCGGGCGGTGGCGTTGCTCGGCCCAACGCCCATTGCCGTCCATGATGACGGCCAGGTGGCGCGGGATGGCGCGATTCAAGGGATTGTCAGTGGCCATCAAGCGGAAGGGCGTAGTGAGCAAAGCTCAGACAAGAATGATGCGCACGAGTTCGATCGAGCGTAGCGAAGTGCGTCGCCGGGGATGCATGCGCGGGCCCCATCGTCAAACCGCCATCAGTTCCTGTTCTTTGGCCTTCAGCACGTCATCGACATCCTTGATCGCCTTGTCGGTCATCTTCTGCACGTCGTCTTCGCTCTTGCGCACGTCGTCTTCCGAGACGGTCTTGTCCTTCAGCAGGTCCTTGACCTTCTGGTTGGCATCGCGGCGGATGTTGCGGATCGCCACCTTGGCGTTCTCGCCTTCGCCACTCACCACCTTGGCCAGCTCCTTGCGGCGTTCCTCGGTGAGTGCCGGGATATTGATGCGGATGGTCATGCCCGCGGTGTTCGGGGTCAGGCCCAGATCGGAGTTGATGATCGCCTTCTCGACCGCGCCCACCATCTGCTTGTCCCACGGGGTGATGGTCAGCGAGCGGGCATCGCTCACCGCCACGCTTGCCACCTGCGACAGCGGCATGTCCGAGCCATAGCTGTTGACCTTGATGTGATCGACCAGGGCCGTGGTGGCGCGGCCAGTACGCACCTTGGCCAGATCATGGCGCAGGGATTCGATGCTTTTGTGCATGCGCGTCTGCGCGTCTTTCTGGATGTCCTTGATCATGGCCGGCCTCGCGTAAGTTAAGCCCGCGATTATAGGTCATGCTTCCGGGGCTTAGCGCTGTCTCCCGATGTGCTGCCCGATGCTGTTGGCCGTGCTGGCAGAGTCGCCGAGGTGATCGCGGGAATATCAATGGCTGGCGCAGCAGGTTGGCCGCGATCGGTGAATGCGATCCGCCCCGCCGCGCAATCAGGCGTTGGCGCGGCGGCCCTGCACCAGCGTGCCGATGTTCTCGCCACGCAGGATGCGCAGGATCACGCCGGGCTGGTCCATATCGAAGATGCGCATCGGCAATTCGGCATCGCGGCACAGCGCGAACGCAGCGGTATCCATCACCTGCAGGTTGCGGGTGATGACTTCGTCGTAATCAAGGGTATCGAAGCGCACCGCATCCGGGTGTTTCTTCGGGTCCTTGTCGTACACGCCATCGACCTTGGTGGCTTTGAGCAGCAGATCGGCACCGATCTCGATCGCGCGCAGCGCGGCACCGGAATCGGTGGTGAAAAACGGGCTGCCCACACCGGCGGCAAAAATGGTGATGCGGCCTTTCTCCAGATGGCGTATGGCGCGGCGGCGGATGTAGTCCTCGCACACATCGTTGATCTTGATCGCGCTCATCACCCGCGCCTTCAGGCCGATCTTTTCCAGTGCGTCCTGCATCGCCAGCGCATTGATCACGGTGGCCAACATGCCCATCTGATCGCCAGTGACCCGATCCATGCCGCCAGCGGCCAGGCCGGCACCGCGAAAGATGTTGCCGCCACCGATCACCAGCGCCACTTCGGCACCGGCCTCATGGGCCTCCAGCACCTCTCGCGCCAAACGATGCAGGATTTTCGGGTCAATGCCGTAATCCTCATCGCCCATCAATGCCTCGCCGGAAAGTTTCAACAGCACACGACGATGGGCGAGCGATGACATGACGGCTCCGGGGCACAGTGGGGGTGCGTGCATTCTACTCCCGCCACTTGGACGGGGCGAAGGTTTTTGCCGGCCCGGCGTTGACTGCCTCAGCTGCGCGCCGGCGGCTGGCGTGAAACGACGCGGTTCTTGCCCTGATGTTTGGCCCGATACAGCATGTCGTCGGCCGCCTTGACCAAGGCATGCATGTCCTGGAAACGCTCGTACTCACCTTGGGTGGCGATGCCGGCGGAGAAGGTCACGGTAAAGCTGGTCCCCTGCGTTTCCAGCAGTGGCGTGGCGGCGCAGTGGTTCAGCACGCGCTGGACCACATCCTGCGCCCAACTGCCGGTGGTATTGGGCAGCAGGATGACGAATTCCTCGCCACCGTAGCGGGCGATGGTGTCGTCGCTGCGCAGCAGGTTGCTGATGCGCTGGGCGAATGCACGCAATACGGCATCGCCGGTGGCGTGGCCGTGGGTATCGTTGATCGCCTTGAAATGGTCGATGTCGATGAACGCCAGTGACAGCGGCCAGCCGTGGCGGCTGGACAGCTCGAATTCCTGCCGCAGCATCGCTTCCAACTGGCGGCGGTTGAGCAGGCCGGTGAGTTCATCGCGGCTGGCTTCTTCAGACAGGCGCTTGATCCGCGTTTCAAACTCGTCCGCACGTTTGCGCGCCATCGCCGCCTGCTGCAATTCGCGCAGATTGCGCAGCACCACCAGCTCCTTGGCATGTTCCAGCAAATCGCTCAGCCGCTGCGGCGATTGGATATCGACATCAAACAACTCCGACAAGCTCGGCAGGGCATTGGCCATCTGGGCGAGGATGCGATCGAAATGCGCGCTGTCGATGCCGAATGCCTGATGCACCTTGTGCATCGCGATGTTGCGCGCGGCATCGGTATCGTCCTCCAGCCAGATGTCGGCGATGGTGCCCGATAGCGCCACGCAGGCGCTCATCGGGTTGCCGGGGTCGGGCTCGCTGTCGCTGTTGCGGATCAGCTCGACCAGATAATCCGGCAGCCCCCAGGCGTGCGCGACGACCGCGCCAACCTCGGCGTGATCGGTGCCCAGCGTGTCGCGCTCCAGCGCCAGCAAGTCCTGGTTGGTTTCCGCCTGTTCAAGCAGGGTTGGATAGCTGTGTTGTTGCAGCTGGCACAGGGCGAGGATGCCGATATCCTGCAGCAGGCCGGACATCAGCAATTCTTCGTGCTTGAACAAGGTTTGCGATTCACCCAGCAAGCGCGCCGCCAGCCCGCTCAGGATGCTGCGTTTCCAGACCCGCTCCAGCGCCGCGTTGCTTTTTGTCTCGCCGCGCATCATGCCTTCGGCCAGCGAAAAACCCAGCGCCAGACTGATCGTGGCATTGAGGCCAAGCATGGTGAGTGCCTGACCCAGCGTGTCGATCCGGCGCCGGGTGGCATACAACGGGGAATTGGCGATACGCAGCATCCGCGCACTCATCGCCATGTCCTTGGCGATCAGGTCGGCCGCGGTGGCGATATCGGCATCCGGGTCCTGTGCCAGCTCGATGATGCGCAATGCCACGCCGGGCGGCGAGGGCAGTGTGCGGCAGAGCGTGATGGCGGCAGAGGTGTCAGGCGAGATCATCGGTGTTCCAGATGGAAAAACAGGGTGGTCGGTGCGTGGCTTTGCCGGGCCGGGTGGACAATCCCGGAACAAAAAGGCCGCGCCCATTCGGACGCGGCCAGTGTCACACGAAGTCCGTTGACCGGGGCGATGGATCAAGCCAGGCCGGCCTGCTTCATCACTTCGGCCGCGTAGTCTTCTTTCACCTTTTCGATGCCTTCGCCGACGGCGAGACGTTCAAAATTGACCACTTCCGCACCGGCAGTCTTGAGGGCGGCTTCGACAGTCTGGTCGGTGTTGAGCACATACGGCTGGCCGGTCAGGGTCACTTCGTTGACGATCTTGGCGATCTTGCCCGAAATCATCTTCTCCAAGATATCGGCCGGCTTGCCGGAATCCTTAACCTGTTCCAGTGCAATCGCCTTTTCGCGCTCGACAAAATCGGCCGGCACGTGGGCAGGCGAGATGTAGGGCGGGTTCATCGCGGCGACGTGCATGGCGATGCCGCGCGCCAGTTCTTCGTCGCCACCCTTGAGCTCAACCAGCACGCCGATGCGGCCGCCGTGCACGTAGGCACCGATCACGCCTTCGCTATCGATGCGCACCATGCGGCGCAGCTGCACGTTCTCGCCGACCTTGGCGATCACTGCGGCGCGGGTGGCTTCGACGCTGTCATCGCCGATTTTTTCGTTCTTCAGCGCCTCGATATCGGCGGCGTTGAGCGCGGCTTGGGCCACGGCATCGACGAAGCCGGTGAAGTTGCCGTCTTTGGCGACGAAGTCGGTTTCGGAGTTGACTTCGACCAGCACGGCCTTGCCGGCGGCCTGCGCCATGCCGATCTTGCCTTCGGCGGCCACGCGGTCAGCCTTCTTGTCGGCCTTGGCCAAGCCCGTCTTGCGCAGCCAATCGGCCGCCGCTTCGATATCGCCGTTGTTTTCGGTGAGTGCCTTCTTGCACTCCATCATGCCGGCGCCGGTGCGCTCGCGCAGTTCCTTGACCATGGATGCGGTGATTTCAGCCATTGTGATTCCTTGCAATTTGTTGGGGTGCGGCGCACAGGGGCGCGCCTACGCTAGAGAGATATCCAGCCATGCACGGTGGCATGGCTGGATGACGCGGCGGTTACTCGGCCGCTTCGCCTTCAGCGGCTTCGGCCTTGGCGGCCGGCTTCTTTGCAGCCTTCTTGGCCGGTTTCTCGCCATCGGCGTCGGCGGCGGCGAATTCCTCTTCGCTCACCACAGCCGCGTTCGGCGCGGCGGCCTTGCCTTCCAGCACGGCGTCGGCGGCAGCACGGGCGTACAGCTGCACGGCGCGGATGGCGTCGTCGTTGCCCGGGATGGCGTAATCGACCAGGTTGGGATCGTAGTTGGTATCGACCACGGCGATCACCGGGATACCGAGGGTCTTGGCTTCCTTGATGGCGATGTCTTCATGACCGATATCGATCACGAACAGGGCGTCGGGCAGGCGGTTCATCTCCTTGATGCCACCCAGGCTCGCTTCCAGCTTGTCGCGTTCGCGGCGCAGGCCCAGCACTTCGTGCTTGACCAGCTTTTCAAAGGTGCCGTCGGTTTCAGCGGCTTCCAGTTCCTTCAAACGCGCAACCGACTTCTTGATGGTGGCGAAGTTGGTCAGGGTGCCGCCCAGCCAACGCTGGGTCATGAACGGCTGGCCGCAACGCTCGGCTTCTTCCTTGACCGCATCGCGCGCGCTGCGCTTGGTGCCGACAAACAGGATCACGCCCTTCTTCTGTGCCACCTTCGAGATGAAGTTCATCGCGTCGTTGAACAGCGGGACGGTCTTTTCCAGGTTGATGATGTGGATCTTGCCGCGGGCACCGAAGATGTACGGGCCCATCTTGGGGTTCCAATAGCGGGTCTGGTGGCCGAAATGGACGCCGGCTTCCAGCATTTGGCGCATGGTGATCTGGGGCATTGCTTGATAGTCCTATCTGATAGGGAACCCCGCTGCTGAAAGGGTTGTAAGGCAGCGCTCACCCGCAAAGCGGGCGATGGGTTCCGGGGTTGGGCCTCCCTGCGGCCTCCGCGACAGATCCTGAAAATCAGGACACCCCGGCGCGGGTTGCAACAGCAGGTGTGTATTCACCGGTATCGCCCGGCGTGGCGTTGCCAGCCTAGGCCAGACAAGCGCGGAATTATAAGTGGCTGGCCTCTTCGACGCAAATGGCCCGATGATGAGCACCATGCGGCCCGGCCGCAGGCGATTACCGGCGGCGGTCGATTCGGCGATAATGCCCGCATGACCATCACCATCAAAACCCCTGAAGAAATCGAAAAGATGCGCGAAGCCGGGCGCTTGGCCTCGGAAGTGCTGGATCTGATGAGCGAACACGTCCGCCCCGGTATCAGTACCGAGGAGTTGGACCGGATCGCCCATGACCATATCGTGCAGGTGCAGAAGGCGATCCCGGCCAATGTCGGTTATCGCGGCTTCCCCAAGACCTTGTGCACATCGGTCAACAACGTGATCTGCCACGGCATCCCCAATGAATCGAAAGTGCTGAAGGATGGCGATATCGTCAATATCGATGTCACCGTGATCAAGGATGGTTGGCATGGCGATACCAGCCGGATGTATGTGGCGGGTGCGGTATCGGTGATGGCCAAGCGCCTGATCGATACCACGTATGAGGCGATGTGGCGCGGCATCCGTCAGGTGCGCCCGGGCGCGACGTTGGGCGATATCGGCCAGGCCATCCAAGAGTTTGCCGAAGGCCAGCGCTTTAGCGTGGTGCGCGAATACTGCGGCCACGGCATCGGCCGGATCTATCACGAAGACCCGCAGGTGCTGCATTACGGCCGCGCCGGCGAGGGTGTGGTGCTGAAGCCGGGGATGACCTTCACCATCGAGCCGATGATCAACGAAGGCTCGCGGCAGACCAAACTGCTGCCCGATGGTTGGACGGTGGTCACCAAAGACCGCAAGCTGTCGGCACAGTGGGAGCACATGATCGCCGTCACCGAGGATGGCTTTGATGTGCTGACGCTCTCGGCGGGCTCGCCGCTACCGCCACCGGCGTGAGTCGCGGCGGGGCCGACGCCGCACGGGCGCAACTCTCGGCACTGGATGCCGAGCTTGCCAGCCGTTTCGATGCCGGTGAGCCGGCGCATAGGCTGGCGCGGGCACGCGCCGATGGCGTCGATGCGCTGATTCTCGCGGCATGGGCGCGCTGCATGCCGGCCGGGCATGGCCTGTCGTTGTTCGCGGTGGGCGGCTATGGCCGACGCAGCCTGTACCCGCAATCGGATGTCGATCTACTGATTCTGGGCGATGAAGCGGCGCAAGCTGATCTGCGCGAGGCGATTGCCTGTTTCATCGCCGAGTTGTGGGATGCGCATGTCGAAGTCGCCCATGCGGTGCGTTCGCTGGCCGCCACCGGCGCGGCCGCCGCCAGCGATATCACCATCCAGACCGCCTTGATGGATGCGCGTTGGCTGGCCGGCGATGAGCACGATGCCGCGCGTTTGCGTGCGCTTATCGATGCCGATCTACCGTGGACGCCACGCGATTATTTCATCGCCAAGCGCGAAGAATTGCGCCAGCGCCATGCCCGCTTCGGTGATACCGCCGACAACCTCGAACCCAATATCAAGGAAGGCCCGGGCGGCCTGCGCGATCTGCAAACCCTGCGCTGGATGGGGATGCGGGTGTATGGCGTCGGCGGGCTGGAGCCATTGCAGGCGATGGGCAAAATCGGCCACGACGAGCGCGCCACCTTGCTGGCGGCCGCCAGCCAATTGCAGCGCCTGCGTTGGGGCTTGCATCTGGTTGCGGGCAAGCGCGAGGAGCGCCTGCGCTTTGATTATCAACGCCTGCTGGCGGCACGCCTGTATGCGCTGGATCACGCCGACAATGCCGATGTCGAGCGCATGATGCAGGGCTTTTATCGCAGCGCCGCGCTGGTTTTACGCATCGGCGAACGCCTGTTGCAACGCTTCGAGGAACAGTTGCAAGGCG
>JAUNTK010000128.1 GCA_030538735.1 Pseudomonadota bacterium
GTTTCGATATCCAGCAACCCGCGCCCGCCGCCGCGCGGGTGCCGGACAATCTGCGTGAGCGCAAGCCACGCACGCCGCTGATCGTCTCGCGTCCGCTGTGGGCCAAGCTGCTCGGCAAGCTGCTGGGGCCGTGGATCGGGCTGAAGATCGAGCCGGAAACCCCCAACAAGCACGCCGATGGGCGGCCGATCTGCTACGTGCTGGAGGATTACGGCATCAGCAATGCGCTGATCCTTGACCGCGCCTGCCAAGAAGCCGGCCTGCCATCGCCGCTGACCCCATTGCCGGGCGACCCGCTTGGGCGCAAGCGCGCCTACGTCGCGCTGTCGCGTCGCCATGCCAATGCGCTGGGTCTGGCCCCCGGCGCCGAGCAGAAAACCCATTCCGGCTCGCTGGCGCGCCTGCTGCAGGCGCATCGTGATGATCCATCGCTGGATGTGCAACTGGTGCCGGTCTCGATCTTTGTCGGGCGCGCACCGGACAAGACCAGCGGCTGGTTCTCGGTGCTGTTCTCGGAAAACTGGGCGCTGGTCGGCCGCTTCCGCCGCCTGCTGGCGATCCTGTTGAACGGCCGTGGCACGTTGGTGCGTTTCTCGCCGCCGGTGGGCTTGCGCGATATCGTCGATGAAGGGCTGCCGCCGGAACGCACCGTGCGCAAACTTTCGCGCGTGCTGCGTACCCACTTCCGCCGCATCCGCTCGGCGGTGATCGGGCCGGATCTATCCACCCGGCGCATGTTGATCGACCGCGTGCTGGCCGCCGATACCGTCAAGCAGGCGATTGCCGACCAAGCGCGGCGCGATGGCATCAAGTCACAGGATGCGTGGAAAAAGGCGCATGCCTACGCATGGGAAATCGCCGCCGATTACTCGCATCCGGTGGTGCGCTCACTGAGCTTCATCCTGACCCCGGTGTGGAACCGCATCTATCGCGGGGTGCTGGTGCATCACCTGGAAACACTGAAGGAAACCGCGCCCGGCCACGAGGTGGTGTATGTGCCCAGCCATCGCAGCCACATGGATTACCTGCTGTTTTCCTACATGCTCTACACGCGCGGCATCGTGCCGCCGCACATCTTTGCCGGCATCAATCTCAACCTGCCGGTGATCGGCACCATCCTGCGCAAGGGCGGTGCGTTCTTTGCCCGCCGCAGTTTTCGCGGCAACGTGCTCTACACCGCGGTATTCCGCGAATACATGGCGCAGCTGGTTTCAGGTGGGTATTCGATCGAATACTTCATCGAGGGCGGGCGCTCGCGCACCGGCCGCCTGTTGCAGCCCAAGGGCGGCACATTGGCGATGACCGTGCGCGCCTATCTGCGCCAGCCGACCCGGCCAGTGTTGTTCCAGCCGATCTACATCGGCTATGAAAAGCTGATGGAAGGCAACAGCTATCTGGATGAGCTCTCCGGCAAACCGAAAGAAAAGGAGTCGATCTGGCAGCTCATCAGCAGCATCCCCAAAGTGCTGCGCAGCAACTACGGCCAGGTGGTGGTGAACTTTGGCGAGCAAATCGAGCTGAATCAGGTATTGGCCCAGCAAGCGGCAGAGTGGGATGGCCGTGCCTTGGGCGAAGACGAAAAACCGGAGTGGTTGAACGATACGGTCAGCGTGCTGGCGCAGAACATCCAGGTCAATATCAACCGCGCGGCGGATGTAAACCCGATCAACCTGCTGGCGCTGGCCTTGCTTTCCACGCCGAAAAACGCGATGGGCGAGGCCGATTTGTTGGCCCAGATCGCGCTATCGAAAAAGCTGTTGCAGGAAGTGCCGTATTCCGACCGCGTTACCGTCACACCGCATACGCCTGCGCAAATCGTCGCCCACGGCGAAGAAATCGGCGTGCTCGGCCGCATCCAGCATCCGCTGGGCGATGTGCTGGATGTGGAAGACGATACCGCCGTGCTGCTGACCTATTTCCGCAACAACGTGCTGCATTTGTTTACTTCGTCGGCGTGGATCGCGGTGTGCTTCCTGCACAACCGGCGCATGTCGCGCAGCACCCTGCGCCAGCTTGGGCAGACCTTGTACCCGTTTTTGCAGGCCGAGTTGTTCTTGCCGTGGACGCAGGACGAATTTGGCGAGCGCATCGAGCGCACCGCCGATGTGTTTGTGGCCGAGGGCTTGCTGCAGCAAGCCAGTGATGAAGAAGGCGGCATCCTGGCCCGCAATGCCGGGCAAAGCGATGAGGTATTCCGCCTGCGCGGCCTTGGCCACCCGCTGCAGCAAGCGTTTGAGCGTTACTACATCGCCATCGCCGTGCTGGCCAAGAACGGCCCCGGCACGCTCAGCGCGGGTGAGCTGGAAAGCCTGTGCCAGCTTGCCGCGCAACGCCTATCGCTGCTGTATGCGCAAACCGCACCGGAGTTCTTCGACAAATCGCTGTTCCGTGGCTTCATCCAGAAACTGCGCGAAATGCGCATCGTCTGGGCCGATGAAAACGCCAAGCTGGTCTACGACGAACGCCTCAACCAATGGGCGCGTGATGCCAAGATCCTGCTGGGCCGCGAGCTGCGCCACACCATCGAAAAGGTCAGCCCGGAAGCGGCGAAAGGTGAGGAGCCTGCGCAGGCTTGATCGGCCGCCGTCGCCGGGAATCCGGTGATGGCTGTGCCCTGCGGCGTTCAACCGTGCTACGCCGGCTCATCCGGGATCAACTCGCTTTCCAGCCGGTTGATCCAATCCTTCAGCTGCAGCTTGCGTTTCTTCATCCGCTTTAGCATCAGCTCATCGGATTGGATCGTGCTATGCAGCTGGTCGATCGCGCTATCCAAGTCGCGATGTTCCTGGCGCAATTCGGCCAAGCGGTGGGTGATCTCGGCGGGTTTGCGCTCGTTCATGTGCTGACGATACCGCCATTGCATGGCCGTCGTCATCGCCGCCGTCAGCCATGCCGCGCCGGCACGGTAAAATGCCCGCCGATGAACGCTATCCCGCTCACTCTGCTCGATCCCGCCGCCGTTGCCGAGGCCGATGCGCCGGTGCGCGCAAAAACCGCCAAGCGCGAGGCCGACAAGCTGGCCAAACGCCTGCGTCATCAGGTGGGCAAGGCGATTGCCGATTTCGGCATGATCGAGGCGGGCGACAAGGTGATGGTCTGCCTCTCCGGTGGCAAGGACAGCTACACCCTGCTTGATGTGCTGCTGCAATTGCAGAAGAAAGCGCCGGTTGCGTTCTCGATCACCGCAGTCAATCTCGATCAGAAGCAGCCGGGCTTCCCCGAGCATGTGCTACCGGAATATCTGCGTTCGATTGGCGTCGATTACCACATCATCGAGCAGGATACGTATTCGGTGGTGTCGCGGGTGATCCCCGAAGGCAAGACGATGTGCTCGCTGTGTTCGCGGCTGCGGCGCGGCTCGCTCTACACCTATGCCGAGCAACACGGCTACACCAAGATCGCGCTGGGCCATCATCGCGATGATCTGGTCAATACCTTTTTTCTCAATCTGTTTTTCCACGCCAAGCTGAGCGGCATGCCGCCAAAATTGCTCAGCGATGATGGCAAACATGTGGTGATCCGCCCGCTGGCCCATGTGCGCGAAGCCGATATCGAGCACTACGCGGCGCTGAAAAATTTCCCGATCATCCCCTGCAACCTGTGCGGCTCGCAGGAAAACCTGCAACGCGCGCAGGTCAAGAAAATGCTGCAGCAATGGGAAAAGGAAAGCCCGGGCCGGGTCGAGACTATATCGCGTGCATTGGGCGATATCCGGCCTTCGCAGTTGTCTGATCCCAGGCTGTTCGATTTTCTGGCGCTCGGCAAGCGCAGCGATGCCATCTTGCCGGATGCCCATGCGTGGTTGGCGGGAGGCCCGACGCCGGCCGATGATCCGGCTGCGCAGTTGCCCGACACGCGGTAATACACCTCTGGAGGCTTGAGGGTGCGTCAGTCATGGCACCCCCTGAGCCATCGCCCCCCTTTTTCGGAATCCCCATGTTCTTTCGCAATCTCACCCTGTTCCGCTTCCCTGTCACGCTCAATCTTGAAGAGCTCGAATCGCATCTGCCTGCCGTCGCCCTGAAGCCGGTCGGGCCGATGGAGCTCTCCTCACGCGGCTTCATTTCGCCGTTTGGCCGCAACGAAGGCGAGGATGCCGCGCTGATGCACAAGATCGAGGACGCGATCTGGCTGAGTGTCGGTGGCGAGGATCGGCTGCTGCCCGGCGCGGTGGTGAACGATCTGCTGCAGAAGAAGATCGCCGAGTTCGAGGACAAAAACGCGCGCCGCCCTGGCGGCAAAATGCGCAAGCAGATGAAGGATGACCTGATTACCGAACTGCTGCCGCGCGCCTTCGTGCGCCCGAGCCGCACCGATGCGCTGGTTGATCTAGAACACGGCGTGTTGGTGGTCGATACCTCATCGCGCAAGAACGCCGAAGCCGTCGTCTCGCAGATCCGCGAGGCGCTGGGCAGCTTCCCAGCGTTGCCGGTGAATGCCGAGGTCGCACCGCGTGCGGTGATGACCGGCTGGATTGCCGGCGATGAGCTGCCCGAAGGCTTGTCGCTGGGTGACGAATGCGAGATGCGCGACCCGGCCGATACCGGCGCGGTGGTGAAAATCCAGCGCATGGAGTTGGCTGGCGATGAAATCGACACCCATCTTGCCGCCGGCAAGCAGGTCACCCGCCTGGCCTTGAATCTGGATGACCACGTCAGCTTTGTGCTGGGCGAGGACATGGTGATCCGCAAATTCAAACTGCTTGATGGTGCCGTCGATCAGCTTGAAGGCAGCGAAAACGACGATATGCGCGCCGAGCTGGATGCCCGCTTCGCGCTGATGGCGGGCGAGTTCAAGCGCCTGTTCACCGTGCTGGAAAAGGCGCTGACCATCAGCAAGGCCGATTGATGCGCTGAGCGCCTGTACGCGATCTCACCACGGGCGTAGAGGCGCGGCCTTGCACGCTTGGCGCTGTTGCAACTCTTGCCGATAGCCCGCTATTGGCGGCAAATCCAGTCAAACCCTCTTCAAGCGCCAATCCGCCGCGCTCAGCACCGGCAAACCATGCGCGATGCGCGCGCGGTCGCATTGACTGCTTGGCTCGCCGTATTCCCACGAGGCAGCCAGATCGCGGCAGACCTGCGGCCGCTGGGGATGGATCGTGCAGCGTGAATACACGCCGATATCGGCATCCAGCGCGATGCAGCGCGGTGCGTCCTGCGAGGTGCCTTTCATCGCGCGCTCGTGTTGGCGCAGGGTGTCGGTCAACGCCACAGGCACGACGCCGCCCAACTCCGGCGCGGTCTCCGACCAGTGCAGACTGACCCGGAATTGCGCGCAGCACGCGCCGCAGCTGAGGCAGGGATGGGCGAGGACGGGGGGCGGATTGCGCATGTGCGAATTTTCCGCACCGCCACGGTTTTGGCAAGAGGTACCGTGGCTGGGCCACAATGGCGGGATGAACACCGCCATCACCAATATCGCCGACACCCTGCGCCAGCGCGCCGCCGATGCCCCGGACCGCATCGCGATGCGGGTGCCGGGGCGCGGTGATTACGCCGTATCGCTGAGCTATGCCGAGCTGGATGCGCGCAGCGATGCCATCGCCGCCGGCCTGCTTGCACGTGGCATCCAGCGCGGCAGCCGCTGCGTGGTGATGGTGCGGCCGACGCCAGAGTTTTTCCTGCTGATGTTCGCCCTGTTTCGCTTGGGCGCGGTGCCGGTATTGGTTGACCCCGGCATCGACAAGCGCGCCTTGAGGCAATGCTTGGACGAGGCCCAGCCGCACGCATTTATCGGCATCCCGCTGGCGATGTTGGCGCGCAAACTGTTGGGCTGGGCGAAGACGGCCAAGCTCGGCATCACGACTGGCACGCGCGCATGGTTTGCCGATACCACGCTGGCTGCGATTGAGCAGGCCGGCCGCGATGCGCCGCGTGAGTTTGGCCGCACAGAGGGCGAGGATATCGCCGCGATCCTGTTTACCAGTGGCTCGACCGGGGTGCCGAAGGGCGTGGTGTACCGGCATCGGCATTTCATCGCCCAGATCGAGATGTTGCGCAAAGCATTCGCCATCGAGGCCGGGGGTGTTGATTTGCCCACCTTCCCGCCGTTCGCGTTGTTCGACCCGGCCTTGGGCCTGACTTCGATCATCCCCGATATGGAGCCGACCCGGCCGGCCAGCGCCGACCCGCGCAAATTGCACGCGGCGATCAAGCGTTTCGGCGTCACCCAGTTGTTCGGCTCGCCAGCGTTGATGCGGGTGTTGGCCGAACATGGTGAGCCGCTGCCCGGGGTCCAACTGGCGACCAGTGCCGGCGCGCCGGTGCCGCCGGAGGTGGTGGCGAAAATGCTGGAGCTGTTGCCCGATGGGGCCAAATTGTGGACGCCCTATGGCGCTACCGAATGCCTGCCAGTGGCGGTGATCGAGGGCCGCGAACTGTTGGAATTGCGCCAGCGTACCGAGCAGGGCGCGGGCACCTGTGTCGGCCGCCCAGTGGCGGGCAATGCGGTGCGCATCATCGCCATCAACGATGCCGCGATTGCCGATTGGCGTGATGCCGAGCCGGTGGCCGCCGGCATCGTCGGTGAAATCACCGTGGCCGGGCCAAGCGCCACTGATGCCTATTTCAACCGCGATGAGCAAACCCGGTTGTCGAAAATCAACGAAACCCTGGCTGATGGCGATACCCGCGTCGTGCATCGGATGGGCGATCTGGGCTGGTTTGATGGCGAAGGCCGGCTGTGGTTCTGCGGCCGCAAATCCCAGCGTGTGCTGATCGATGCGTTGACCACGCTGTGCACCGAGCAGATCGAGCCGGTGTTCAACACGCATCCCGATGTGGCGCGCAGTGCTTTGGTTGGCGTGGCGCGTGTGGCAGCAAACAGCGCGTTGCCATCGAAGCGTGGCGATGGCGGCCAAGAGCCGGTGCTTTGCATCGAACTGGCCGACGGTGTCGCGGCAGCCGAATGGCCGCGCATCGAGCGCGAACTGCGCCAGATGGCCGATGGTTACGTGCATACCGCCAAGGTCGAGCGATTTGTCCGCTATCCCGGCAAATTCCCCGTCGATATCCGCCACAACGCCAAGATCGGGCGGGAGAA
>JAUNTK010000129.1:0-4839 GCA_030538735.1 Pseudomonadota bacterium
TGTATGCGTTCTCCAGCGAAAACTGGGGGCGGCCACAGGATGAAGTCAGCGGGCTGATGAAGCTGTTCACCGGCACGCTGGACCGCGAGGTCGATGAACTGCATCGGCGCGGCATCCGCCTGTGTTTCATCGGCGATGCGTCGCGCTTTTCCGTCGGCATCCAGCAGCGGATGCAGGCCGCCGAGGCATTGACCGCGCACAACACGCGCATGACGCTGGCGATCGCGGCCAGCTACGGCGGCCGTCAGGACATCGTGCAGGCGGCGCAAGCGCTGGCCCGCGAGGTGGCAGAAGGCCGCCTGCAGATCGAAGCAATCGACGAGGCACACTTCAGTGCCAAGGTCGCGCTGGCCGACGTGCCGCCACCGGATTTGATGATCCGCACCGGCGGCGATCACCGCATCAGCAATTTCCTGCTCTGGCAGTTGGCCTATGCCGAGCTCTGGTTCACCGACACCCTGTGGCCGGAAGTCGATGCCGCCACACTGCAACGCGCCTTCGATGATTACGCCAGCCGCCAGCGCCGTTTTGGCCTGACCGGCGCGCAGATCGAACGCGCCGCCAAGGATTGTGCAACACCATGACCAAGACCCGCGTACTGACCGCCCTCGTGATGGGCCCACTGGCGATTGCCGCCGTGCTGTTTCTGCCCACCAAGTGGATGATGCTGCTGGCCGCGCTGTTTTTTCTCGGCGGGCTGTGGGAATGGTTCAAGCTCGCCGGTGTCGAGGACACCCTGCCGCGCACCTTTCTGGTCGCCGCCAACCTGCTCTTGATGGTGATGATCGTCTGGAGCTCGCGCAGCGGCCAGGGCGGCGGCACCATGGTGCTGTTCCACATCTCGATGCTGATCGGCGTGATGTGGTGGTGGCTCGCCATTTTGTGGCTGCGCTACAACCAGTTTGCCGCCCGTGACACCGGCTGGGCGCGTGCGCTGAAATTGATTGCCGGCAGCTTGGCGGTGATCCCGGCCTGGTGCGCACTGGTGGTGATCCACGGCAACCCGGATGAAACCAGTACGCTCGGCATCGTGCCGCGCAACCACCTGTGGCTGCTGAGTGCTTTGTTGATCGTGTGGATGGCCGATACCGGCGCCTACTTTGCCGGGCGCACATTCGGCCGCCATAAACTTGCGCCCAAGGTCAGCCCGAACAAGACCATCGAAGGGCTGATCGGTGGCTTGCTGGCGGCGGTCGCCATCGGCATCGGCTCCGCCTTGGTGATCGGCGTTGAGCAGGAGCAACTCGGCTGGGTCGCGCTGGCCGCCCTGCTGACCGCAATCGCCTCGGTAATCGGTGATCTGGTTGAGAGCCTGCTCAAGCGCCATGCCGGGGCCAAGGATTCCGGCAGCCTGATCCCCGGCCACGGCGGCATCCTAGACCGCATCGACAGCGTGCTTGCCGCGCTGCCGATCTTCGCCCTGTGCAAAGCCAGTTTCGGCTTCTGATGCGGCCGGCACCCACAGCATGAGCCAGCCGCAACGCATCGCCCTGTTAGGCGCCACCGGCTCGATCGGCCGCTCGGCGCTGGATGTGATCGCCCGCCACCCGGCACGTTATCGGGTGACGGTGATGGCCGCTGGCAGCCGGCTTGATGCACTGCTCGAGCTCTGCCGCCAGCATCACCCCGAGCACGCGGTGATCGCCGATGACGCCCAATACCCGGCGTTGCGCGATGGCTTGGCTGCACTTGGCCTGTCCACCCACGCCCACGGCGGGATGGCGGCAATGGCGCAATTGGCCGGCTCCGAGGCTTGCGATACGGTGATCGCCGCGATTGTCGGCGCCGCCGGCCTGCCCTCCACCTTGGCCGCCGCGCGCGTCGGCAAGCGCCTGTTGCTGGCCAACAAGGAATCGCTGGTGTTGGCCGGTGAACTGTTGATGGCGGAAGTCGCCCGCTCCGGCAGCGTGCTGGTGCCGATCGACAGCGAGCACAACGCGATCTTCCAATGCCTGCCCGATGGCCGCAGCGATGCCGGCATCGCCCGCATCATCCTGACCGCCTCCGGTGGCCCGTTCCGTGGCCGCCAGCGCGATGACTTGGCCAGCGTGACCCCGACGCAAGCCATCGCCCACCCCAAATGGTCGATGGGGCCGAAAATTTCGGTCGATTCCGCCACCCTGATGAACAAGGGGCTGGAGGTGATTGAAGCGCATCATCTGTTCGGCCTCGCGCCCGCCCACATCGATGTGCTGGTGCATCCGCAATCGCTGGTGCATTCCTTTGTTGAATTTGTCGATGGCTCCACTCTGGCCCAGTTGGGGTTGCCGGACATGCGCACCACGCTGGCGGTCGGCCTGGCTTGGCCCGAGCGGGTCAGTTCGGGGGTCAATGGCCTCGACCTGATCGCCGAAGGCGGCACGCTGCAGTTTGAAGCGCCGGATCTCGATACCTTCCCCTGCCTCGGCCTTGCCTATGACGCCTTGCGGGCCGGTGGCACCGCGCCGGCTACGCTCAATGCGCTGAACGAAGAAGCTGTTTCAGCCTTTCTTCAGGGCCGGATTGCTTTTCTAGACATCCCCGCGCTGATCGGCTCCGGCCTGTCCGCGCTTCCTTCCGCTGCCGCGGAATCGCTTGAGGCGCTGGACGATGCCGACCGTGAGGCACGTCAGTACGCGCGCGAGTCGATCCGGCGACTGGATGCTTGATGCCTGACTTGATTCGCCAATCGTTCTCCATCAGATTTTCACCGGGCCAGAAGGTGTGCGCATGAGTGCGGTATTCGGCCCGCTGCTGTGGTTGATCGTGAGCCTCGGGATTCTGGTCACCATCCACGAATTTGGCCATTTCTGGGTCGCGCGCCGTTTTGGCGTCAAAGTGCTGCGCTTCTCGGTGGGCTTCGGCAAACCGCTGTGGCTGCGCCGCGGCAAGGACGGCACCGAATACGCTATCGCGGCGATCCCGCTTGGCGGCTATGTGCGGATGCTTGACGAGCGCGAGTTGGATGCGCCGCTGCCCGATAGTGAGGCCGGGCAAGCCTTCAACCGCAAATCGGTCTGGCAGCGCATCGCCATTGTGGCCGCTGGCCCGCTGGCCAATCTGGCCCTGTGCGTGGCCCTGCTGTGGGCGATGTTCGTGGTCGGCCGGCCGGATTACGCCCCGGAGATCGGCCACGTGCAAGGCATCGCTGCCGAATCCGGCTTCCAGCCCGGCGACCGCTTACTGAGCATCAAGGGCGAGGCCACCCCGACCTGGAGCGAGGCCGGCCTCGCCCTTTTGACCTCGGCGCTCGACCGCCAGCCGGTCGCCATCGTAGTGCGCGATGCCGCCGGCATCCAGCACAGCCGCACCCTGCACATGGAGCGCCTGCCGCAGGCGGTCAAGGAGCGCGAGGCACTGGCCGCCACCGGCCTGCTGCCCTCCCATCTGCTTCTGCCGGCAGTGGTCGAGGATGTCGGTAGCGCGCAACCGGCCACAGGCAAGCTGCGGGCGGGCGACCGCATCATCGCCATCGATGGTCAGGCCACGCCCGATACCGGCAGCCTTGCCGCGCCGATCGCGACCGCTGGCAATGCCGGCCGCCCGGCCCAGTTCCGCATCGTCCGCGATGGCGCTGAACAGGTGATCGCGATCAACCCGCGCAAGCTCACCCATCCCGAACGCGGCGATTACTGGGGCGTTGGCATCAGCCTGTCCAATCAGCTGCCGATGCCGGCCAAGGATGCCGTGCTGCGCTACGGCCCGGTCGCGGCAGTACCGGCCGCCTTCAACGAGACGTGGCGGCTGACCCGCGAATCGTTCGCGATGATCGGCCGCATGTTCAGCGGCCGTGCATCCATCGAAAATGTCTCCGGGCCGATCACCATCGCCCGCGTCGCCGACCGCTCGGCGGATATGGGGCTGGCGTGGTTCTTGAGTTTTCTGGCGCTGGTCTCGCTCAGCCTCGCCATCATCAACCTGCTGCCGATCCCGGTCTTGGATGGCGGCCACCTGCTGTATTACCTTATCGAGTTGGTCAAGGGCAGCCCGCTCAGCGAGCGTGCCATGGCCGTCGGCCAGTTTGTCGGATTGGCCATGCTGGCCTGTTTGATGGGGCTGGCGTTCTACAATGACATCCACGGGCTGCTGCGATGACTGATCGCAGCCGCCTTTCTTTCAAGTTGAACCGGAAATCCGTAATGACGCGAACTTTCAATCGCCGCCGCCTGCTGGCTCTGGCACTTGCCTCCGCCTTGGCCGTTCCCGCTTGGGCGCAGTCGATCGAACCGTTCACCGTCAGCGATATCCGCGTGGATGGCCTGCAGCGCATTTCCGCCGGCACCGTGTTCACCTATCTGCCGGTCGAACGCGGTGACCGCATCGATCAGGCCAAGGCCGGTGATGCCATCCGTGCGCTGTACCGCACCGGCTTTTTCGAGAATATCCAGCTTGAGCGTCAAGGCGACATTCTGGTGATCAATGTCACCGAGCGCCCGGCGATCAACAAGCTCACCATCAGCGGCAACAAGGATCTGCAAACCGATCAGCTGATGAAGAGCCTGAAGGATATCGGCTTGAGCGAAGGTGAAACCTACGACCGCATGAGTCTCGATCGCGTCCAGCAGGAGCTGACCCGCGCCTACCAGAATCGCGGCAAGTACAACGTCGAAGTCGAGCCGCAGGTCAGCCAACTTGACCGCAACCGCGTCGATATCGCGATCAACATCAAGGAAGGCAAGGCCGCCAAGATCCGCCACGTCAACGTGATCGGCAACGAGCTGTTCACCGACAAGGAGCTGCTCGACAACTGGGAATCGCGCCCCTCCAACTGGCTCAGCTGGTATCGCCGCGATGACCAGTATTCAAAGGAAAAACTCTCCGGCGATCTGGAAAAACTGCAATCCTGGTATCTGGATCGCG
>JAUNTK010000129.1:4849-7006 GCA_030538735.1 Pseudomonadota bacterium
GCCCCGACAACACCCAGGTCTCGATCAGCCCCGACAAGCGCGATATCTACATCAGCGCCGGCGTCACCGAGGGCGAGCAGTACACGATTTCAAGCGTCAGCGTCAGTGGCGACACCGTATTGCCGAAGGATGAAGTCGAACGGCGGGTCGGCCTGTTCGTCAGGCCGGAGCAAGTGTTCTCGCGGCGGATGCTTGAGCTGGCCACCGAGAGCATCACCACCTCGCTCAGCAACATCGGCTATGCATTTGCCCAGGTCAACCCGATCCCGGATGTGGATCGCGAAAGCCGTACCGTCGGCGTCAACATGCAGGTGATGCCCGGGCCGCGCGTGACCGTGCGCCGCATCGTGTTCAAGGACAACAACCGCACCAAGGACGAGGTGCTGCGCCGCGAAATGCGCCAGTTCGAGGGCGCGTGGTATTCACAGGCCGCGATCGATCGCTCCAAGATCCGTCTGCAGCAGCTGGGCTATTTCGAGGCGGTCGATATCGAAAGCAAGCCGGTGGCCGGCAGCAACGACAAAGTTGATCTGGAGGTCGCGGTCAAGGAGACCAATTCCGGTCAGGTGATGCTGACGCTGGGTTATTCGCAGCTCTCCGGTGTGCAGATCAGCGCCCAACTGTCTGAATCCAACTTCCTCGGCAGCGGCAACCGCGTCTCGATCGCGGCGATGCGCTCCTACTACCAGAAGAAGTACGACTTCTCCTTCATGAACCCCTATTTCACCGATGGTGGTGTATCGCTGGGTTACAACCTGTGGTGGAGCGAGTTTGATTACTCCAACTTCAACATGGCGCAGTATTCGACCAATCAAGGCGCGGCGCAGGCCTTCTTCGGCATCCCGATCACCGAATACGACACGGTCAGCCTGATGTTGGGCATCGACAGCAAGCAGGTGCTGGTGATGCCGGGTTCGACCCCGCAGGTCATCACCGATTACATCGACGCGATTGGCAGTCGCACCTTCCATTCCTGGCGCAGCCAGTTGGCGTTTGCCCGCGATACCCGCAACGATGCACTGCGCCCGTCGCGCGGCACCTACCAGCGCGTCAGTTTGGAAGCCACCCTGCCCGGCTCCACCGTGCAGTACTACAAGCTGGATTACCAGTTCTCCAAGTACTGGCCGATCAGCGACATCATGGTGTTGAACACCGCATTCAACCTTGGCTATGGCGATTCCTACAGCAGCGACCATACCCGCAACATCTGCTGGACGATGCCCACCCAAGCCAACCCAAACCCGACCCACAGCGATCCCTGTCTGCCGAGTTCACCGGATTACCTGCGCACGGTGACCGCGACCGGCCTGCCGTTCTTCGAGAACTTCTATGCCGGCGGCGTATCATCGACCGGCCGCGTGCGCGGCTTTGTTGACAACACCCTCGGCCCCTTGGTGCCCAGCCCCTACGGCGGCTATCTGCAGCCGATCGGTGGCTCGTTCCGCACCACCGGCACGCTGGAAATGTTCTTCCCGAAACTGATCGATAGCCCGGCCGCGCGCGTCTCGGCGTTCGTCGATTTCGGCAACGTGTTTGTCGATACCAACAGTTGGGATGCCAAGGAACTGCGCGTCTCCACCGGCTTGTCGCTGATGTGGCGCTCGCCGATGGGCCCGATCTCGATCAGCTACGCGCTGCCGCTGAAGAAGCAAGACGCGGTGTACGGCGGTGCCGGCGATTTGATCAAGCCGGGCGACCGCATCGAACGTCTGCAGTTCACCTTCGCCGGCGCGTTCTGATCACCGCATGACGGTTGAATACACCGCCGCAGAACTGTCGGCGCAATTCGGCCTGGCCCTGCGCGGCGATGGCGATACCCGGGTATCGGGCGTCGCCACGCTGGCCAATGCCGGCCCGGCACAGCTGGGTTTCTTGGCCAACCCGCGCTATCGCAGCCAGTTGCAGCAGAGCCACGCCGGCATCGTGGTGATGCGCGAAGATGATGCCGAAAACGCACCGATGACGGCCTTGATCGCGGGTGATCCTTACGCCGCGTTTGCCCGCATCGCCGCCCTGTTCGAGCCGCGCCCGCTGCGCACGCCCGGCATCCATGCCTCTGCCGACATCGCCCCGGATGCAGTGATCGACCCCTCCGCACATATCGCGGCCTTCGTCAGCATCGGCGCGGGCAGCCATATCGGCGCGGGTGCGGTGATC
>JAUNTK010000130.1 GCA_030538735.1 Pseudomonadota bacterium
CGCAACCGCAACCGCAACTGGACGCGACATGATCCCTTTCAACAAGCCCTATATGACCGGGCACGAAATCGGCAACATCAGTCAGGCGCATGCCAATGGCCACCTATCCGGCGATGGCGCGTTTACCAAACGCTGCCATGCGTGGCTGGAACGCACTACCGGCGCCAGCAAAGCCCTGCTGACCCACTCCTGCACCGCCGCGCTGGAAATGAGCGCACTGCTGCTGGATTTGCAGCCGGGCGATGAAGTCATCATGCCCTCGTACACATTTGTTTCCACCGCCAACGCCTTCGTGCTGCAGGGGGCGACGCCGGTCTTTGTCGATATCCGCGCCGATACCTTGAACATCGGCGAGCGCCTGATCGAAGCCGCGATCACCGCGCGCACCAAGGCGATCTGCGTGGTGCATTACGCCGGTGTCGCCTGCGAGATGGACACCATCCTGGCGATTGCCAAGAAGCACGGCCTGAAAGTGATCGAGGATGCGGCGCAGGCGATCGGCTCGCGCTATCACGGCCGCCCGCTGGGCACGCTGGGCGATTTCGGCACGCTGAGTTTCCACGAAACCAAGAACATCATCTCCGGCGAAGGCGGCGCATTGCTGCTGCGCGATGCCGACCATGCCGAACGCGCCGAAATCATGCGCGAGAAAGGCACCAACCGCAGCCGTTTTTTTCGCGGCCAAGTCGATAAATACACCTGGGTCGAGAAAGGCTCATCGTACCTGCCGGGCGAGATCATCGCCGCCTTTTTGGCCGCGCAGATGGATGCCGCCGAGGAGATCAATGCACGCCGGCTGGCCATCTGGCAGCGTTACCACGATTGGGCCGCGCCACACGAAGCGGCCGGCCGCCTGCGTCGCCCGATCATCCCCTCTGGCTGCGAGCACAATGCGCATATGTACTACATGCTGCTGCCGGATTTGGACAGCCGCAGCCGCTTCATCGCCCAGATGCGCGAGCGCGGCATCGGCTGCGTATTCCACTACATCCCGCTGCATTCCTCGCCCGCTGGCATCAGCCACGGCCGCTTTGTCGGCGACATGGCGGTGACCGACCAATACAGTGATCGACTGGTGCGTATGCCGCTGTGGCTGGGGCTGGAAAACCGCTTGGATGAGGTGCTGGCGGCGGCCGACGAGGCGCTGCAAGGCTAATGACGATGCAGCGCGCGGCAGCAAGCAAGATCAGCCAACCGTCTGCGCCAAGCGGAAACACGTCATCACGCACGATGTTGCTGATCGGTGTACTGATTGCCTTGGTCGCCTCGATCAACGCGCTGCGTTTCAGCAGTCAGGCCGCCACCCCGCTGGTGCAGGCCGATGCTTGGTTTTTTGTCGAGCACTTCGTCAGCAAATATCTGGATGGCACGCTGACCTTCAGCGATCTGTTCATTCAGCGCGGTGCGGGCGATCACGCCCAACCCTTGCAGAAGCTGATCCTGCTCTGGCATACCCATTACTTCGGTATGGATTTCCGTATCGAAGGCATCATCGGCACGCTCGCCGGGATCGTCTTCTGTTGCCTGATCGCCCTGCCCCTCGCGCTGCGTAATGCCGCCGACAAGCACACAGCCGCACTGCAATCGGTCTTGATCGGCATGCTGTTTGCGCTCGCGCTTTCGCTCAACGCCACCAACATCTACACATGGCCGCTGGTCACCTTGGGCTTCGTGGTATTGGCGGCAGCGGCGGGGCTTATTTTCCTGATGTTGGGCACCCGCGTGGGCCGGCACCCTGCAATCACCTTGGTACTGGCCTTTGTGCTTGGCATGTTGACCGATGAGCAAGGGGTCATCTTCGCCACCGCGCTGGTGATCGGCATGTTGTTGTTTGACCCGCGCAGCCTGCGCGCACGCGTGCATTCAAGCATTGCGATCATGCTGGGCATCATCGCCTCGCGTCTGCTATTTGCTTGGCTGGCGCAACGGCATGACATCAGCTCGGAGGCGCTGGAAGCCGGCGCGCCGCTGGCCGACTTGCTCAAGCTGCCGGATGTGCTCAATGCCGCCGGTATCCCGCTGGGGGATTCATTACTGCATCGCGCGCATTGGGATCAAGCCGGCCCGCATCAGCCATGGCTGCGCTGGGGCAGCATCGCCATCGCCGCCATCATGCACCTGTGGGTGTGGCTCAGCCTGCTGCGCTTGCGCTTGCAGGGCCGGCGCGATATCCGTCTGGTGATGGTCGTGGCCTTGATGCTGACCAGTTACGCGATTCTGCTTGGCATCGTGGTCAACCGGGTCGGTCAATTCGGCTGGGATTATCTGCACCAGCCGCGCTATGTTTTCTACTACCAGTTGTCTTGGCTGGCTGCGTTGATCCTGATGCACCAACGCCTCGGCGACAGCCCGCAGCGACCAGCCCTCACATCACCGCTGTGGATCGCGGCCATCATCATGACGCTCGTGCTTGCCGGCGTTCAAGTGCATGTCTCGCGCAAGGCTTGGCAAATGGCGCCTTATCTTGCCGATTACTGGAGTAACGCCGCGATCAAGATGGAGGAAATCCGGGTTGATCCGCAGGCCCGTACCGACAACTGCCCGGATATCCTGACCGCTTGTCACTATGCGCCCGAGCACCGCATCCAAGTGATAGGCCTGCTGGCCGAGCATCGGTTGAATATTTATTCGCCCGAGTTCCAGCAGCGCAACACATGGCTGTCACCACCGGCGGATGGCGAAGGCACCCCGAGGGTGACAAGCAACGCAGCGGAAAGCCGGGCGATTAAATCCACCAACGGCATGCTGACCGTGCACCATGCGGTGATCGATATGTGCGAGGTGCCAAATGGGGTTGTCAGCAGCCTCGTCAGTTGGAATGCCTCTGCGACGGGGACTGAAGGCACACAAGTGTGGCTGAAAGAGCCGGGCAAGAACGCCGTGCTGTGGTCGGAGGCCGGGGCGGTGTTTGAATCCACCACCGGCCAGTGGTTGCGCAATGGCTCCGAGGTGATCCTGATCAACGCGCAGGACAAGCGGGAGCTGGCCCGCGTAAGCATCACCGCACGCCCGTGCCGACGGTAACGGCCACAGCCGACGCCGGCATCGGTTGAGTGCTTAATCGCACTCGCCTACACTTCACCACGACGATGGGGAATTTCGTCCATATCAGGCTTGTGCAAACAATCATCCCACGCGGCGATTGCGGTGGCTGCCGTCCCAGCTCGCCATCGACATGCCACTGGATGAATCCCTGCATATTCCCTTCAATTTCAATCTGACACTTGGCACGCAATTCGATGAAAAAGCCAGCACTGTGCTCGGGCATGATTTGCGTACTCACCATGTTGGTGGCGTGTAGCGAGGCACCACAGCCACCGATCCCAGCCCCCGAGTTGTCACCCGATTTACCGCCGAGCGAGCCAATTGCAGGGGCCAACGGCATCCTCACGGCAACGCCCGGCAGCGGTCATTGCGATACACCGATTGACGTTGATATCGCTTGGCGCACGCCGCTTGAATCCAGCCCCGACGGTCTGCAAATTTGGGCCGGCAAAGGCGACGATGATTCAATACTGTTTGCCAAAGGCAGCAGCAGCGGCTCGCAGCGCACCGGCAATTGGGTATCGCCCGGCACAGTATTTCGCATCATCGAAGGCGCAGGCGGCAAGGAGCTTGATCGCATCACCATCGGCGGCGGCCCGTGCCCCGCGGCAACAGCCGACGGAAACCCGACGTGATGGACAACTCAGCCAGCACCCCGGTTTCCATCCGCCAAAACCTGCGCTGGCCGGTCGTGTATTGCCTGATATTAAGCCTGCTTGCACTGGCCATCTTCATGAGTGCCAAGCAGCACGTCGTGCCCGGCCTGGATGGCCCGCTGACCTTTGATGGCAAGTTTTACGGCCTTATCTACAAGCAGGGCTACCAGTTCAGTGGCGATATCGAGGAAAAACGCAATATCGCCTTCCTGCCGTTGAATGCCGGCCTGATCGGCGCAACCGATCTGCTCACGCCGGGCAACAACCTGTTTTTGAAAGTCGCCCTGTTCGGCACCTTGACCTTGTTCGGCACCTTGCTTGGCGTGTATTTCGTCGGGCGCGACAGCGCAGGCCCACAGGCGGCGGTGATCGCACCGGCATTATGGGCATTCAGCCCGATGGCCCTGTACAACTTTGTTGGCTATACCGAGCCGGTGTATGCGTTGCTGACAGCGTGGATCTTGTTGGCCGTGCATCGGCAGCGGTTTTGGCTGGCGGCGATCATGGCCGGCATCGCACTACTGGGGCGGCCGCAAGCAATCGTCTTGGTTGGCTTCGTCGGGGTGATGCTGTTCCATCAGGCCGGTTGGCGCATTGGCCGGCTGCTGGAAAACAACGGCGGCTGGAAGGCTGCACTGGCACTGGCCCCATTGATGGCCTATTCAACGTGGTTGGTGATCCGTCACGATGATGCGCTGGTATATGTCCACGCGCTGGAGGCGTGGCGGCGTGGCAGCGTGATGGATGGCCATCTGAACCCGGTTGAGCGGATCGGCTTCTTGTTCGATTCAATCGGCGGCGGCCAGCCGCACATCATCCAATGGACAGTCATGCTCGGCACGCTGGCACTGGGCTTGGTCTCGATCTGCTTTGGCCTCAGTCTGGCCGTAGGCCGCACGGTGCGCTGGCTTTATTGGGCGATGCTGGCGTTCTGGTTCGGGGCTGTCTCGTTTGATGTCTTGAACGCTGCCCGCCATCTGTTCTACATGCTGCCCTGGGCGGTCATTCTCGGTGGCGCACTGGCCCACACAAAAGGCCCGTTGGCCGGGAAAATCGTCCTCATACTTCCGTGGTTGGCGATCGCCACCGTGATCAATTTCCATGCCGTCATGCGCTATTACCAAGGCCTGTGGGTGTCATGAGGAAAGGCATCATCGCCACCAATGCCGTGGTTCTCTTACTGCTGCTGGGCTGGGGGCTGTATTTGTTGGCGCACAGCAAGCAAAAATCGACTTATGTCACCGGGCGGGCTGCGCAATTGGCGCCGCTTGAGGCCAATTGCAGTTGGATCGGGATCGACAAGCAGCATCAGGCCAATCTGGGCTTGAATCTGGAGCCCGAACGCGCGTGGACCGACCGCGATCAGGCCTATCTGGCCTTCAAACTACCCGCTGCCAATCATCCGCGATGGCTCGATATGGATATCCATGCGGTCAAAGCCAAGCGCGTGATCGTATCGGTTGATGGCGTTGCCAGCCGCTACAAAATCGAAGGCGGTGGCAAGTTCCGGCTGGCGCTGCCGGCCGCCGATGGCCAGGCCGATCAGACCGTGCTGGTTCGCTTCGACAGCCAAGGTGCACGCCCGGCCAGCAAAGAGGACGGCCGCTGGTTGGGTATCGCGGTCGGCGCTATCCGGGTCTGCAGCCGCTGAAATCGCCACACGCGGAAATCACTCAACCCACCCGCTCGAATGCCACCCCGGCCGCCGCCGCCGCCGCCGCATCGCTATCCGAATCCCCCAGCATCAGCGAGCCAGCCGCATCAATGCCAAAGCGCTTGATCGCGGCATCGAGCATGCCCGGTGCCGGCTTGCGGCATGGGCATAGCTGTAGGTAATCACCCACCGCCGCAGTGGGGTGATGCGGGCACCAAAACGTCGCCAGCAAGGGCGCATCCTGCGCGGCAAACTGCGCATGGATCCAGCGGGTGAACCGCAAGAACGTGGCCTCATCGTAATAACCGCGCCCGATGCCGGCCTGATTGGTTACCACCACCGGCACCATGCCGGCCGCATGCGCGGCGCGCACGCGCTGGAAGATGCCCGGCAGCCAATCGGTATCCTCGGCACGATGCACATAGCCGTGATTGACGTTGATCACCCCATCGCGATCAAGAAATAGGGCGCGGCGCGGCGCGGCCCAGCGCGACAACAGGTGAACGGCCTGTGGGTCGATAAACGGCGGCTTGATCATCCGCGCAGCGCAAACAGGGTTTGGGCGCGGAAATAATCCTCTGGCACACCGATATCGATAAAGCCCGATGTCTCGGTATGGCCGATTACCTGCCCAGCCTCGCAGGCGGGCACCAGCACCTCGGTCTCGAAGGAAAAAGGCGCGGGCTGCTGCAATCGCGCCAACGCCGCTGGGCTCAGGTAATAACAACCGGCATTGATATGGCCCGGCCCGTGGCCGCCTTTTTCCTCAAAGCCGATCACCCGCTGCCCCTGCAGCCGCACCGCGCCATAGCGGCCAACATCTTCGACATGGGCCAGTGCGATGCCGATTGCCGCCTGCTGTGAGGCAGTCGCATCGGCCAAAGCCTTGGGGGAATACTCCAGCCACGTATCGCCATTGAGGACGTGCACACCGATGCCCGGCTCGCAGCCACTCAATGCGTTGTGAACGGCGCCCCCGGTGCCAAGCGGCGTGGATTCCACCCGGTGAACCACCTCAACCCCGTTCCAGCGTGCGCCAATCGCGGCCTCAACCTTGTCGGCCATATAGCCGCTGGCCAGCACGATGCGGCCGATGCCATTGGCAACCAAACGGTCAAGCAGCAGGCCAAGAAACGGGCGGCCCGCCACATCAGCCAGCGGCTTGGGCACATCGCTGACCACACTCTGCAGCCGCGTACCGCGGCCGCCGACCAGCACAATGGCCTGCTCAAGCCCCATCGCGTGGGTGCATCCGGGCTTCGATCAAGGCGCACAGCATATGGCCAAGAAACTCGTGGCCTTCTTGTATGCGCGGCGTCTCGTTGGAGGGCACGCGGAAGCAGTGTGTCGCCATCGCATCCAGCTTGCCACCGCCTTGGCCAGTAAAGCCGACCACCGCGATGCCTTGCTGGCGTGCCGCCTCGGCCGCACGCAGGATATTGGGCGAGTTGCCGCTGGTCGAGATTGCCACCAAGACATCACCGGCCTTGCCCAAGGCTTCCACCTGCCGGGCAAAGGTGTAGTCATAGCCATAATCATTGCCGATTGCGGTCAGGATGCTGCTATCGGTGGTCAGCGCCAGTGCCGCCAGACCCGGCCGGTCATAGTAGAAACGGCTGACCAATTCGCCGG
>JAUNTK010000001.1:0-36400 GCA_030538735.1 Pseudomonadota bacterium
GCGGTGGGTTACGGTATGGGGCTGGATGGTGCATCGTGGGTTGGGTGGGACATCCGTGGGTCTGGAGGTGCATCGCAGGTTGGCTAGCGGGGCTTCGCTTGCCCTCTCCCCAACCCCCTCTCCCGGAGGGAGAGGGGCTAAAAGCAGCGCCCTCCTTGGCTAAGGCTCTTTAGCTCCCCTCTCCCTCTGGGAGAGGGGCTAAAAGGCAGCCCATCCTTAACTAAGGCTCTTTAGCTCCCCTCTCCCGCCGGGAGAGGGGCTGGGGGAGAGGGTCGGGGTCGGGGCCGTCGCCAGCCTCAACACCCACCACCGCCTGAAGAATCGCCTCAAGCACCGCTTCGGTTTGCTGCATCACGTCATGCGCCCAGAAGTGGATCACGCGCCAACCCTGCCCCTTCAGGTAATTGCTTCGCACCGCATCGCCATCGACGCTGTGCTGCGAACCATCCACCTCGACAATCAGCTTATGCGCCGGGCAAGCGAAATCAGCGATGTAAGGCGGCAGCGGATGCTGGCGGCGAAACTTCAACCCATTCAAGCGCCCCGCCCGCAAGTGATACCACAAACGTTGCTCGGCATCGGTCATCGTCCTGCGCAGGTGTTTGGCGTTTTGCAGTGTGGTGGTTGGCAGTGGTGGGTTGGTCATTGGGGCTACGTTTACCCTTCTTGCGGCCCTCTCTCCCGAAGGAGGGGGGGAGCAAAGCTGCCTTGTGGCCCCTCTCCCCTCGGGAGAGGGGTTGGGGAGAGGGTCAGGCGCAGCGCGCGGCTTACAGCACCCCGCGCTTCATCTGGTCGCGTTCGATGCTCTCAAACAATGCTTGGAAGTTGCCCTCGCCAAAGCCTTCGTTGCCCTTGCGCTGGATGATCTCGAAGAAGATCGGGCCGAAGGCGTTTTGGCTGAAGATTTGCAGCAGCTTGCGTTCCTTGGTTTCAAGATCGGCATCAATCAGGATCGAGTTCTTGCGCAGGCGCGGCACGTCTTCGCCGTGGTTCGGCACGCGCTGGTCGATCACATCGAAATAGGTATCCGGGGTATCGAGAAACTTCACGCCCTTGGCGTGCATCGCTTCGACTGAGGCATAGATGTCATTGGTAAACAACGCGATGTGCTGGATGCCCTCGCCCTTGTAATCACGCAGGTATTCGTTGATCTGCGATTTCTCATCGGATGACTCATTGAGCGGGATACGCACAATGCCATCCGGCGCGGTCATCGCCTTCGACAGCAGGCCGGTCTTGGCACCCTTGATATCGAAATAGCGGATCTCGCGGAAGTTGAACAGCTTCTCGTAATAATCCGACCACTTCTGCATGTTGCCGAGGAACAAGTTGTGGGTCAGGTGGTCGATGAAGGTCAGGCCAAAACCCTTCGGCTGCGGGTCGGCGCCCTTAAACAGCACAAAATCGCCGTACAAATCCGCCTTGTCGTTATCGACCAGATACAGCATGCAATCGCCGATGCCCTTCACGATGGGTGCATCGACGGCCTTGGTTTCCGGCTTGAAATCCACCGCTTCGCCGCCGCTGGTCAGCACATGCTGCAGCACATCGTTAGCGTTCTGCTTGAAGTTGATCGCGAAGCCGCAGGCCGAGGGGCCATGCTTCTCGGCGAAATCCGAGGCAAACGAATCGGTGGTTTCGTTGAGCAGAAAATTGATCCCACCCTGACGGAACAGGGTGATGTCGCGGTCTTTGTGCTTGGCGATGGCGGTAAAGCCCATGCCCTCCAGATAGGCACGCATCCGCGCACCCTCGCCCTTGGGCGCGGCAAATTCGACAAACTCAAAGCCGTTGATGCCCATCGGGTTATCGAAGGTGGTCGGGGTCATCCCGATGTCTTGGTCGATCATCGCGCGTGGCACGGACATGGCGGCTCCTTGGGGGATCGGGTGGTTGCAGAGATCGTCTTTATAGTTTCAAATGAAACCATTATCAAGCTGCGGTGCAGTATGGGCACGAAGGCGAGCACAGCATCGGCACTCGGCACGATGCCCCGACAAAACGACAACGGCATGACCGGCGAACTGGCGCTGGAAAACTTCCTGCCCTACCGGCTATCGGTGTTATCCAACCGCATCAGCCAGACCATCGCCGCCAGCTACCGCGACCGCTTTGGCCTCTCGGTGACCGAATGGCGGGTGATCGCGGTGCTGGGCCGCACGCCAAAACTTTCGGCCAGCGATGTGGTGGAACGCACCGCGATGGACAAGGTGGCGATCAGCCGCGCCGTCGCGGCATTGCTGGAGCGTGGCCTCGTGCTGCGAACAGTGGACCGCGATGACCGCCGCCGCTCGGTGCTGAGCTTGAGCCGCAAGGGCGCCAACGTGCATGCGCAAGTGGCCCCACTGGCATTGGATTTTGAAGCGCGCCTGCTCGCCGCGCTGGGCCCGGCGATGCGCGATGCCCTGCCGCAGGTGCTGGATGCCTTGAATCAAGCCATCGACAGCCTGCCAACGGCGGATTGAAACCGGTTGGCCGATAGCCTCGCGTGTGGGTGCCGGCGGCGGATTGCACTGCATCGCCACTCGCCGCGGGCAAAGCTTGCGATAACGATTGCGATAACTACCCGCAAACAAAACGGCGACCCGAAGGCCGCCGCTTTGCTTTGATGCCAACACTGAGACGCGGGCTTATTTCACGCCGTGCATCAGTTTTTGCACCAATGGTGCGATCAAGAACAACAACACACCGGCACCCACCAAGGCATAGAAGCCGAAGTTGTAGCCGGCCTGCGCCGAGGCCACGGTCATGCCGGTTTCACCACTAACCCGGCCTGCGAAGATGCCGGCCAGATTGTTGCCAATCGCGATCGACAAGAACCAGCAACCCATTGCCAAACCAGTGAGCCGCGCCGGGGCGAGTTTGGTGGTCATCGACAGGCCAATTGGCGACAAGCAAAGCTCGCCCACCGACTGGATCACGTAGACCATAAACAGCGTCCAGAACGGAATCTTGCCATCCACACCGACCAGCTTTGACAGCGCGAAAACCAGCAACAGAAAGGCCAGACCGTTGAAGATCAGGCCTAGGCCAAACTTACGCGGGATCGACGGGTTGCGTTTGCCCATCCGCACCCACAGCCACGCCAATACCGGTGCAAGCGTGATGATCGCCACCGAGTTCACCGACTGGAACCAGCCCACCGGGAATGTCCAATCACCAAACTCGCGGTTGACGATGTTCTGCGCCAAGAAGTTGAAGCTGGCACCGGCCTGCTCGAAGAACATCCAGAACAACACGTTGAACATGAAGATGATCAGCATCGCGATCACCATGTCGCGCGCCACGCTGCCCTCGCGCACGCCTTCGACCAACAGCATGATCGCTGGGATCACGAACAGCGCCATCAGGATCATCTGCAGGTGATCGGCCTCGATGGTCAGCAGAAAATAGAACACCGGGATCGCTACCAGCGCGCCAACCGCCACCATCGCCACCCGGCCTAGGCCTTCACTACCCTGTGTCGGCAAGCCGACGCCGCGCAGTTGATGACGACCAAACCAGAACCAGATCAGGCTGATCACCATGCCGATGCCGGCGGCGATAAAGACCACCTTATAGGCCGGCATATCGGGCGAGCCACCAAACATGCGCTCCGCCATCCAGCCGGTCAGGATCGGCGCGATCATCGCACCTAGATTGATGCCCATATAGAAGATGGTGAAGCCGGAATCACGGCGCCCGTCACCCTGCGCATACACCTTGCCGACCAAGGTCGAGATGATCGGCTTGAACAAGCCGTTACCGACGATGATCGTAGCCAGACCCAGCTTGAACATATTGAGTTCGGGCACGGCCACCATGAACAAGCCGGCCGCCATGATGATCGCGCCCAGCAGAATCGCGCGCTGATAACCGATCAATTTATCGGCGACATAACCGCCGAAGATCGCCGCCGCATACACCAACGCCAAATACGCGCCATACAACTCACTGGCCGGCCGCTCACCCGTGGCATCGCCGTTGTAGAACTGGGCCACGATATAGAGCGTCAACGCCCAACGCATGCCGTAGAACGCGAAGCGCTCCCAGAATTCGGTCATGAACAGCATCCACAACGGTCGTGGATGCCCCATCAGTTGCGGATATTCGGGCGGTTGGCCAGCGCCGGGCGGTAGCGTGGCGGCGGAGCTGCGAGCCCCGGCGTTGTCAGGCACGGATGTGCTCATCGGTTGATCCTGTGATGCGTTAAGAGGTGCCGCCTATCGGCTTTTAAATCCGGGCGACACGCGAGCATTACCGAGCACGTTGCCGACGTCAATCGGCATGTGATGTCGCGATGCAGCATGAACAAGCGACGCGCCTTGCACATCCGCCCCATCCCGACTGTTTCTTTGCGCCACTACCAGCCGCCGATAGCCGCTAAAGTGAGCACGTCAATGCATAGAAAGGCACACGCCACAATGTCGAACACGCACTCCCTGCCCCGCCCCTCGCCCGGCCAACGCTGGCTGGCACTGATCCTGGTCAGCCTGGCCATGTTCGGCAATTACTACATCTACGATTCGCTGGGGCCGGTGCAGCGTTCGATGATGGAGGTGCTGGGCTTCGATGATGCCCAGTTCGGCATGTTCTTCACCGCTTACAGCGTGGCCGCCGTGTTGGTGCTGCTGTTCGGCGGTTATCTGATCGACCGTTTCGGCACCCGCAATACCATTGTGGTGTTCGCGCTGATCTGCTTGGTGGCGGCAGCGATGACCGCGTTCAGCGGCAACTACTACACCATCCTCAGCGGGCGCTTTTTGCTGGGGTTGGGCGCGGAACCTTTGATCGTCGCTGCAACCACGGTGCTGGCCAAATGGTTCAAAGGCCGCGAATTGAGCTTGGCATTTGGCCTCAACCTCTCCATCGCGCGATTGGGCTCGATGTCCACCGATCTATCCACCGGCTTTGCCGCGCCGCTGTACGCCAACAACAACTGGCAAGACCCGCTGTGGCTGGCCACCGCCGTCGCTTCGATCTCGGTATCGGCCGCGCTGCTGTATTGGCTGCAAGAAAAACGGCTGGAAACGCGGGTCAATCTGGGCAATGCCGATGCAGTGGACAAGATCGATTTCAAGCATCTGTTCGTGTTCAGCCGCTCGTTTTGGTACATCGTCGGGCTGTGCGTGGTGTTCTACGCCACGGTGTTCCCGTTCCGCGCGTTTGCCATCAATTATTTCCAGCAAGCGCATGGCCTGTCGCTGCAAGCGGCCGGCCAGCTCAACAGCCTGCTGCCGCTGGCCGCGATCATCGCCACGCCGCTGTTTGGCCTGTGGGTAGACAAGGCCGGCAAGCGTTCGCTGTTCATGGCGGTCGGCTCACTGATCATGCTACCGCTGTTTCTGGCGGTGACCTACCTGCCACCCGGCGTGCCGGTATCAATCCCCTTCACCCATGTCGAGCTGCCGCTGACCTTGCTGCTGGTGATGCTGCTGCTCGGCGGCGTGTTCTCGCTGATCCCGGCGGTGATGTGGCCATCGGTGGCCTATATCGTCAACAGCAACCGCTTGGGCTCGGCCTATGCGCTGATGACCTTCTGCCAGCAACTGGGCGTGGCCGCCGTGCCGCTGGTGATCGGCAGCCTCAATGTGCTCTTCAGCGCCAGTGAAGCCAACCCCGCCGGCTATGTCGGCGGCATGTGGTTCTACACCTTGCTTGCCGCATTCGGCCTGATGTTCTCCTTCCTGCTATGGCGCACCGAGCGCGGCCCGCACGCACACGGCTTGGATTACCCCGGTGGCAGCAAACCCGAAGCCACGGCCGAAGGCGAGACGCGGATGCCGTGAGTGCAGAGCGCCGCCTTTCCCAAGGGCGGCGCTTGCCCGCCTGTGCGGCCACGCTGCAAGCCCCTCTCCCTGAGGGAGAGGGATAACGAAGCGGCAAGCGGTTCGACTGGCCGGAATGTTCAGGAATTACCAAACAAAAACGGCGGCTTCAAGGCCGCCGTTTTCGCTGCAACGATTCGTAAGTTACTGCACGGCCGGCAACGCGCCAGCGGCCGGCGCCACGTACTCATAGCTCGCCCCCACGCCCAGCGGGATGCCCAGCCCCCAGAACATCAGCAGGAAGGCGCTCCACACAATCAGCAGGGTGAAGGCGAACGGCAGCATCATCGACAACAACGTGCCGATGCCCGCCGACTTCACGTAACGCTGGCAGAACACCACGATCAGCGGGAAGTACGGCAGCAGCGGGGTGATGATGTTGGTGCTGGAATCACCCACGCGATACGCGGCTTGGGTGAGATCCGGCGAGACGCCCAACTGCATCATCATCGGCACCATGATCGCGCCGATCAGTGCCCACTTGGCCGAGGCCGAGCCGATCAACAAGTTGACGAAACCCGAGAGCAGCACGATGCCGATGATGGTCGCGCCCATCGGCAGGCCGCTGGCTTCCAGCCAGTTCGCGCCCTTGATGGCGAACAGCGCGCCCATATTGCTTTGCGCGAAGGCGAAGATGAATTGCGCAGCGAAGAACGCCATCACGATGTAATAGCCCATCCCGCTCATCGCCTTCGACATGCCCTGGATGATGTCGCGGTGGCCCTTGACTGTACCGGCCACGTAGCCGTAGACGATGCCCGGGATCAGGAAGAAGATGAAGATCAGCGCCACGATCGATTTCATCAGCGGTGCCGCCGAAACCAGCAACTCACCGGCATCGCTGGCGGCATCGGCCGGCACCCGCCACGGCGACCATTCCGGCAGCGCGGTCGCCACCAGCAACACCACCGAAACCAGCATCGACAACAACGCCAGCCACAGTCCTTTGCGCTCGCGGGCGCTGAGTTCATCCATCGCCGGCATTTCGCTGGCATCGCCATCCACCGGGGTGTTCTTCAAGCGCGGCTCGATCACCTTGTCGGTCAGAAACCAGCCGACCAGCATGATCAGGAAGGTCGATGCGGTGGTGAAGTAAAAGTTGTTGAGCGGGTTGATCACCACCGTTGGGTCGATGATGTTGGCACCCACCTGGGTCAGCCCCGCCAGCAACGGGTCAAGGCTGGATGGCACGAAGAACGTCGCCGAAAACCCGCCCGACACACCGGCGAATGCTGCGGCGATACCGGCCAACGGGTGGCGGCCCGCGGCATAAAAAATCACCGCGCCCAGCGGGATCACCAGCACGTAACCGGCATCCACCGCGACATGGCTCAAGATGCCCACGCCGATCAATACCGGGGTCAGCAGCATCTTCGGGGTCACTGCCAGCAGCTTGCGCAGGCCGGCATTGATGAAGCCGGTGTGCTCGGCCACGCCCAGGCCCAGCATCGCCACCAGCACCACGCCCAGCGGGTGGAAGGTGACGAAAGTATTGACCATCTGCGACATGAAGCCGGTCAGGCTGGTGCCCGAGAGCAGGTTGTTGATCTGGATCGCCTCGCCGGTGCGCGGGTCGATCTCGCCAAAGCTCATGGTGGACATCCACGCCGAGAAGGCCCACACCGCCAGCATCAACAGTAAAAACAGCACCGCAGGGTCGGGCAGTTTATTGCCGACGCGCTCGACGGTATCCAGCATGCGGGTGACGAGGTTGCGCTTGGGCAAGGTATCGGAGGTTTGGTTCATTCGATGGCCGGGATTGATGGCAACAAGCCCGAATCCTAGCAGTGATAAGCGCCCAGCGACGCATGGCCAAGCTCAATCGTGCTTGGCCAGATAGCGCGCATCATCAAAACTGGCGCACCATTGCGGCCGGTACACCACGACCAAGGCCATCACCCCGCCGGTGAAAAATGCCTCGCCGAACGACAACGGCACCGCCGCCAGCAGATACGGCGTGGGGTCGCCGCCCAGCAGTGAGGTGACCGCCGCCTTGGCCAGCACCGAGACCGCCATCGACAAGGCCGCAGCAAAAAACGCATTGCCAAACAGATAGACAAACACATGCGCTGGCAGTTTTTTCACCACCACCGCACCGACCAATGCGGTGACGGCCACCGGCAACGCATCGTTGGCCAGAAAATCCCAGCCCCAGCCCAGCCAAACCCGGCCCATCAGCGCCCACGCGGCACTGACGATAGCCAGCCCTAGCAAAGCAAAGCGCGCGCCGAACATCAAAGTGGCGATGGCGGCCCCAAGAAAATGCAGATTGATCCCCATCACCGCCTGCGTGCTGAAACCACGCATCAGGATCAGCACGGCCAGATAGATGGCGAAGATGCGCTGCGCCTCGGCATCGCCCTGCACCTTGTGCCACGGCAGGCGCAGCACCGCCCACAGCAGGATCGCAAACGCGATGATGCTGCCGAACCACTGCCACTCCGGCGGCATTGGCGCGCTCACGGCGCGGTGCTGTGCTCGCCGTAACCCGGACCGGCACCGATGGTGGTGCGCACTTCAAACAGCTCCGGGAAGAAACTCAGATCCAACGCGCGTTTTAGAAAATCCACGCCCGATGAACCACCCGTGCCGCGTTTGAAGCCGATGATCCGCATCACCGTGCGCATATGGCGGAAGCGCCACAGCTGGAACTGCGTTTCCAGATCCACCATGTCCTCGCATAGCGCGTACTCGCGCCAGTAGTGATCGGTGTCCTCGTAGATGCGCTCGAATACCGGCAGCAGTGCACGGTCGAGCACATGCGGTTTCGACCAATCACGCTCAAGATGCGCGGCCGGCACTGCATGGCCCCAGCGCGCCAAATAGCGCAAAAACTCATCGTACAAACTGGGTGCGCGCAAGATGGCATCCAGCCGTGCATGGGCATCGACATCGTGTTTGAACACCTTGACCATGCCGGCATTCTTGTTGCCCAGCAAGAACTCAATCGAGCGATATTGCAGCGATTGAAAGCCGCTGGATGGCCCCAGCACCTCGCGGAACTGCATGTATTCCGAAGGGGTCAGCGTTTCCAGCACCGACCACTGCGCGGTCAACTGGTCCATCACCCGTTTGCAGCGCGCCACCACCTTGCCAAACTGCCACACGCGGTCATGGCGCAGATGCTCAAGCGCCGCGGTCAACTCATGGATCAACAGCTTCATCCATAGCTCGGATGTCTGGTGCTGGATGATGAACAACATCTCATCGTGATGCGGCGGCTCGGATAGCGGATGCTGGGCCGATAACAGCCGATCCAAGCCCAGATAGCCGCCGTAGGTCAATCGGTCGGCCAGATCGACATGGATGCCGGATTCCAGTTCACGCTGGTTGTTTTCGATAGCCATGCGGCGGATTTTCGCACGCCGGCCAGCCGCCGCGCTGGACGTAGATCAAGGCGGACGCGGTTTGTCATGCCGCAGCGCGCAACGGAACCTTTCGCTGTCATCGCTATCATTGCGGGCTGGATCAAAAGACGGATGAATCGCATGACGCTGGCCGCGAAGTTCGAGATTGAATACCTGCAATACCTGGCCCCGGATGGCACGCTTGCCAAGCCGCTGCCCCCGGCCTGTACCGATGCCGCAAAGCTGGTGCCGCTATTCAAGCGGATGCTGTATGTGCGCACCTTCGATAGCAAGGCGATTGCCCTGCAGCGCACCGGCAAACTGGGCACCTATGCCGCCTGCTTGGGCCACGAGGCCACCCACGTCGGCATCGGCGCATCGATGACACCCGACGATGTATTCGCCCCCAGTTATCGCGAATACGGCGCGCAATTCATGCGCGGGGTAAAGCCGCGTGATGTCTTGATGTACTGGGGTGGCGATGAACGCGGCAATGATTTTGCCGGGCCGCGCAACGATTACCCGTGGTGCGTGCCGATCTCCACCCAGATGTTGATGGCGGCCGGTGCGGCGCTATCGTTCAAGCTGCGCAAGCAAAAGCGCGTTGCGGTGGCGACCTGCGGCGATGGTGGCTCATCGAAAACCGATTTCTATGCGGCGGTCAATTCCGGCGGTGCCTTCGAGCTACCGCTGGTGCTGTGCGTGATCAATAACGGCTGGGCGATCAGCGTGCCGCGTGCCTCGCAGACCGGTGCCGAGACCTTGGCGCAGAAAGGCTTGGCCGGCGGCCTGCACTGCCTGCAAGTGGATGGCAACGACATCATCGCCGTGCTCGAAGCCATGCGCCGTGCCAGCGAGCGCGCCCGCAATGGAGAGGGCGCCAGCGTGATCGAGTTCATGACCTATCGCCTGCACGATCACACCACCGCCGATGACGCGCGCCGTTACCGCGACGAGGCCGAAGTAAAAGACGCTTGGACCCGCGAGCCATTCATCCGCCTGCGCAAATACCTCACCGACAACAAACTGTGGGATGAGGCGCAGGAAAAGGCGTGGATCGAGCAATGCGGCAAAGAGATCGATATCGAAATCAATGCCTATCTGGAAACCCCGGTGCAGCCGGTCGAAGCGATGTTCGATTATCTCTACGCCGAGATGCCGGTTGATTTGCAACGTCAGCGCGATGCCGCGCTTGCCTTGGAGAAGCGTGCATGAGCAACGCACAACAGAACGACATCGCGCCGATCACCTTGATCGAAGCCATCACCCAAGCCCTGGCGTGGGAGCTCAAACACGATGATTCGGTGGTGGTGCTGGGCGAGGATGTCGGCGTCAATGGCGGCGTGTTCCGCGCCACCGCCGGGCTCAATGCCCAGTTCGGTGGCGATCGGGTGATCGATACCCCGCTGGATGAAACCACGATTGCCGGCCTCACCGTCGGCATGGCCTCGCAGGGCATGAAGCCGGTGGCCGAAGCGCAGTTTGATGGCTTCATGTACCCGATGGTGGATTTTCTGATCTGCCACGCGGCGCGCATGCGTTATCGCACCCGTGGCCGGCTGACCTGCCCGATGGTGCTGCGCGTGCCGTGGGGCGGTGGCATCCGCGCACCCGAGCATCACAGCGAGGCCAACGAAGCGATCTTCACCAATGTCCCCGGCCTGCGCGTGGTGATGCCCTCATCACCGCAACGCGCCTATGGCCTGTTGCTCGCCGCCATCCGCGACCCGGACCCGGTGATCTACATGGAGCCCAAGCGCATCTATCGCCAGTACAAAGAGCTGGTGCCGGATGATGGCGAAGCCTTGCCGCTGGATGTCTGCTATGTGCTGCGCGATGGCAGCGATGTCACGCTGGTAAGTTGGGGCGCGCAGGTCAAGGAAACGCTGGAAGCCGCCGACGCCTTGGCCAAGGAAGGCATCCGCGCCGAAGTGATCGATGTCGCCACCTTGACGCCGCTGGATTTCGACACGATTGCCGAATCCGTCGCCAAGACCGGGCGCTGCGTGATCGTCCACGAGGCGGCCAAGACCGCTGGCTTCGGTGCCGAAATCGCCGCCCGCATCGCCGAAGAATGCCTGTTTGATCTGCTTGCGCCGGTCGAGCGCGTCACCGGCTATGACACCCACATCCCGCTGTTCCGACTGGAAATGAAATACCTGCCGAGCGTGGACAAAATCCTCGCCGCCGCCCGCCGCGCAATGGCGCACGCATAAGGATCAACCTGCCCGATCTTGGCGAAGGCTTGCCCGATGCCACCATCGTCGAGTGGTACGTCAAAGAAGGCGACACCATCAAGCTTGATGACAATCTGGTCTCGATGGAAACCGCCAAGGCGGTGGTCGATGTGCCCTCGCCGGTCAGCGGCAAGGTGCTGAAACTCTCCGGCGCGGCCGGCGACGTGATCATCACCGGCGCGATGCTGGCCGAGTTTGAAATGGATATGTCGATGCCGCAACGCGCCGAAGGCCAGGACACCGGCCATCATCATGGTGATGCGACAGGGGCCAGGGAAGAGCAAGTGCCAGAGCAGGCGGCTGGCGAGCGTGAGGATTCCGGCACCGTGGTGGGTGCGATGCAAAGCTCCAATGCGGTGCATAGCGAGGCCGCCGTCGCTGTTGGCGGCGTCAAGGCGGTGCCGGCGGTGCGGGCGATGGCGCGCAAGCTGGGCATCGATATCACCCGCGTGCGTGCCAGCGGCCCGGATGGCGTGGTAACCATGCAGGATGTCAAAGCCGCCGGTGCCGATGCGTCGCTTCTACTCCCCTCTCCCCCCGGGAGAGGGGCCGGGGGAGAGGGCCGCGTTGGCGCAAGTGATAGGGGCACCCTGCCGGCACCTGCTGCCGAAGGGCGAAGGGAAAGCGAACGCTCCGCCCTCTCGCAATCGGGCAAACCGATGCGCACCCAGCCGCCCAGCGTCGAAGCCAGCGGCCAACCCGAACAACTCAAGGGCGTGCGCCGCAATATGGCGCGGGTGATGGCCGATGCCCACGCGCACGTGGTGCCAACCACCTTGGTGGATGATGCCGACTTGCACGCATGGATCGGCAAGCAGGACATCACCGCGCGTCTGGTGCGTGCGATTGTTGCCGCCTGCAAAGCCGTGCCGGCGCTCAATGCGTGGTTCGATGGCAAGGCACTGACCCGCACCCTGCACCCGCAGGTGGATATCGGCATCGCGGTGGATACCGATGACGGCCTATTCGTGCCGGCACTGCGCAATGCCGACATGCTCGATAGCCATGGCGTGCGCGCGGCGATCAAGCGCCTGCGCGCGCAAGTGCAGGATCGCTCGATCCCCTCATCGGAGTTGGTCGGCTACACCATTTCCTTGAGCAATTTCGGCATGTTCGCCGGCCGCTATGCCACGCCCGTGGTGGTGCCGCCTTGCGTCGCGATCATCGGTGCCGGCAAGCTCTCGCATGATGTGGTCGCGGTGATGGGCGGCATTGAAGTGCATCGGCGCATGCCGATTTCGCTGACCTTCGACCATCGTGCCGCCACCGGCGGCGAAGCCGCGCGCTTCCTCGCCGCCCTGCTCGATGATCTGGCGCAGCCGAACTGATCCCGCATTCAATATCAGGCGCGATCCCCGCAAACGCGGGGATCAACCCCCATCGATGTGCAAGCGATCACGGCCGGCTTGTTTGGCCCGATACAGCGCACGATCGGCGCGGTCGAATACCGCGTACACGCTTTCATCATGCGGATCACCCGAGGCCAGCCCGATCGATACCGTGACCGGCGTTGCCAGTGGCAATGCCGCGACGGCCTTGCGGATGCGCTCGGCGATGAGTGTGGCCGCCTCGATCGATGTCCTCGGGAAACCGATCAGCAATTCCTCGCCGCCATAGCGCACCGCCACATCATCCTCGCGCACATGGCGGCGGATCACCTCGGCCACGGCGCGCAGAGTCTCGTCGCCACGTAGATGCCCATGCGCGTCGTTGATCCGTTTGAAGTGGTCGATGTCGATCACCGCCAGCGAATACTGCTGGCCACCGCTCAGGCGTTCACGCGCCTCGGTACTGGCCAGCATTTCGCGCAGCGCGGCGCGGTTGAGCAGGCCGGTCAAGGTGTCATGCCGCGCCTCGTAGTGCAGATCCTCGTTGCGGCGCTGCAACTCGACCTGATCGCGCTGATTGCTGGCCAATTGCTCGCGCTGGATGATGATCAATCGACGCAGCTCAAGCATCCGCTCGGCCTGCCGCGCCAGCGCCATCAGCGCCTCGCGCTGGCCGGCATCCAATTTTCCCGGCTTGCAATCAAACACGCACAGGGTGCCAAGTGGCCAGCCTTCCGGGCTCAGGATCGGCATCCCCGCATAAAAACGCAGCCCGTTTGGTTTGGTCACCAGCGGGTGCGCGACGAAGCGCGCGTCCTCGCGCGCATCCGGCACCTCGGTGATCTGGTCCGGATGCCGGATCGCGTGATCGCACAGCGAGATCGCGCGCGGCAATTCGCGCACATCGGTGCCAACCCGCGCCTTGACCCATTGCCGATCACCGGTCAACAGGGAAATCACCGAGCTGCCCGCCCCGGTAATGATCTGGGCCAGCGCCACCAGATCGTCATAGGCACGCTCCGGCGCGCTATCGACGATCTGATAGCGATCAAGCGCAGCCTGCCGTTGCTGCTCCCAGTCGTGTTCGAGCAGATCGTGCAAACGGTTGGAGGGTGGGATTGAGCCGAGCATCATGGGCGTGCAGACGCCTTCCCGAAGAAAGGCGTGCAGGATAACCCGGTGATGTCAACGGCGATTGAACTCGCGGCAACGCGCCTTGGGCCGGGGACGTTTGAACACCCCATCATGTCGGCGAAAACCGCAACTCATCAGCTTGCAAACGATTGAAAACATCGGCCCCGGCTTTCGTCGGGGTGACGTTTCAAGCTGGGGTGTTCAGCGCTTGCTCGGCTCAGTCTTGCGCCGACAACGCCTGCTCGACAAACGCAGCCAAGGCGGCATTGACTTCATCACTGCCGACGCCCTCGCCCAGCTGGAAATCGCCGGTGTCGCCATCAAGATCACCGGCCTTCATCGCCGCCACCCGCTGGCCGGCATCGCGCGGCGAATCGAAGCCACGGCTGACCAGCAACAGGCGTTCGCCCTGCATCAGTTTGAAATAGAACCTGCCGTCGGCTTCGCGGTATTGCTTGAAGCTGGGCGCGGCCTCGGTTTTTTCGCGCGGTGTTTCGCTCACTGCCACACTGGCTTTTGATAGATCGCGCAGCCCGACCGCCTCGCGCAATTCAACCAGTGCCGGTTGGGCGTAGCGCGCGCGCAGGCGTGCCGCGCCATCACGCAGGATCGCCTCGATATCGCCGGGCTTGGCGATCAGCGCATCGTATTTTTCGCGCAGCGGCCCAACCTCGGCCTCGACCCGCTGATAGAGCTTTTGCTTGGCATCACCCCAGCCGATGCCCTCGGCAAACGCGGCGCGCATCGCGGCGGTTTCCTCGTCGCTGGCAAACGCCTGATACAGCTGGAACAGCGCCGAGCCTTGCGTGTCCTTGGCCTCGCCCGGCGCACGCGAATCGGTGACGATCGAGAAGATCAACTTCTTCAATTCCGCCTGGCGCGAAAACAACGGGATGGTGTTCTCGTAACTCTTCGACATCTTGCGGCCATCAAGGCCGGGCAAGGTGGCGACCTGCTCATCGACCGCCGCCTCCGGCAGCACGAAATACTCGCGGCCATAGGTGTGATTGAAGCGCTGGGCAAAATCGCGCGCCATCTCGATGTGCTGCACTTGATCGCGCCCCACCGGCACCCGGTTGGCGTTGAAGATCAAGATATCGGCCGCCATCAATACCGGATACATGAAAAGCCCGGCCGTGATGCCGGCATCCTCGTCCTCACCCTCGGCACGGTTCTTGTCCACCGCCGCCTTGTAGGCATGCGCGCGGTTGAGGATGCCCTTGCCGGCCACGCAGGTCAGCAGCCAGTTCAGCTCGCTGATTTCCGGGATATCGCTCTGCCGGTAAAACCAGTTTTTTTCCACATCTAACCCGCAGGCCAGCCACGTCGCGGCGATTTCCAGCGTGGAGCGCTGGGTCTTGGCCGGGTCTTGCGATTTGATCAGGCTGTGCAGATCAGCAAGGAAATAGAAGTTCTCGGCATCGGCCGATTGCGCACTGGCCAGCGCCGGGCGGATCGCGCCGACGTAATTGCCAAGATGCGGGGTGCCGGAGGTGGTGATGCCGGTCAGGATGCGTTGCGGAGTTGCGGACATTGCGATGGAAAATCAGGGCACGGAAACGGCCATTTTACGCCTTGCAACACGCCGCAACCCCACTTGCCGATCTCGTGCGTTGTGATCGATACCTGTCTCTGGATCCCGCCATGAACCGTCGATGGAAATTTCTCGCGCTGCTATGCGCCTGCCTGCCATTTGCCGCACCGGCACTGACCGCGCCACCTCGGCCAGCGCAGGCGGTCAGCCTGCAGATCGTCGATCGCGATGAGGGGCGCGAGCTGTCGATTCACCGCTACCGCGCCCAAAACTGGGTGGCCGGGCAGCCCGGAAATCGCTATGCGCTGCGCCTGCGCAATAACACCGCGCAGCGGGTGATGGTGGTGCTCTCGGTGGATGGCGTCAACGTGGTTACCGGCGAAACCGCCGCGCCCGGCCAGAACGGCTATGTGCTGGCCCCGTATCAAAGCGCCGAAATCAACGGCTGGCGCAAATCGCTCGATGACGTGGCGCAATTCGTGTTTACCGCCAGCGATGCCAGCTACGCCGCACGCACCGGCCGCCCCGATGATATCGGCGTGATCGGGATGGCGGTATTCAACGAACGCCGAATGGAACCCGCCCCGCCCATCGCCAGCGCCCCGCACGCCGGCACGGCAGCGCGAGCGCCGGCGCGCCGCCGCAGCACCGAAGCCGCTGCCGACATGCAGCAAATCGGCACCGGCCACGGCGAGCGCGAGTATGCGCCGGTATCAACCACCCACTTCGTGCGCGCCTCGACCACGCCGATCCAGCTCAGCCAGATCCGCTATGACAGCCGCCAGCGGCTGGTACGGCTTGGCATCATCCGCGGCGATCATCCCCGCCCGCCGAATACGCCGCGCCCCTTCCCGGGCGGCTTCGTGGCGGATCCGCCGGCATGGTGAACCGCGCCACAACCGCTCCCGCCAATTACCTGCATTGAACATTTTCACGACCCTGCATTGACGCGCTGCCCGCCATGCTGTACGCAACGGTCAGCACCGTTATCGCGATCAACTCGCGACCTTCCCCCAATCGCAAAGCGAGGACGATTCAATGAACAAAGACATCATCGCCGGCAAGTGGAAACAGGTGAAAGGCAAGGCCCAGGCCAAGTGGGGCGACCTCACCGATGATGTATTCGACGTCGCCGAAGGCAACCGCGAATACCTCTCCGGCAAGTTGCAGGAAAAATTCGGCTGGGCGCGCGAACGTGCCGAGGACGAGATCAGGGCATTCGAGAAATCGCTTGAAGACGATGGCTGATCGCACTGGCATCACTCAAGACGGGTCGCAAAGGCGGCCCGTTTTTTTGTCTATCCCTGCACAACAAGAAAGAGCCGGACAATGCCCGGCTCTTTCCTCTATCAAGCACGTCAAGCAAGCATCAGCACCTGCCGTCTTTGCAATCCTCGGCCTTCTTTTCAACCTTTTCGCCAACCTTCTGCACATCCTTGCCGGCACCGGCCACGGTGTTGCAGGCGCCAAGGCCAAGACAGAACATGGCAACAAGGCCGACTGTGATCAAACGCTTCATGGGATTCTCCTGATTGGTTGGGCGTGCCTGTTGCGGACAGGCAACACCCCGCCATCAAACCGCCAACCGTGTGAATCCGGCGTGTAGTGCGATGCACTCATTCAGCCGGCAGTTCGGTAGTCCTCAATCACGCATCAAAGTGGATTTGCCAAACAGGCTTTCCACCAATTCCACTGCGAGCCTCGCCGTGGCATTGCGCTTGTCCAGCGCCGGGTTGACCTCGACCACATCCAGCGAGGCCAGCTGGCCGGTATCGGCGATCATCTCCATCATCAGCTGCGCCTCGCGGTAATTGACGCCGCCGGGCACGCGGGTGCCAGTGCCGGGCGCGATGGATGGATCCAGCATATCGACATCAAAACTGACATGCAGATGGGTATCGGCATCGACGCCATCCAGCGCTTCTTCCATCACCCGGCGCATACCGATTTCATCGATGTAGCGCATGTCGTAGATATCAAGGCCGTATTCCTTGACCAAGCGTTTTTCTTCGCGATCCACCGATCGAATACCCAGCTGGCGCACTTCATCGGGCTTGATCGCCGGGCCGGGCGCGCCCAGATTGACCAACACATCCGGGCCAAGCCCGCACAAGCAGGCCACCGGCATGCCGTGGATATTGCCCGAAGGCGTGATATCGCTGGTATTGAAATCGGCATGCGCATCCAGCCACAGCACGCGCAACTTTCTGCCCTGCTTGCGCACATGGGCCGCGACCGCCGCGATCGAGCCGATCGCCAGATTGTGATCGCCACCTAGCATGATCGGCATCCGGCCTTCAGCCAGCACGCTGGAGCTGGCGGCAAACACGGCCTCATTCCAGGCAATCACTTCGCCAAGATGGCGATAGCCATCGACAGGTGCGGCCTGCGGGTTGCGCGGCCCAGCCACATCGCCGATATCGCGCACATCGATATTGCGACGGGCAATTTTTTCGGCAAATTTGGCCACGCGCAGGGCTTCCGGCCCCATCGAGGCACCGCGATGGGCGGCACCGACATCGGTCGGCACGCCAAAGATGGAAACGGGGGGATAGCGTCGAGACATGCGGGCTCCTGATGGATGCATCCGCATGGTGCCGGCTGTCAGAGTCGAACTGACGACCTACCGCTTACAAGGCGGTTGCTCTACCAACTGAGCTAAGCCGGCGCGAACGCGAACTGACATTTTAGCCGAGACGGCGGTGGATTCGGCCAATACTTTCGCTTCGGACGTAAACGAGCATCTGCTTTTAGTGATGAAATGAAACACTTTCAATGCGTCGGTGCCAGGTGCCACTCGGGACCATTCGCTGCAGGGGTGAGAATGGGGCGCTTACGCGGGGGCCAGCCGCGTGCCCGATTTGAACGCCCGGAGCGCTGCGACGGGCCGGGCCGCGAAGCGGCAGCGACCGAGCCCCCACGGCTGGGTTCACGGCGTGTCGCGTGGGGCGTATAGCAACGAAACAGGCTTGCTGAGTTCATGGCTTGTGCCTTCGACCCGGCCCAGCCATACAAACACCCACTCAACACGGGCGCGTTTGTCGTCCGGGTGCGGCGATGGTGCGCTGGGCGGCGGCGGGATCGAAGCCCGAATTGGCGCGCACATCCAGCCAAAATTGCGCATCGCCACCTGCGCCGCCAACCGGCTCGACACGCGCCGGAAACCCCTTGGCTTGCAGCGCCTGTTGATGGCGATTGGCGTTTTCCTCGCGGCCAAACCGGCCCAGCGCGATGCCATTGGCGTTATCACCCTGATTGATGACGATCAGATCGCGGAAGCCGGCTGCACGCAGTTGCTCGGCCATCGCCAACGCCGCATCGCGGTCTGCCTGCGGCGGCAACACCACGTTGTAGCCGCGTCCCGCCGCACGTGATTCAACGCGGCGCAAATCAGTGCGGATATCCGGCCCGGCCAGACGGCTGCCTGCGGTAGTGGCCGCGGCCTCATCGGCGAACGGGCCGAAGCTGACGCACACCGGCGCCGCTGGCGGCACGGCGGCCGGCGGCTCGACGGCAGCCAGAGGCGGCGGCAGGATTTCGGCAACGGCAACGGCAGGCGCTGGCGCAATCGCGTCATCGAGGGCTTCATCGCTTGCCTCACTTAACTGCGCACCTTCATCACGCAGGCGCAGGCTGGGCACACCACTGGCCTGCGGCGCACTGGCCGGCTTTGGCGGCGGGCGCTGCAAGACCCACCAGGCGGCGACGCCCAGATTCATTATCAATAACCAGACCAGCAGCATGCGAGCAAACATGGCGCGATTCTATGCGTGATCGCCCTGCCGCGCCCAGTCGGCCAGCCCGCGCAGCACCAGATTTGGCACCCGCCGGCATGAGGCGAGGCGCTCGGCCAGCGCATCGGCCCCGCCACCGTGCAGCCAAAGCTCAAGTTCATCGCCCAGTTGCGCGTGGGCAGCGGCGCGGCTGTGTTCGATCAGCGCCAACGCCGCGCCTTCGCAGCCGGAAGCCAAGGCATCCAGCGTGTCGATAGCGAAGGTGTGCGCCTCGCCGCCACTCAACGGCAATTGCTTGGCGCGTGCATGCAGGCTTTCGCGCATCAGGCTGGGCGATGGCGCGATACGGCCGCCAATATGCCGGCCATCGGCCGCCACGAGGTCGATCGTGAGTGCGGTGCCAACCCCCACCAACAAGCGTGAGCGCGGCTCGCGGCTCGCGGCCAAGAGACACAGAAAACGATCCACGCCCAAGCGCCCGGGCTCGGCGTAGGCAATCTGCAACCGGCCACAGCATGCGGCGCTGCGGGCGAATGAAATACGCGCAAAGCGCTGCCCCAGTGCATCGATCAATTCGGCCTGCCGTGCGGGCGATGCCACCGCCGCCACCCATGCGATTTCGCCATGCACAGCGGCCGGCAAATCGCCTAGCCGGTCAGCTTCGGCATGCGCCAAATAGCCGACATCGCCCACATCTCCGGCCCCACCAAGCACGCGCTGGGCAAACTTCAAGCGGCTATTGCCAAGATCGAACAACCACTCGTTTTTTGCTGTGCTCATGACGGCAACCTCACGCTGACTTCGCCGGAATACACCACGCGCATCGACCCATCAGGCAGGCGCACGCGCAGGCCGCCATCATCGGCCAAACCCAGTGCATGGGCAGGTTCGCGCTCGGCATCGCGCACAATATCGATATCGCGCCCGGCCAAGGCATCGAGCGCCTGCCAGCGCGCGTGGAACGCAGCCAAGCCTTCGCGATCAAACACCTGCAAGGCCGGCAACAAGCGATCAAGAATGGCGATGGCCAAGCCGTTGCGCGATGGCGGCGATGCCATGTGGCGGGCCAGATCGGCCCACGCCTGAGTGATGCCCTGCGCAAACGCGCTCGGCATCGCCACATTCACACCCAACCCGATCACCGCACGCGCCGGCCCGGCGAATTCGCCGCCGCCCTCGACCAACAAGCCACCCAACTTGCGCTCGTCCAGCCACAAATCGTTGGGCCATTTCAGCCGGATATCGAGCGCAGAAGCCTCGCGCAGGGCTTCGGCGGCGGCGATACCCGCCACCAAGCTCAAGCCCGGCAGGCGTGCCAAACCGCCCTGAAAACGCCGATCCACCGATAGATACAGATTGGCCACCAGCGGCGAGACCCACGCCCGGCCCAAGCGGCCACGGCCGGCGGTTTGTTGCTCGGCCAACAGCACCCGCGTGCCCTGTGCCGGTGCCGGCAAAGCCAACAACGCGCTATTGCTGGAGGCCAAGCGCCACGCCACCTGCAGATCGCTGAGCATCTCGCGCACCGACGCAGCCAGCCCGGCGCAAATCCGCCCGCCATCGAGTAATTCCAGCGGCTGGCCCAGCCGGTAGCCACGGCCCGGGCTGGCCTCGATCGTGATGCCGGCTTCGCGCAGCGCTTCGATCCGTTTCCACACTGCCGCGCGGCCCAAACCGAGTGCGGCCGCCAAGGTATTGCCGGAAACCGGGCCAGCCGCCAGCGCCTCAAGCAGCTGCCGATCCGGCTCGCCGCTGGTGCCTGTGCAATATGCGTTTTCAGGTGACATCGGGTGATTATCGGCCAAGGCGGCGACCATCACATCGGGCGGTGCAAAGCGCGGTATAGTCCGGATTCCATTGCCCTGCCGGGTCACCATCATGCTGCGCATCCTCTTTGCCGCCGTCTTGTTTACCGCCAGCACGCTTGCCCATGCGCAGGCTGCGGCCAATGGCAGCGAACCGGGTGCGACAGCCGGCAGTGAAAGCGATCAAACCAACTCGCCGCCCGCTTCCAGCAACCCGCCCAAACGTACTGGGCAAGGCGAGCGCAAACCCCTTGAAGCAGCCCCGGAAAGCCCACGCAGCGCACCACGCTGGCATAGCTTCCTGCCCGGCATGATCCGCTGATCGGCGCTGATTGAATCGCCTCAGCGCGCACCCGGCAAGCGCACTTCAAAGCGGGCGCCACCCAATTCCTCGGACATCCCGACGTTCAATTCGCCGGAATAGCCCTGCACGATATCCTGCACGATCGACAGGCCGATGCCGTGGCCGTGTACGCGCTCATCGCCACGCACACCGCGCTGCAGGATGCAGGCGATTTGGTCTTCCGGGATCCCCGGGCCATCGTCATCCACCGCCAACAACAGCGCACCCCGGCCACCGGCACCGGCCGCGACGGTCAGCAACACACGGGATTTGGCCCATTTGAAGGCGTTTTCCAGCAGGTTGCCCAGCAACTCTTGCAGGTCGCCGATTTCACCGTGAAAGCGCGCCGCCTCGTCTACCTCAAACTCGCAGAACACGCCCTTGGCGGCGTAGATTTTTTCCAGCCCCAGCACGATCTGCTCGGCATCGGGCAGGATCGCCACCGGGGTGGCAAACAGCTTGTGGCCACCGGATGCCGCACGCGATAACTGGTAGGAGACCAGATTGTTCATGCGCTGCAATTGCTCATCCAGATCGGCGCGCAATTCGGCATCCGGTGCGCCGCTGTCAAGCCGGGTGCGCAGCACCGCCAACGGTGTTTTCAGGCTGTGGGCAAGATCGGCCAAGGTATTGCGCTGGCGATCAAGATGGGTGCGCTCGCTTTCGATAAACGCATTGATGCTCTGGGTCAGCGGCTCCAATTCACGCGGGTGGAACTCGCTCATCCCTTGCGCCTTGCCCAGCTTGACCCGATCCAACTCGGCGATGACCTGACGCAGCGGCGACAAACTCCAGCGCAGCGCCAGCAATTGCAGGATCAGCAAAATAAGCGCAGCAGTGCCGAGGTAAATCCATAGCGCGCTGCGAAACACATTGATCTGCGCCGCCAGCAGGCGGGTGTCCTCGATCACGTGGATGGTGTAATGGATGTCGCGGCCGCTGGCACCAAGCGTTGTGTAACTGCGCGAATAGCGATAGACCTCGCCGGGCAGGCCGTTGATCTGCTGCATCGGCAGTGGCCCTTCAAAGGTATCTTGGTCTTTCTCCAGCATGTCACCTTGGGGCAGGCGCGGGCCTTCTGCCGACATCGACCACCAGTGGCCGCTGGGCACCACCAGTTCGGCATACAGGCCACCGCCCGGGCGATCCAGACGCGGGTCGGGCGAGCGATACGGCGGGATCAGATAACCTTCGATATCAAACTCGGTACCGGCGGCGTAGGCCAGCGAATAACTGCTGAGCCGGTCACGCATATTGCGCTCGGCGGTTTCGATGAAGGCGCGATCAAGCGCGATCCCGACCAAGGTCAGGAATGCGATCAAACCCAAGCCGGCCGCCAACAGCTGGCGGGTGGCCAGCGAACGTGGACGCCATAGCGGTGCGCGCATGGCCGATCAACCCGTCGCCGGCAATCAGCCCTCGCCGCTGCGCGGGATGGCGAAACGGTAGCCACGGCCGCGCACGGTTTCGATCGGCTTCAGGCTGCCTTCCGGGTCCAGCTTGCGGCGCAGGCGGCCGATAAACACTTCCAGCACGTTGGAATCGCGATCAAAATCCTGCTGGTAGATGTGCTCGGTCAGATCCGCCTTGGAGACCAACTCGCCGGCATGCATCATCAGGTATTCCAGCACCTTGTATTCGTAGCTGGTCAGGTCAACGTTCTGGTCTTCGACGGTCACGGTTTGCGCGGCCAGATCCAGCACCACCGGGCCGCATTCCAGCGCCGGTTTGCTCCAACCCGCAGCACGACGCACCAAGGCGTTGATCCGCGCCAACAACTCTTCGACATGGAACGGCTTGACCAGATAATCGTCGGCGCCCTGCTTCAGGCCATCCACCTTGTCTTGCCAGCTGGAGCGCGCGGTCAGGATCAGGATCGGGAACTGCTTGCCTTCATCACGCAGCGCCTTGATCAGCTCCATGCCGCTCATCTTGGGCAGACCCAGATCAATGATGCCGACATCAAACGGCACTTCGCGCCCCATGTACAGGCCTTCCTCGCCATCCTGCGCGGCATCGACGGCATAACCTTCGCGCATCAGGCGCGCGGCAAGGGTTTCACGCAGTGGGGCTTCGTCTTCGACGAGAAGGATGCGCATGATGTTCTCCGGTTCAGGCGGCCAACGTGGCCATTCAGAATGACAGATTAGGGCCGATCAGTGTCATCGCGGCGTGTAGGCGTGAATTCCTGCATTTGCGGCGGGCCGCGGCGATTGACTGGATCGTCAACCACCACCATCACCCGGCCCTGCGGCGTCAGCACCTTGACCCGATGTATCTCCCGCCCTTCAAAGCGCAGGCTCTCGACGTTCAACACCTGGCCGCCGGTAGCGCGCTCGACCCGGCGCACCGCCGCCGACATGCCTTCGCGGCCGGGCTGGGCATCGGCCTGCATCGACCGTGGCGGCGGCTGACGCCCGCGCTCCTGCGCCGCTAAACCCGCAGGCAGCGCGATCAGGATGGGCAAAAGAAGGGCGGGAATGCGCACGATGGTTCAGAGAGGTTGGATGCCGGGCAGTATCGGCCGCCCGCATTGAACTTGGCCTTAACCCATTCAGGTTGGCTGATGGTTTTCATTCGCATCATGATCGGCATAGCTGGCCTGTACCGATAGCGCCTGCTCCAGCAGCGACCAATCGGCACCGGGCAGATGCGCGCCTTCGCTGAGTATTTTGCGGAAGGCGCGGCCACCCGGCTCGGCATGGAACAAGCCCAGCAGATGACGGGTGATGTGTTTCAGCGCCAAACCTTCGCCCAAGCGCGCCTCGACATACGGGCGGAACGCGCGCAACAACGCGGCGCGTGGACGCGGCGCTTGGCCGGCCCAATGCGCCTCGACCCGATGCAGCAGATAGGGCTCGTGATAGGCGGCCCGCCCCAGCATCACCCCATCGAGCTTGCCGCGCTGGGCCTCGACCGTGGCCAGGTCGGCGATGCCACCGTTGAGCTCGATCCGCAGTTCGGGGCGCTCGTCCTTCAACCGATAAGCCCAGTCATAACGCAGCGGCGGCACCTCGCGGTTTTCCTTGGGCGACAATCCCTTCAGCCACGCATTGCGCGCATGGACGATGAAATGCCGGCAACCGGCATCGGCAACTTGGTCGATAAAGGCGCGGAATTTTTCGTATTGATTGTCGTCATCCACGCCCAGCCGGCATTTGACGCTGACCGGCGTGCTGCCGACGGCTGCGATCATCGCCGCCACACACTCGGCCACCAATTGCGGCTCGCGCATCAGGCAGGCACCAAAACGCCCCGCCTGCACCCGGTCGGATGGACAACCACAGTTGAGATTGATCTCATCGAACCCATGCTCGATGGAAATCCGGCTCGCCTCGGCCAGCAATGCCGGATCGCTGCCGCCCAGTTGCAGCGCGACCGGGTGCTCGCTGGCATCCATCGCCAGCAACTTGGCGCGCGGCCCGTGGATCACCGCATTGGCATGCACCATCTCGGTATACAGCCGCGCCGAAGGCGACAGCACGCGATGGAAGGCCCGGCAGTGGGTATCGGTCCAATCCATCATCGGCGCGACCGACAAGGCGAACGAGGTTGATCGGGATGGCACGGCGGACATGGTGACGAGGTGGATTCAGGCCCGACAGTATCGGTGATCGTGGTGCAGGCTTCAGCGTTCGCTCAACACGAAGCTGCCAATCGATACGCCGATATCCCAGCCCGTACCTTTGCCGGTCAGCGCCAGCGAGACCGAACCCTTGGTGACGACCTGCGCCTTGGTTGATCGGCCGGCACCGGCATGTGCCTCGGCCGCCGCATAGCCGCCCAGCACATCGCGGATGTTGTAGATGCCGGTGAACTCACCGTGGCCGACCTCGATGCGCGATACGCCAAAGGTGATGCCACCACCACGGGTGCGGATCGATACCGGCAAGCGGCTGCCATCGTCGCAGACCACCACCCCCTCGCCATCCCCGGTCTTGTAGAACGCCGACCAGCCCTCCATGCTGAAATCCAGCCGGCAATCGAGCGTGCTGTCGGCACGCGCCGGCGCTGCCAGCAGCAGGGCGGCAAGGGTCGCGATGATCAGCGCCCGGCGCATCGGAAACACACCCGATCAGGGGAAAGGTCGGCATCAGTCGAGGAATCGGCACGGGCAACCACGCCACTACCAGTAGCGCGGGTCACCAATGCAATGACAGCGCAAATGGGTTGCGCTGTCATCGTTGTTGGCGCGCCAAACGGCCGCCCCATTTACCAGCCGCGGCTGTAGCGGCGGGCGTAGTCATCATAGACACGGTAATCACTGCCGCGACGGTCATAACGCGGGTCGTAATAAATCACCGCGCAGCGGCCCCGGCTGTCGCAATTGGTGCGCTGCTGGTTGTAGTTGCCATTGCGATGGTAGCCATAGGCATTGCCGTATGGCGGGCCACTGCGGCGATTGTCCACCCTGCGGTAATAGACCGGCTGGCCATAGCGGTCACGCTCGACCAGCAGGCGATCATCCGGGCCGTAGCCGCCGTGGCGGTCATAGGGCTGGCCGCCACGCATGATGACATCGGCGATATCGACGATCACTCGGCTCAACTCGTCCTGTGCTTGTGCCTGTTGCGGCGCCAGCGCGCCGGCAAAGCCAAAACCAGCCGCCATCACGGCGGGAACCATCCAGCGGGTAAAGGGTTTCATGCTTGCCTCCTGAGCGTTGCGGGTGCCGCCCGATGCGGACACTGGGGTCAGTCTGCAAAGGCAGCCGTGAATGCCCTTTAACCCGGCCCGGATCCAGCCCTGCCGTGTGTTGGAAGGTTCAGCCTGCGATGCAGCGGGCTCAGCTTAGGCGGCCCGCCGCTCAACGGCAAGCATCGGCAACCTGGCGATCAAGCGCCAGCATGCGCTGGTAATCCATCCGCATGAAATCACGCTGACGAATCTGATCGCGCCGTTGCCGGGCTTGCTGGCACCGATTCACGCTGCTCTGCTGCTGCCGGCGGCCACTCACCTGACCGGGCCGCGCACGCAAACCGGCGGAGATCTCCTCGCGGTTCATTTGCTGCCAGCGTGCGTTGTCTTCACGGCGGCGGCGCAGATCATCGTCATCGGATTCGACCGTGACGATGGCGCGCTGCCAAAGCTCGCGGCTCCCGGCCGGGCAATCGCGGTTGATGTAGAGATGGCGGCCATCGGCCAGCGCGCATTTGCGCAATTCGGTGGCATTGACGGCATTGGCCGCTGGCAGCGCGATCAGGATCAAAAGAATGGCGATGATGAGGTTCGGCATGGGCGGCCCCGGGATCAGCACGATCGGACAGCCCCACAGTGGCCCGCCACGGCCATCGTCACCATCGGCAAAATCCGATTCAAGCATGGGATTCCAGCGCGCGACGGCCGATCTCCTCGATGCAGGCCGGGATCGCCGCCGCATCCGGCACTGTGCGCAGGCGTGGATGCGCGGCATCGATATCGGCCTCGGCTTCATGCGCCCAGGTGACGTGATACGGGATATGCACGCCCCACGCGCCCAGTTGCAGCAAGGGCGCGATATCCGAGCGCAGCGAGTTGCCGATCATCACGAACTCCGACGCGGTGACATCAAACTCTTCCAGCAGGCGCGTGTAGGTGGGCAGGTCTTTTTCGCTGACGATTTCGATGCGGCGAAACCAGCGCGCCAAGCCCGATTCGCGCACCTTGGCTTCTTGGTGAAACAGGTCGCCCTTGGTGATCAGCACGATGTCATAGCGTGCGGCCACCGCTTCCACCGCCTCGCAGATGCCGGGCAGCAATTCCACCGGGTGCTGCAGCAGCGATTTCGCCATCGCCACGATGCGGTGGATATCGGCGGCGCTGATCCGGCTTTCGGTGATCTTGATCGCGGCCTCGATCATCGACAGCGTCATGCCTTTTACGCCGTAACCAAACAAGGCGAGATTGTGCTTTTCCACCGCATACAGGCGGTCGCCAAGATCATCCAGATCAACATAGCCGGCGACGATGCGACGAAACTCCGCCTCGGCCTCGCGGTAGTAATCCTCGCTTTTCCATAGGGTGTCGTCGGCATCGAAGCCGATCATGCGGATCGCGTTGTTCATCGCGGCACTGTAAACCACCGGCACGGCGAGTTAACCGGATTTCGGGCAAGCTGGATGTTCACGTCATCGGAGAACGCCCATGCGACGCATCGCCCCGCTTGCCGCTGCCCTGGTCTTGGCCGCCTGCCAAAACGGCACGCCGGCCAATGCCGCCCCCACCGCCACACCTGCAGCCGAGAGCGTCCGCCCGTCATCGGCCGAGCCATTCCAGCGCGAGGAATTTGCCCGTTTTGATGAGCCGTGGGCGATGAGTTTCCTGCCCAATGGCAGGCTGTTGGTCAGCGAAAAGGCCGGTAAGTTGTTTCTGTTTGACCCGGCCAGCAAGAGCAAGGGCGAGATCTCCGGCGTGCCCAAGGTGGCCTATGGCGGCCAAGGCGGGTTTGGCGATGTGGTGCCGCACCCGAAGTTTGGCGAAAACGGCTGGGTCTATTTCAGTTATGCCGAGGCAGGTGAGGGCAAGACGCGCGGCGCCGTGGTTGCCCGCGCCCAATTGACGCTGCACCAGGCCGGTGGCGGCGCGTTATCGGCACCTGAAATCATCTGGCGGCAAACGCCGAAGGTGGAAGGTGGCGGCCATTACGCGCATCGCATCGCCTTCGCACCGGATGGCCATTTGTTTATCAGCTCGGGTGATCGGCAAAAATTCGACCCCGCGCAAGACATGCAAAGCAATATGGGCAAGATCGTGCGGTTGAACGATGACGGCAGCCTGCCGACGGATAACCCCTTTGCCGCGCAAGGCGGAGTCGCCGCACAGGTTTGGACACTCGGCCATCGCAACCCGCTGGGCATCGCCTTCGATGGCAGCGGCCAACTGTGGAACAACGAGATGGGGCCGAAGGGCGGCGATGAATTGAACCGCGTGGTGCGTGGCGACAACTACGGCTACCCGATTGTCAGCGATGGCGATCACTACAACGGCCGACCGATCCCCGACCACTCCACCGCGCCGCAATATCACGCCCCGGCGATCAGCTGGACGCCGGTGATCTCGCCTTCCAGCCTGATTTTTTACAGCGGCACCATGTTCCCCGATTGGCAGGGCCGTGCGTTGATCGGCGGGCTGTCATCGCAATCGCTGGTGGTGGTGAAATTTGATGGCGACACCGCCAGCGAGCAAACCCGCTACGCGATGGGCGCGCGCATCCGCGAAGTCGAGCAAGGGCCGGATGGTGCGGTATGGGTGCTGGAGGATGGCAAGAATGCGCGGCTCTTGAAGCTGACACGCTGAGTCGAGGCCAACCGCGCAAGGCCGAGAGAAATCAGGCCTTGCGCAACAGCCGTGGCGCCACCATCGGCACGGTCAGCATGGTGCTGGCCACCGCCATCAACAGCAGCGCGGTGAAGGTCTCGTTGGTGATGATGTGCCGATCAAGCAGCACATTGGCGAAGATGATCATGATCAACGCCTTGGTCTGCAGAAGCCAGCCGATGATGCTGGCCTCGCCCTTCGGCCAGCCCAGAATGCGCCCGGCCAGCTTCACCCCGGCCAGCTTGCCGGCCACCGAGGCGATCAGCAGCACGCTGGCGACGACGAACACGCTGGTGCCGCCCATCGACCACGCGGTTTTCAGCCCGGTGGAGAGGAAGAACACCGGCATCATCACCAGCAATACGTGGTGGCGCAGCATGTCCATCTGCTTCTGATCGAACCAATCGCCATCCATCACCACGCCAGCCAAAAACGCACCCACCATGAAGTGCAGGCCGGCCCAATCCGCGCCCAGTGCGATCAGCGCCAACCAGATTGGCGCGATGTACCAACGGTCGCGTTCGGCCATTTTTTTCATCAATTTGCGGAAGAAGAAACAGGCCACCGCGAACAACAGTAGAAAGGCCGCTTGCCGGCCGATCCGCGCCCAATCCATCAGGATCAAGGCCAGCACGCCCCAGATCGCGATGTCATCAAGGCTGGCGTAGCGCAGGATGCGTTGGCCAATAGGTTCGCGCAGGATGTCGAGTTTTTCCATCAACAAAATCAGGATTGGCAACGCCGTCACCGCGCAGGCCATGCCGATGCCCATCACGAATTGCCACGACTGCCCAGCCGCGCCGACCCAACCGGGAAACTTCAACATGCCAAGTGCGGCCAGCGCACCGAAGGCCAGCGGCATGCCCAGCGCCAAACCAGCGGTGATGCCGGATTCGCGCCGGTTCTGCCAAGCCCGCTTCAAATCCAGTTCGATGCCGGCGATGCAGACAAACAACATCACCGCCCACCACGCGATGCCGTTCAACGCCTGCACCACCTCCGGGTTGAACACGAAGGCGTAGTAATCCGGGAACCACTTACCCACAACCCCCGGCCCCAGCACGATGCCGGTGATGATCTGCACCACCACCAGCGGCGCCCAGTAATCGGTGCGCCCCAGCCGCCAGATGAAGTACGGCAGCGCCATGATGATCAACATGGCGATCAGGAAAATTTCGGTGGTGGTGACGGCGTGCGGCATCAGGCGAGGCTCGGCTCAAACGGGGCGGGAAATCAAGCGCACGATTTTCGCCAACACGCGACGCGGGGTGAAGCGCATGCCAAACACCTGCAATTTATTGAGCCAGCCGTGCACCACCACGCGTCGGCCAGACAATGCTGCGCGCCATGCCGCCTGCCCCACCGCATCGCCATCGGGCATCCATGGGTTGTTGAACAAGGCGGAACGCTCGGCGGCAGCGGCCGCTTGAAACTGCGTGCGGGTTGGGCCGGGGCAATAACACGTGACACTGACGCCGCGCGCGGCCAGTTCCTCGGCGATGCCCTCGCTCCATGAAAGCAGAGACGCCTTGCTGGCGTAATACACGGCGAGATACGGCCCGGGCGGGAAAGCCGCAACGCTGCTGATATTGAGGATGCGCCCAGCGCGTGCAACCAGTTGCGGCAACAGGTGTTTGGCCAGCACGGTGGGCGCTTCGATGTTCAAGCGCAGCATCGCCAATTCGGCATCCAGATTGGTATCGATGAATTCCCCATACACACCGACCCCGGCATTGTTGACCAACATATCGATACCGATACCGCGTGTGTTGAGCGCATCAACCAAGGCATGCGCCCCGCCCGCTTCAGCCAAATCGGCGGCGATCACGGTGATCGCGATACCGTAACGCTGCCGCCACTGGGCGGCGAATGCCTCGATCGATTCGGCCTTGCGCGCCGATAGCACCAGATCCCAACCATCGCGCGCCGCGGCCTCGGCAATGCCTTTGCCGATGCCGCCGGAAGCGCCAGTAATCAAGACGGTTTTACGAGGGCGGGCGGCGGCATCCATCACGGCGTTAATGATCCTTGCGGCGGCGTTTGCGCAGCCGATGCATTATCGGGATGGCCATCCAGCCCGGCAAGCTGCACGCGGGCGGCGGGGTTTTATCGACGATAAGCGTTGATGGCGCTGATCATCCGCGCCTTCCATCATTCAGCAGCCACCGTGCGCAAACGGCCTTTCCAGCACAGTATGGCGAACGCCGCACCGCCCAACATCAACAGACCCAGCAACAGCGGCAGCACATCGATGAGCGTCGCGCCCATCTGGTTGAGGCGGACGCTGGCGTGGATCGCCGGGGTTGAGGGCGACAGCCAGCGGGCCGTGCGCAGCAGCCACGGCAGCGCCTCGGCCGGCCACGAATAGCCGCTGACGAAAAACAGCGGCAACGCGGTGAACAACACCACTTGCAGGATGCGCTCGCGGTTTTTCATCCATAGCCCGACAAGACAGGCGAACGCAGCCACGGTGAGGCTAAAGACCGGCAGCAAGACCAGCGCGCCCGGGATATTGCCGCCATGCGCATAGCCCTGAATGATGAACACCCAGCTGAAGAAAAACACGCCGATCAAGGTATTCGGCAAGGCCAACGCCGCCAGCCGCCCGGCCCAGCCGGCCGCTGTTGTCGGCACCCGCACATCGCCGTTTTCGCGCCAGGTCGCGATCAACATGCCCCCGGCCATCAACAGGGTTTGTTGCAGGATCAACAAGGCCACCGCCGGCACCAGCGAGCTGCCATAGCCCTCGTTGACATTGAACAACGCCGCCGATTTCAGCTCCAACGGGTTGCGCGCCACATTGGCTTGTTGGTAGCTCATGCCACGCGCGGTCAACTGGCGTATTTCGATGCCGGCTGAAACCGTACCCACCACTTCGGCAAACCCGGTCAGCACCGATTTGTTGAGCAGGAAGTAATTGCCATTGCCGATGATCGAAACGGTGACCGGGCGGCCACGGCTGACATCGCGCTTCAGATCCGGCGGGATCAGCGCATAGCCTTCGATCTGGCCGCGCCATAGTGCCTCGCGTGCGGCCAACTCCGAGGGCATCACCCGGATATCCAGGCGCGGGCTGGCGACGGCGAAACGCAGGATTTGCCGCGATAGCGCCGAGTTATCCATATCCACCACCGCTACCGGCACCCGTTGCACAATCTCGGTGCTGTAGGGCCACGGGTAGAAAAAGCCATAAATCATCGGGGCGATCACCAACAACAGCAACACGCCCTTGTCGCGCATCGCAGCGCGAAAGGTGATGGCGAACTGGGCGAAAAACCCCTCGCGCTTCATCGGCCACCCCAGCGTTGCGGCTGCCGGCAGGCACGCGCCAGCGCGCGCGTGGTGAGCAGCAACACCACGATCGAGGCCAGCGCAAAGCCGTACATCACCGGCCACGCCAACCGCAGCGGCGCTTGCATTTCCAGCATCGTCACCTGCAATTTCAGGTAGTGGGTCAGCGGCAGGCAGTTGGCCCATAGGCGCGCGCCAACAGGCATCGCCAACAGCGGAAAGGCCACGCCGCTGAAGGCATAGGCCGGCGCGGTGATGAAGCCGGTCACCGACAAGGCGGTGCGCAACGACAAGGTGAGCGCCGAGACCAGCGCGCCCATGCCCACCGCCAGCAACATGAACACCAGCAGCGTGCTCCACGTCGCCACCCAGGAAAAAAACGGCGCTGAAATCCGCGTGGTCAGCAGGGTGAAGGCGATGCTGGCCGCCGCCATCATGCCCAACACCGGCCACACCGTTTTGCCGAGCACGGCCGCCAGCAACGATGAAAACGGCAGGCGGGTGATGTCGGCATCCGGCGTGTTGGGCGCGGCCACCTCGTGCAGCCAATCGCCCAGACTGCGATCACGCAGCTTGCGCCCCATCGACCATGCGCCGGCCGTCATCGCCAGAATGAACAGCAGCGCCGGCATCGATGTGGCACCGAGAAATTGCTGGTAATTGGATGCCGGGTTGAACAGCGCCACCATCTGCGCGCTGATCGGGTTGATGCTGGCCACGGCCTGCCCGGGGGATTGCCCGCGTTTTTCCCGGATGCTGATTTCAATGCCGGCAGACAACGTGCCGACCGCCGCGCGCACATCACGCTGTACGAGGCCGGAAAACGCGCTCCATTGCGCGTTGTGCAGCAGTTGCACGCGCGCCGGCTTGCCGTGTTTGATGTCGCGCTCGATATCGCGCTGGATCACCAGCACCGCTGCCACCTTGCCGGCCTGCATCGCCTGCCGCGCTTCGTAGAGATCCAGATAGCGCGCCTCAACCCGCAGCCCTTGGCTGGCATCAAGCATGCGCAGCAACTGCCGCGATAGCGCGCCGTGATCGCCATCAACAACCCCGATGGGCAGCTTGCCGGGCAAGCCAGCGGCAAAGATCCACCACATCAGCAGCACCGCCAACATCGGTACCCACGAGATCATCGCCAGCTCCCACGGCTCACGCCACAGGCGGCGGCGTTCGTGCCGCATGCTGCGGCGAACCGTAGCGAAGAAGCCTGTGGCCTTCATCGCGGCGCTTACAGCTCGACGATCACGCTCATGCCCGGCCGCACGCCGTCAATCGGGGCCTGCGGCCGCGCCTTGATTTCAAAGGTGCGTACATCAAAACCTTGATCGCTGCGCGTGGTACGCCACGTGGCGAAATCCGGCAGCGCCGAACTGGCATAGACGGTGAACGTGTAGGCGTTGCCGCCCTTGCCCGCTTCGAGCGCCGGGATGCGGCCCTTGAATTGTTTGCCGATGGCGAAGGCGGCCACTTGATCCTCGCGCACATTGAGCACCACCCATTGGTCGGCCAGATCCACCACGGTGACCGATGGCACCCCGGCCGGGTTGATCTCGCCGCGCCGCGCCAACACCTTGGCCACTTCGCCGGCCACCGGGCTAACTAACTGCGATTCGGCCTTGGCCACTTCGGCCTCTTTGACCACCGCCGCGACCTGGGCGGCCTGCGCATTGGCGGCGCGCTGGTCTTCGATGCGTGTGCCCGCGCGGGCCATGTCGTACTGCGCACGCGCCGCAGCGGCTTGGTCGGATGATGCCTTGTAATTGGCATACGCCTCATCGCGTTTTTGCGGCGCCAACAAACCTTCGCGGGCCAGCCGATCCACCCGCTGCCAGCTCTTTTGCGCCAGATCGGCCGCCGCTTGTGCGCGCTGCCAGTTGGCCCGCGCCATGGTGATTTCCTGCGGCCGTGCGCCGGCATCGGCCTTATCGGCCAACGCCTGCGCCGCCTCGTGTGCGGCCTCGGCCTGCGCCACCTTGGCATCGATCTCGGGGCTATCCATGCGGATCAATTCCATCCCCACCGTGACCTGCTGGCCCTCGCTGACCAGCACCTCGGCGATGCGCCCGGCCACCTTGGGCGCGACATCAGTCTCTTCGGCTTCCATCTGCCCTTGCAGGATGGTCGATGCCGGCTGCGCGGCTTTCCACAAGCCATAGCCGATGCCGAATACCAGCGCGGCCAGCAGGGCGAGAACAAGGATCAACCACGGTTTCGATTTGCGATGGGTGTTCATGGGCTTCTCGTGGCAGCGCGATCAAAGTGGGAGTTGCACATCGGCACGGCGCATATAGGCGGCGAATTGCTCCGGCGTGCCAGCGCTTTCCAGCAACGCGGCCAACGCCTGCGCGTAATCATTCGCGGCCTTGGCACGCTCGGTTTCCAGCTTGCTGAAATTGACCTCGGCATCGATCAAATCAAGCGTGGTGCTGGTGCCTTCGCGCAGGCCGGATTTGCGCAGGCGCAGCACTTCGCCGGCCAGCTCAACACCGGGCAAAGTAGCGAGATATTGCTGGCGGGCGTCTTCCAAGCTGCGCCAGTTTTTCTCGACCAGCAATTCGATGTTGTTGCGCGCCTCGGCATCGCTGTAATCGGCTTGCAATAGGCGTTGCTCGCTTGCTGCCAGCATCCCGCGCCGATCCACCGATGACCACAACGTCCAACTGGCCTGCACGCCGATCACCCAATTGGCCTCGCTGCCGCTATGCAATTGGCGCGCACCATACAGGCCCACCACGGGCTTGAGGCGCGATGCCGATGCCGCGTGCATTTGCTCGGCCTGCGCGCGTTTGGCCGCGATCATCGCCAAACCCGGATGCCGGGCCAAGGCTTGCGTCTGGAAATGTTCGAGCGGCTCGACCGGCACGGTGTTGACGAACAACGGCGTGCTGGCGCGGACTGGCGCGCTGGCTTTCAGCAGGCGTTGCAATGCGACTTCGGCCAATTCGGCATCGCCCTCAGCCTTCAAGGCTTCGCGCCTGACATCCTCCAATTTGACCTGCGCCTGCAAACGCTCGACGCGGGCGATCAGCCCTTCTTCCATCATCCGTTGCGCGGCATGGTCGTGCTCGGCCACCGCCTGCAACACGTGCCTGCGCAAATTGGCCACGCGCCGTGCCAGTTGCGCGCTGAAATAGCGCTGCACCAGCAGGCTATCCAACTCGTGCGCGGCGGTCTCGGCGCTGGCCGCGGCCTCATCCGCCCGCGCGCCGGAAAAGCGCTTCACCGCTGTGGTCAGGCCGCCGGTATAGAGCGGCCACAGGGCGCTGATGGTCTGGGTGTGGAAGTTATCCTCGCGCGCGATCGGGATCGAATTGGGGATTGCTTGATACAGCGGCCATTGGCTAACCGGCGGTAGTGGGACTGGCAGCGGCAACGCGCCGAAATACTCATCCAACCCTGTGCTTGCGGTGTCTTTCAGGCCGGTGATATCAAGATCGGTATGCAGGTGATAACGCCCAGCCCCGGCGGATAGCCGCACGCTGGGGCCGCCCAAACCGGACAAGGCGCGGCTTTGCAGGCGGCTGCTTTCAAGACCGGCTTCGGCGGCGGCCAGCTTGTCCGATTGCTGGCGCATACGCTCGCGGGCGGCATTGAAATCCAGCGGGGTCGCGGTTTGCGCGATGACGCTGGCGGGCAGGCAGGCCAGCAACACGGCGGCGGGCCAATGCCATCGGGAGGGGCTTAGCAACGATCTGGGCTTCACGGTGGGCTCCGACGCCGATCAGGCGCGCGAATTAGTGCACTAACAAGTTTAATTAGTATCACATAGCCCACGTGAAGCCAACGCCCGCCACCGCCTCAATCGCGCCCGATCACCGCGGCCGTTGCCGGGCTGAAATCGATGCGGCGGCGCTCGCGGATGCCGGCCGCGCCGATACGGCCTTCGACCAACTCGTAGCCCATCAAGGCGAACACGCGCTGACCGATGAAGATTGGCCGCGCATCGCCATACCAATCGACACAACTGGCGATGCAGCCATCGTCACGGCGCGTCGCCTCGCTGGCCAACTCACCCAGCGGCTGCCAGATCAGCGCCTTGTTGCGTAGATAGGTGACGGCCGCACCCTGCCCCTCGCCGCGATCGCGCAGCACCGGCAAGCCGACGATGCCTTCTTCAACACCATCGCGGCGATAAAAGAAGCCATGCGTGCGGCTTTCGCCCTGACGCGCATCCGCCATCCGCCATCCATCGCGCAAGCTGGCGTTTTGGCCACGCAATGCCAGTGAGGTGAAGCGCAATTCATTGCCGAGATTGCCGATGAGCACCGCATCGCTGCCCATCGCTTCGATCCGCTCAATACCGTGGCCGGGTGCGAGTTCAACCGGCGCGGCATCGTCGGCATAGCGCAGCGCATTGGTGCGTGTGTTGCGTTGCTGCTCTTCGCCCCATGTCGCATTGCCATACACCAGCCAATCGCCGATAAAGCGGTTTTGCCGGTTGCCCGTTGGCAGCACCGGCAACACGCGGTAATCGCCGGTTTCGGCCAGCGCCCGGCCATCGCCAAAGCGGGCCAGCGGCACCCGCAACATCGCCATCCGGC
>JAUNTK010000001.1:36410-44056 GCA_030538735.1 Pseudomonadota bacterium
CCACATCGCCTCGCCACGGCCTTCGGATTGCAGCAGCACGTTCAGATGGCCGCTGCCGTCTTGCAGAAACGACATCTGGTCGATCGGTGCGCCACGCACGCGCAAACCACTGGGCGCACTGCCATCGAGCGGCAAACGCACTGCCATACCGGCGGCGGGCTGATCACCGCGACGGCCACGCATCCCACCCATCGTCCACACATACACCGCATCGGCCGATACATAAAACACCCGGCCGGCTGGCCCAAGCACCGCACTGGCCTCGCAGCGCATCGGCTTGGCAGCCAGATCGCAGCGGGTCACGCTATGCAGGGCGATGCCATCGTTGCGCGGGTCAAGCCCGGCATCGGCACGATAGATGCGCGTCGCCGGCAGGATGCGCTGGAAGTCATCCGGTTTGGCATCCCGATGCCAGCGGCGGATCGATGGATAGGTGAGCCCGCCATCGCCCCAAACGCTGTAGTCGAGCGGTGTGTAGAAGATCAACGTGCTACCGATCAAGCGGCTGGCGTAATTGCGGCTGGAGTAGTAATCGTTGCCGGTCAAATGGTGGGTTTCGCGGTAGGCAAGCCGGCCATCGGCGGCGATATCGAACAGGGCGATCTCGGTGCCGCCACGCGCATAGCTGTAGCCGACCACCACCACGGTATCGCCGCTGATCAGCATTTCGTCGTACCACGTGCCACTGCCATCGATGCCGGGCGCGAACGCATCAATCTTGTCCACCGGCACCAACGCATCGCCGCCGATTTTCAGCGTGAACAAGCGGCCACGGCGCAGCACCACCAGATGATCGCCATGACGCTTGACGATGCCGCCCTCATCAACGCCGGCCGTCTGCACATTGGTGATTGATTCACTGCCGGCGGCGCTGGCATCGGCAGCGGGCTCGGGAGTTGGCGCGGCGGCCGGGGCCATCGCTAACATTGCGCGTTGCTCTCGATTGCGCTCGGCCTCGGTTTGTTTGCGCCAGATCGCCAACTGCCGATCCAACTCGGCCTGCGAGGTAAAGGCCGACAGATGGCGGGCCGGCGGCTGATTAGCGGGCGCGCTTTTCGCCTCCGCCTGACCACCACGGCAACCCGCCGCGACCAGAGCCAAGGCCATAGCGGCCAACAGATGACGGGAAACAGGACGCATGGTGAACTCCATAGTGGGCATGCATCCGGATAACGCGCCGGGCGGCTGGATGGGGTTAATCGCGTGGCCGTGGCCCGCGCCGTAGATCGCGCAGCATCTCGCGCGCCGCATTGCGCCCCGGCAGGCCGGTCACGCCACCGCCGGGATGGCTGCCGGCACCGCATAGATACAGGCCATCCAACGCACCGCGATACGCGCCCTGCCCGAGTAGCGGGCGGGCGGCAAACAACTGATCCAGCCCCAGCGCACCATGGAAAATATCGCCGCCCACCAACCCGAAGCGGCGCTCCAAATCAAGCGGCGTCAGCGCCTCGTAGCCCAACACACTGCGGGCGAAGTTGGGCGCGGCAGCATCGACCGTGGCGATCATCAAGCGCGCCACCTCATCGCGATGCGCATCCCAGTCCGCCATCACCGGGTTGACGTGCTGGCAGAACAGGCTGGCGACATGCTGGCCGGGCGGCGCCAGAGTGGCATCAAGCGTGGACGAAATCACCAACTCAACCACCGGCTGCCGCGCCCAGCCGGGGTTGTACGCACGCGATTTGGCATCGAAATAGGCCTGCTCGAAATAGCCCAGCGAATCGCCAATCAAGATGCCGCTTTGATGATGTGGTTGCAGCGCGGTGCCCGGTGCGGCATGGAAATCCGGCAATTCGGCGAGCGCCACATTCATGCGAAACGTGCCGGAGCCGCAGCGATACCCGGCGATGCGGCGATGGCTATCGTCATCCAGATGTTCGGGCGCAATCATGCGCTGATACAGCAGCTTCGGGTTGAGATTGCTGGCCACTGCGCGTGCGCGATACTCGCGGCCATCGGCACTGATCGCGCCTTCTACCCGGCCATCGGTGACGATCAACGAGACCACCTCGGCATCGGTTTCAATGATGACGCCACGCGCCTCGCATTCGGCGCGCATCGCCTGGGTGATCGCGCCCATCCCGCCGATGGCATGGCCCCACGCCCCCGGCTTGCCATTGATGCCGCCAAACACATGATGCAGCAATACATACGCACTGCCCGGCGTATACGGCGAGGCAAAATTGCCGACGATCGAATCCCAGCCCAAGACCGCTTTCAACGGCTGGCAACTGAAATGCGCATCAAGGATCTCGCCGGCCGATTTCGTCATCAGATCAAGCAAATCACGACGCGCACGCAGATCAAGGTGACGCAACTTCTTCGCCAGCGACCACGAACCCAACCAATCCGCCAACGCCATCGGCCCGCCGATATTCGGCGGCGTCATCCGCACCAATTCGCGCAACAGCCCAACCACCCGATCCAGCATCGCGCTGTACGCACGCCAGCGCCCGACATCCTGCGGCGCAAAACGCGCGATCTCGGCCTCGCCATACGCACCGCCAAACCGGAACGCATCGCCATCGGGCAACGGCAGAAAATTGGCGAATGGCCGCTCGGCGATACACAGCCCGTGCTCACGCAAACGCAGATCGGCGATCACCGCCTCATCCAGCAGGCTGACCGTATAACTGGCCACCGAATTGCGGAAGCCGGGATGGAATGCCTCGGTCACCGCCGCCCCGCCGACGATGCTGCGCCGCTCCAGCATCCGCACCTTCAAGCCAGCCGCCGCCAGATACGCCGCGCACACCAGCCCGTTGTGGCCGGCGCCCAGAATCAGGACATCATCATGCGGTGTGCTCATCGGCCGATGATGGCTGGCCGCGGGCGGAAAGGAAAGCCGCGGCCCAGCAAAAAATCAATCGAACTGGCGCGGCCGCCACGCCGTCTCGGGCAGCTTCGCCCGCTTGCGCGCCACCGCACTGTTCTTGCCGACCAACAACTTCAACTGCCACCACTTCTCCAGCCACAACGCACGCCGGCGGCTGCGATGCGTCATCGCATCGATCACCCGCTTACCGGCCAGCACCGCATCGGGCGAGCGCGCGGCGAACTCTGCAGCCAAGCGCTGCGCCGCCGCCAGCGGATCATCGGCAAGATGCGTCACCAAGCCGATTTCCTGCGCATAACGGCCGTCGAACATGCGCGCCGTCATCGTCAATTCTTTCGCAATATCCGGGCGCAACAGCCCCTTCATCGTCGCAGTGATGCCCATATCCGGCACCATCCCCCAGCGCCCCTCCAAAATCGACCACTGGCTTGACGGCGTCGCGATGCGGATATCCGCCGCCAACGCCAACTGCAGACCACCGCCTACACACGAACCATGCACCGCCGCGATCACCGGCACCGGCAACCCGCGCCACACCAACGCCATCCTCTGAAACAGGCTTTGCGACGGCTTCAACAACTCCTTGAACACGAAAAACCGATTTCCGCCGTTGCCCAACTCAGCGACATCCAGCCCCGCGCAGAAAGCATCGCCATTGCCAGCAAGAATCACCGCACGCAGATTGCGATCACCCCGCAACGTTTTGCCCACCGCCACCAACTCACGCATCAACTCGAAGGAAAGCGCATTGCGCTTCTCCGGCCGATTGAGGCGGACGATAGCGATGGCGTTGTGGACTTCGACTTGAAGAGACTGGGGCATGAGATTGCGGCTGGTTTTGTACTGGGGGATTGTGGCATGGGTGGGTTGTTTGGCAGTGAGCATTGATGGCGCACTAACCTGCTAGTGGTAGTTCTTCGGTTGCCTATACGGCAGTAAACGCGAATTGTTTGAGCGCGTGGTGGTGGTGGTCAATTTTCTCAGCTGCCTGTGCGGCAGTGAACGAAAAGACCAACTACCGACTGTGACGGCAGGATTTCTCAGCTGCCTATGCGGCAGTGAACGCGTTGAATCAAGAAGTGCGGGATCGCATCGATTTCTCAGCTGCCTATGCGGCAGTGAACTTACCGCACGCGCTGCGACTTCGGCATTCAATTTTCTCAGCTGCCTATGCGGCAGTGAACCCTTCGTCGCGTAGTGCAATGTGGGCGTCTCGTTTCTCAGCTGCCTATGCGGCAGTGAACCATCTTGCCGATGGCTACGCGCACGGCATCAATTTCTCAGCTGCCTATGCGGCAGTGAACGCGCGATGTAGACCATCTTTATGATCTGCATATTTCTCAGCTGCCTATGCGGCAGTGAACGCCCACTCCATGTCATAGAGCTTGTCGCGCATTTTCTCAGCTGCCTATGCGGCAGTGAACGTAAGCGGTCTGCTGCATCTTCTTCTCCCTTCTTTCTCAGCTGCCTATGCGGCAGTGAACTTGAGACGGTTAAAGAGTATCGCACTACGGCATTTCTCAGCTGCCTATGCGGCAGTGAACCTGCGCCTGCTACTGCTGCGATCCCTCGAACTTTTCTCAGCTGCCTATGCGGCAGTGAACTCCTCGTTATTGGTTGGCGCTGGCTCATGGCCTTTCTCAGCTGCCTATGCGGCAGTGAACGATGCGCAAGTGCATTTCTGGGCGTATCCAAATTTCTCAGCTGCCTATGCGGCAGTGAACACGAAGCTATCGTCACGATGGCGACCGCAATATTTCTCAGCTGCCTATGCGGCAGTGAACTGGTAAACATCACCTTGTCGCCAACCTTGAACTTTCTCAGCTGCCTATGCGGCAGTGAACGGCTTGCCACATTGCGGGCAGGTGTGCTCGGTTTTCTCAGCTGCCTATGCGGCAGTGAACCCCATCGCCGGACTGTCCCGTAGCGACATCAATTTCTCAGCTGCCTATGCGGCAGTGAACGACAACCCCACGATCTTGCCGTTCGGGATGTATTTCTCAGCTGCCTATGCGGCAGTGAACTATTGCCCTGCAGGACCGAGCCGAACTTGCTATTTCTCAGCTGCCTATGCGGCAGTGAACGTTCTGCCGGTCCTTGAACTGAACGCGGCACTTTTCTCAGCTGCCTATGCGGCAGTGAACGAGGGACGTGCCAGCCTGCGCGATAATCATGCGTTTCTCAGCTGCCTATGCGGCAGTGAACCAAGCCGCCGCGCTCGTCCTGCCCACCGAACATTTCTCAGCTGCCTATGCGGCAGTGAACGCGATGGCCGAATTCCCGAATGACTTTTGGCATTTCTCAGCTGCCTATGCGGCAGTGAACGTGCCTCGCATAATGAGTGCGTTTATCCAGATTTTCTCAGCTGCCTATGCGGCAGTGAACCGGTCGTGCAAAGTCGAGGCTCATGGCCAACATTTCTCAGCTGCCTATGCGGCAGTGAACCCGATAAGCGCGCTTCCGCCTGTAACGGCGGCTTTCTCAGCTGCCTATGCGGCAGTGAACGATGCGCAAGTGCATTTCTGGGCGTATCCAAATTTCTCAGCTGCCTATGCGGCAGTGAACAAGCCGAATGGCCGGCAGCGGCCACTTGAATTTTTCTCAGCTGCCTATGCGGCAGTGAACGGGTCGGTTATCATCGTGGATGAGGCGCATAATTTCTCAGCTGCCTATGCGGCAGTGAACCGACGGCAGACGTCAGCAGGCACATCGAGCTTTTTCTCAGCTGCCTATGCGGCAGTGAACCGTATATCTCGGCATCTCCATTTGGAGCGCAATTTCTCAGCTGCCTATGCGGCAGTGAACGCATTATTTGCAGGGGCAGGAGGCGGCATCTTTTTCTCAGCTGCCTATGCGGCAGTGAACTGTTCGTGCAGGCCGACAAGACGGCGCAAGTATTTCTCAGCTGCCTATGCGGCAGTGAACCTAAAATCCTCATCACGGGCGTTGAGGGTGCTTTTCTCAGCTGCCTATGCGGCAGTGAACTCTCGATACGCCGGAGCCGTCCACGGCATCGATTTCTCAGCTGCCTATGCGGCAGTGAACGGAGAGTAGGGCGTAAGCTACTGGCGTATCGATTTCTCAGCTGCCTATGCGGCAGTGAACCCTGGGCGTCCACCCAAATGGATCGAGATGATTTTCTCAGCTGCCTATGCGGCAGTGAACAGGGGACATGCGGTCGCCCTCAGGACTGACCATTTCTCAGCTGCCTATGCGGCAGTGAACAAGCCGTATATCGCGGGGCCGCTCCAGTCTTTTTTCTCAGCTGCCTATGCGGCAGTGAACGATCACCGGAGTGGATGCAAGGCCAGAGCAGATTTCTCAGCTGCCTATGCGGCAGTGAACGACACTCGCCATGATCTGGTGTAGCGCCCCAATTTCTCAGCTGCCTATGCGGCAGTGAACTCGAACTGGACGATTACCGTGACAGGATCACATTTCTCAGCTGCCTATGCGGCAGTGAACCATGGTCATCGCGCCGGTATCGCTCTTGATCTTTTCTCAGCTGCCTATGCGGCAGTGAACTTCCGCTTGATGGTGATGGTCGGCGTCTGCGTTTTCTCAGCTGCCTATGCGGCAGTGAACAAACAGGGGGCAAGCGGCTGCTGTCGGCATTCTTTCTCAGCTGCCTATGCGGCAGTGAACTTTTGTTGTTTTCGGGAAACGCTACAACCTGCTTTCTCAGCTGCCTATGCGGCAGTGAACTGCCCGAGGCGCAAATGGCGCTGGATGGGCTGTTTCTCAGCTGCCTATGCGGCAGTGAACTAGAGCATCCCTAGTGTAGCACTTTGTTTTCAAAGATCATCCCAGCCTGATGCAAGCTTCAGGGCTTTTTTTGGCCAACCACGTAAGTTATTGAATCCAAAGGGCCATCCGTGGCCCGCTGGAATTTGGGTCAGAACAGGGGGATTGCGGAGCCTGCGCTGAGGGCGTGGGTATTGAAGCCCCCGCTTCCTGCTGCGGTTACTTGTCGCTGGCTGATGAAGATGCGGTAGCGTTGGCCGGTGCTGCCGCTGTATTGCGTCGTGAAAGGCAGCGTAAGGTACTTGCCAGCAGTGTCGGGAATGCGCTGCTCGGCTTGCGCCAAGGTATAGCCATGTCGGCGCATGGCGCGTTTGCGCATATTTTCAACGCTTTTTGTCTTGCTCCTTTCCACCTGCATATAACCGTGATGCGTGGGGACGGTTTGTGGTGCGTGCCATTGTGCGTGATCACGCATGCCACGCAGCCAATCCCGCTGCATCAGGCTGTTTAGCTTGGCCCTCGCGCCGTGCAGGCGGGCGATATTGCCAAGCGTTGGGTAATCGCCATCGCGCCACTGCGGAAAACTGATGCCGATGCTGTTACTGCCTTCAGCGACTAGCGCCTTGTGCAGTTTGGCAATCAGCGCGTCCATCAGCAGGTGCTGGGGAAACTCATCATCCGGCTGCAAGGTAATGTCGATATAGGCATCCATATCAACCCTCGCCGAACACGCCGCCGCGAATCAACACCGCCATGATGAAATGCTGCTGGTCGACCGAAGGAACCTTGTCTTTAAGCATCCAGCCATCAAACAAGGTGTAGAAATCATCTTTCCTGCCGCGCGGTTGGCGATAGGCTTTGCCTTGGGTGGTCACCGATCCGTAAGGTTCGATGGCGATGGGACCATTTTCGTCAGCGCCTTCGTACCATGTATCCACACTACGCAATGCGTTGCCTATTTTTTGCGAATGCATGGCGGCTATTTCATGATCTTTCGGGCCAACCGAATACAGGGTTTTACTCTTGTCACCCCGTTCGCGGCCAAGAATCAGCTCTTGCGACG
>JAUNTK010000131.1 GCA_030538735.1 Pseudomonadota bacterium
TGGGAGATTGTTTTGCCGTTAATGCGCCTTTGGATCGGCAAGAAATGGGGGCGGTGTGGGCAAAGCGCAAGACGCGACGCGGGGCCGGCGTTGGCTGCGGCGGCTGCTGTGGCTGGCGGTGTTGGTCATCGTGTTTCCGATTGTGCAGGTGGCCGCGCTGCGCTTTATCGACCCGCCGTTTTCCAGCTTCATGGCGATCCGCCAGTTTGAGGCCTGGGGCAGTGGTGATTTCAAATTTCGCATCGCCTACGATTGGCGCGACCTCGAAAAGATGTCGCCCAATGTGCCGGTCGCCTTGGTAGCGGCGGAGGATCAGCTATTTGCCGAGCACAGCGGGTTTGATATGGCGGCGATCGAGCAGGCGCGGGCTAAAAATCAGCAAGGCAAGCGCATCCGTGGCGGCAGCACGATCAGCCAGCAAACGGCGAAAAACCTCTTTTTATGGAGCGGCAGCGGCTGGACGCGCTGGCTGCGCAAGGGTGTGGAAACCTATTACACCTTCTGGATGGAGCTGTTCTGGCCGAAACAGCGCATTCTGGAGGTGTACGCCAATGTCGCCGAGTTTGGCGATGGCGTGTATGGCGCGCAGGCGGCGGCGCGCACGTTTTATCGCAAGGATGCCAGCCGGGTCAGCGCGGCCGAGGCGGCACGGTTGGCGGCGGTGTTGCCCAACCCCAAACGCTACAGCGTGGCTAAACCTGGCCCGTATGTGCAGCGGCGCGCCAATGCGATCCAGCGCCAGATGGGCAATATCGGCGGCAAAAGCTATTTGGAGGGCTTGGAATGAGCACGCGCCTGAGCGTGGTGGTGGCCGCCTATAACGAGGCCGATGCGTTGCCGATCCTGCATGCGCGGCTGATGCCGGTGCTCGATGGTTTAGCTGATATCCGGGCGCGCGTCGTGTATATCGACGATGGCAGCCGCGATGGCACGTGGTCGGTGCTGCAACGCTTGGCCGCGCAGGATCGGCGGGTGGCGTTGCTGCGGCTATCGCGCAATTTTGGCAAAGAGGCGGCACTGACTGCCGGGCTGGATATGGTGGAAGAAGGCGCGGCGATGATCCTCGATGCCGATGCGCAGGACCCGCCCGAGTTGATCCCGCAATTCGTTGCCAAATGGCGAGAAGGCTTCGACAACATCTATGGCCGGCGCAGCGAGCGTGTTGGCGAAACCTTTACCAAGCGCGCTACCGCATCGTTGTTTTATCGGCTGATCGGCCGCCTTTCGCGCACGCCGATCCCGCAAGATACCGGCGATTTTCGCTTGCTTTCGCCGCGCGCCTTGGCCGCGTTGCGGCAGTTGCGTGAGCGCCATCGTTTCATGAAGGGCTTGTTTGGCTGGGTTGGCTTCAACAGTGCCGAGATCGTCTACCAGCGTGAAGCACGCAGCGCCGGCACCAGCAAATTCGACCTGTGGAAACTGTGGAACTTTGCCCTTGAAGGCATCACCAGTTTTTCTACCGCGCCGCTTAGGGTGGCGACGTATCTGGGCATCGCCACCGCGTTTGTCGCGTTTGGCTATGGCGTGTTTGTGGTGGGCAAGGCGCTGGCCTATGGCGACCGCGTGGCCGGTTGGCCAACCATGATGGCGGTGATCTTGTTCCTTGGCGGCGTGCAATTGATCGCGCTTGGTTTGATCGGCGAATATCTGGGCCGGCTCTACACCGAGATCAAGCAGCGGCCGCTTTATTTGGTGGCCGAATGGCGGCCGGCCATTGAGACGGAGTATGCTGATGACAGTTCGGTAGCAAGGAGCGGTTATGCGACAGATGCGTCATCTGCTTGAAGCCAAGAACAGCCCCGAGGTGGTCGCGATTGCCTCGGCTGCGCCGGTCATCGATGCGCTGCGATTGATGGCCGACAAGGGCATCGGTGCCGTGCTGGTGATCGACGAAGGCAAGTTGGTTGGCATCCTTTCCGAGCGCGATTACGCGCGCAAAGTGGTGTTGCTGGGCCGTGCTTCGGCCACCACCCCGATTGCGGAAATCATGAGCCATCAGGTTGTCTGTGGCCGACTTGGCGATACGGTGGATCAAGCGATGCAGGTGATGACGGAAAAACGCATCCGCCATCTGCCGATCCTTGAGTACAAGGAAGTGATCGGCATCGTCTCGATTGGTGATCTAGTCAAGGCGCTGATCGAAGACCAGCAGCAAACGCTGCAACACCTGCAGGATTACATCGCCGGTTAAGCGCAGGCGCTAAGCCCGCGCCGGCACCACCATCGACCACACCGCGACAAAGTGGCTGGAGGTGCCGACGATGCAGGCAAGATGCCAGATGGCGTGCGAGTAGCGCATCCGTTTGTTGAGGTAAAACAGGGTGCCCAGCGTGTAGCCAAGGCCGCCAGCCAGCAGCCAGCCAAACTGCCAGCCGCTCAGTGCCTCGTATGCCGGTTTGGCATACAGCACCACCAGCCAGCCCATCGCGATGTAGACCAGCGTGGAAATCAGGTTGAAGCGGCCGGTGAAAAACAGCTTGAAGATGATGCCGATAGCGGCCAGTGACCAAATCGCGATGAACAGCGTCCAGCCCGGGCCGTTTTCGCGCAGCACGGTCAGGGTGAACGGGGTATAGGTGCCGGCGATCAACAGATAGATCGCGCAGTGATCGACAATCTTCAACCGCGCCCGCCGCAGCGGGTCGGTCGCGCCGTGGTAGGCGGTGCTGGCCAGATACAGCGCCAGCATCGAGCAAGTAAACACGATGGCCGACGCCCATTGCCACGGGCTGCCACCACGGGCTACCGATAGCGTGATCATCACTAAACCTGCGCCCAAAGCCACCAAGGCACCCAGCCCGTGGGTGAGCACATTGGCGCGTTCTTCTTCCGGCGAGTACGCAGAGGTATGGGCAGTCATGCATGGAGCATACACGGATGCTGCGATGCCGCAATGGTCGATTGCTGTCATCTCATCGCCAGTGCCGGGCTTGGTGCGTGCGCATCGTCTGTCACGCGCATGGCGCGCTCCCGCAAGAGCGTCAGCCTGTTGTGTGGGAGCGGGCCTTGCCCGCGACATCCCGACAATCAGTCGATCCGCTCGGCATGGGCGTGTTCGCGGGTGGCGAGGAATTGCACATCCGGGGCGCGCTCTTGCGCCAGTTGCAGATTGACCCGGGTCGGGGCCAGATAGACCAACTGCCCGGCGGCGTCGATTGAAAGATTGACCGCGTTTTTCTCGCGGAATTCTTCCAGCTTCTTGGCGTCATCGCATTTGATCCAGCGCGCGGTGGCGACGGTGACCGGCTCGAAAATGGCATCCACGCCGTATTCGTCCTTCAGCCGGTAGGCCACCACATCAAACTGCAGCACGCCGACCGCGCCCAGGATCAGGTCGTTCGACATCAACGGGCGGAAGAATTGGGTTGCGCCTTCCTCGGATAACTGCGCCAAGCCTTTTTGCAATTGCTTGAGTTTTAGCGGGTCGCGCAGGCGCGCGCGGCGGAACAATTCCGGGGCAAAGTTGGGGATGCCGGTGAAGGCGATGTTCTCGCCCTCGGTAAAGGTATCGCCGATGGAAATGGTGCCGTGGTTATGGATGCCGATGACATCGCCGGGATAGGCATCCTCGGCGATTTCGCGGTCGCTGGCCATGAAGGTCAGCGCATTGGCCAGCTTCAAATCTTTGCCGGTGCGCGGTTGGAACGCCTTCATCCCGGCGCTGAATTTGCCGGAACAAATCCGCATAAAGGCGACGCGATCACGATGCTGCGGGTCCATATTGGCCTGGATCTTGAACACGAAACCAGAGAGTTTCGCTTCATCCGGTTGCACTTCGCGGCTGGTGGTTTCGCGTGGTTGCGGCATCGGCGCGTGCTGGACGAAGAAATCCAACAGCGGTTGCACGCCGAAGTTGTTGACCGCCGAGCCAAAGAACACCGGCGCTTGATCGCCGCGCAGATAGGCGTCGCGGTCAAACGGGTGCGAGGCACCTTCGACCAACTCCAGTTCATCGCGCAGTTCGGCCAGCATTGGCGCGCCAATCGCGGCCTCGACGCCCGGGTCGTCGAGCGATTTGAAGATGGTGGAATCCTGCCGGGTGTGGTTCTTGCCGGCTTCATATAAGTGCACTTCGCCGGTGATCAGATGCACCACGCCCTTCAAACGCTTGCCCATGCCGATCGGCCAGGTCACCGGCGCGCACTGGATTTGCAGCACCGATTCAATCTCATCCAAAAGCTCGATTGGCTCTTTGCCTTCCCGGTCGAGCTTGTTGATGAAGCTCATGATCGGCGTGGTGCGCAGGCGACAGACTTCCATCAATTTGATGGTGCGCTCTTCGACGCCCTTGGCCACGTCGATCACCATCAGTGCGCTATCCACGGCGGTCAGCACGCGATAGGTATCCTCGCCGAAGTCGGCGTGGCCGGGCGTATCAAGCAAGTTGACGATATTGCCGGCGTAGGGGAACTGCATCACCGATGAGGTGACCGAAATGCCGCGTTCTTTTTCCAGCGCCATCCAGTCGGAGGTGGCATGGCGCGCGGCCTTGCGGCCCTTGACGCTGCCGGCCATCTGGATCGCGCCGCCAAACAGCAACAGCTTTTCGGTCAGCGTCGTCTTGCCGGCGTCGGGGTGGGAGATGATGGCGAAGGTGCGGCGGCGGGCCGCTTCTTGTTTGATTTCGGACATGCGCAATAGGGCGCAGGGCGCCGATTGGATGAGATGGGAGCGCGAATTATAGGGCGATAAGCCGCTGCCCACGGCATGGTCGCCGGGGATGCCAGCGCGCGCGAATCGTTTTATCCTGCCCCCATGTCTGGATATTGCGATATTGCCCCCGGCGACCCGCTGCACGGGCCCTACCACGACCACGAGTACGGCGTGCCGGCACGCGATGAGGCGGTGCTGTTTGAGCGGCTGGTGCTGGAAATCAATCAGGCCGGCTTGAGCTGGGCCACCATGCTTAAAAAACGCGAGGGCTTCCGCCGCGCCTACGATGGCTTTGTGGTGGATAAAGTGGCCGCCTATGGCCCGGCCGAGCGCGAGCGGCTACTGAATGATGCCGGCATCATCCGCAACCGTTTGAAGGTGGATGCCGCCATCCACAATGCGCAGGTGATTCAACGCCTGCGCGCCAGCCACGGCAGCTTCGCCAATTGGCTGGAGGCGCATATCGAGCTGGATGGCCGCGCTCGCGACAAGGCCGAATGGGTCAAGCTGTTCAAGCGCGATTTCCGCTTTGTTGGCGGCGAGATTGTCGGCGAGTTCTTGATGAGCTTAGGCATCCTGCCGGGTGCGCATCGCGCCGATTGCCCGGCGGCGATCCGCATCGAAAAACTCCAGCCGCCGTGGCTGCGTTATCGCTGAGTATCGGTTGCCGGCAAGCGCAACTCGCCCTCTGCGCTGACGATGCGTAGCGGCACGGATACAAGCTGCAAACCGGCATTGACCTGCACCGCGAAGTGCAGATGCGGGCCGCTGGAATAGCCGGAGTTGCCGCTTTGTGCGATCAATTGGCCGGCGTGTACCGCTTGCCCGGCCCCGACGCGCAGGCTGCCATGTTGCAGATGCGCGTATACCGCCATGCTGCCGTCAGCGTGCAGGATGCGGATCAGATTGGCTTGATCGAGCCGGCCCGGCGTATCGCCGAAGCGGCCCTCGGCCTGCATCACGCGGCCGGCGCGGGCGGCGATCACCGGCGTGCCGATGGGCGCGGCAAAATCGATGGCCTCGCGGTTTTCGGCATCGGTATGGCTGTATTCGCCCTGCGGCGCTTGGCCGATGCGTGGCTGCGCCAGCGCCAGCGGCAATGGGTAGGCGATGTCATCGATGCGCGGGTTGCGCGGGCCGGGCACCGCCTGCAGTTTGAGGCGCAGCGGTTGGTTGCCGGGCAGGCGCAGCAGGCGCTGCGGGCCCGGGCCTGATAGCGGCCGTTGCAGGGGCAAGCCGGGCAGTGGTTCGGCCGATTCGATGCGTACTTCAACCGGGCCAAACAGATCGTTATCAACCCATAGCTCGCGCTGGCCGGCGTGCTGGATGATGCGCAGCCGCACCGCGGCATTCGGTGTTTGCGCCTCGTTGCGGGTTTCAATGCCAGCTTCGCTGCTGGGGTTGGCGGGCCAACGTAACCATTGCGCGGTGGCCGGCGCGGCGGGCAGCCCAAGCAATACGCCGATCAGAATGATGCTGCGAATGCGCGTGCCAAGCCCCGTGTTGCGCACGAATTGGGCGATGCGCGTGCCGGGTTTGGCCGATGTTTGGCCGTGCGGCGATCGGCGAGCGCGATGATTGTGGGGTGGCATACGCATCGGCGCAGTGTAGAGGCCGGGTTGATGTGCTGCGCTTCGCAATCAATAAATCGCTTTATCCGAATAAAGCGATTGACATGCGCTAGATGTACCGGCACACTGCGCGCATCCATCGAGATCGGCGGAGGGACAGGCCCTTTGATGCCGAGGCAACCCGGGGCAACCGAAGGTGCCAATTCCTGCGGTGACGCCGTCGCCGCGCAGATGGTTGGGCCACGCCACGCCGCCGCCCAGCCTCCGCAGCCGCAGGACTCGACCCAACAGGAGTCCCCGATGAGCTTGGTTGCCACCGCATCTGAATCCACCGCCGATACCGGCCTTTGTCGTTTTGGCAGCGGCCATGCCGCGTCATCGCCCAGCCAACGCGGTGCGCATCGCTGCCAACTGCTGTTGCAGCATGGCGGCCTGCGCGATGTGCTGATCGATTGGGAATTGTCCGGGCCGGCCGAGGCACCGTTGTTGATCGTTGCCGGCGGCATTTCCGCGCATCGGCATGTCACCGCCAATCAGCTGGATGCGACGCCGGGCTGGTGGCAGGCGCAGGCCGGTGTGTTTGGCCGTTACCGCGTGTTGGCGATTGATTGGCTGGGCGATGGCGATGATTTGGATGCCGCCATCGATGCCACCGATCAGGCCGATGCACTGGCCGCCGTGTTCG
>JAUNTK010000132.1 GCA_030538735.1 Pseudomonadota bacterium
AGCCGAAGGGCGAACTCAGTGATCTGGATGAGTTGCGCAATCTGGTGCTGGACAAGCGCGGCACCCGGCTTGCCGATATCGCCGATGTGCGGATGAAACCCGTGCAGATGCGCTATGGGCGGCGGCTCGATGGCCGCCCTGCGGTCGGCATCGATGTGTTCAAGGAGCGCGATGCCAATCTGGTCGAGATGACCCGTGCCGTCAATGCCGAAATCGCCGAGATCCAGCAGACCCCGGCCGCGCGCGATATCAGCCTGCGCGTGGTCGAGGATCAGGGTGAGATGGTGGTCGAATCGCTGGCAAGCCTTGCCGAAGCCGGTGCGATTGGCTTGCTGCTTTCGATCATCGTGTTGTTCTACTTCCTGCGCGATTGGGCATCGACCCTGATGGTCACGCTGGCGATCCCGATCTGTTTCACCATGACGCTGGGCTTCATGTATTTTGCCGGGCTCACCCTCAACATCCTGACCATGATGGGCCTGTTGCTGGCCATCGGCATGTTGGTCGATAACGCGGTGGTGGTGGTGGAGTCGATTTATCAGGAGCGCGAGAAAATGCCGGACCAGCCGCGTCTGGCTTCGATTCTCGGTACCCGCCATGTCGCCATCGCGCTCAGCGCCGGCACCATCTGCCACTGCGTCGTGTTTTTGCCCAATCTATTTGGCGAGCGCAACATGATCTCGATCTACATGGCGCAGCTCGCGGCCACCATCAGCGTCTCGCTGCTGGCCTCGTGGCTGGTGGCGATAAGCCTGATCCCGATGTTGTCGGCGCGCCTGCGCACACCGAAGGCGATCCACAACCGCAGCGGTTTCATCCATCGCCTGCAGGATCGCTATGCGCGCTTCCTGCGCTGGACGTTGGAGCATCGCGCCAAGAGCGTGATCGGCATCGTGCTGATTTTGCTGGTCAGTCTGGTGCCGGCGACGATGACCAAGGTCAACATGTTTGGCGGCGATCAAATTGGCGAGGTCAATATTTCCTTCCAATGGAAGGGCGCGTATACCCGCGACCAGATGTCGGAGGAGGTCGCGCGCATCGAGGATTATCTGCAGACCAATCGCGAGCGTTTCAAGATCAAGCAAGTCTCGTCGCGTTTTTCCGAGGGCGGCGGCGGTGGCATCTACATCGAGCTGGCGACCAAGGATGCGGATGAAACCAGCAAAATCACCGAGACGATCCGCGAAGGCCTGCCGAAGTCGGCGCGCGCCAACATCAGCATGGGGCGCCAGGAAGGGCCGGGCGGCGGCGCATCCGGGATGCAGAAGGTCGAGGTGCGCCTGGTGGGTGATTCGACCCAGACCCTGACCGACTTGGCGGCGGATGTCGTGCCGATTCTGGCGCGCCGCAGCGAGCTGCGTGATGTGCGCATCGATAGCGGCGATCGCAATACCGAGTTGGTGGTGCGGGTTGATCGCGAGCGCGCGGCCGCCTTCGGTTTCAGCGTGCAAGAGGTGGCGGGTTTTGTCGGCATGGCGCTACGCGGGCAGCCGTTGCGCGACTATCGGCGCGGCGATGTTGAAGTGCCAGTGACCGTGCGCTTCGCCAATGCCGAGCAGTACGACACCCATGATCTGGCCGCGTTTACGGTCAAGGCCAGTGATGGCCGTAATGTGCCGCTGCTGGCGATGGTTGATCTTGAGCCGCGCCCGGCGGCGAGCTTCATCCAGCGCACCAATCGGCAGACCACATTGACCCTCACCGCCAATCTCGCCCCGGATGTCACCATGCCGAATGCGCGCAAGGCGATGGATGAGACGTTGCAGAACATCGCCTGGCCGGCCGGCTACAGCTACAGCTTCGAGCGGCTGAGCTTCATGGACGAGGGCGCGGCGATGAAGCAGATGATGTTCAACCTGTTGATCGCGCTGGTGATGATCTACGTGGTGATGGCGGCGGTATTTGAATCAATGCTGTTCCCGACCGCGATCATGAGCGGCGTGCTGTTCTCGATCTTCGGTGTGTTCTGGTTGTTCTGGCTGACCGGCACCGAGTTCAACGTGATGGCCTTCATCGGCATTTTGGTGCTGATGGGCGTGGTGGTGAACAACGGCATCGTGATGGTCGAACACATCAACAACCATCGGCGCGCCGGGATGAACCGCACCGATGCGTTGATCGCCGGCAGCCGCGAACGCCTGCGCCCGATCCTGATGACGATGGGTACCGCCATTCTCGCCATGATCCCGATTGCGATCCGCACCGGCGCAGGCAGCGATGGCCCCAGCTACTACCCGATGGCGCGTGCGATTGCTGGTGGCTTGGCGTTCTCGACCGTGGTCAGCCTGCTGTTTTTGCCCACCATCTACGCCATTTTGGATGACTGGCGCAGCAGTAGCGCACGGATGTGGCGGCGTGCGCGTGGCGTGCCAGTGCAGCCGGTGATGTCGAACTGATCGATTGGGTCGGCTCCGAATCCCCCGTCATTCCGCTGCAAGCCGGAATCCATTGATGCGTAAACGATTGGAGCCGGATCGGCGGCACCCCGGTGTTTTGCCGGGGCGATCAGCCATCTTCACCCCACCAATTTGCCCAGCATCTTCGCGCCGCCCAGCCAGACCCCGATCATGGTGCCGAAGTTGGTCAGGAAGAACACCAGCATGATCCGCGCGACGCGGTTGCGATACACGCCGCGCACGCTGCTGACGTCATCGCGCAGCGCCATGAAATCGGCATAGGTGGGTTTGCGCAAGCCCGCCTCGATCAGCGCGCTGATCATGCCCGAGGCCAGCGCCGGGTGCAGTGGCGTCACCGGCGAGGCCACGGCCGCGCCCAGAATGCTCAAAGGGTGGCCGCCGGCCAACGTGCAGCCCAGCGCGCCCAAGGCGGCGGTGATCGCCACCCAGTACACCAGCAGGTTGGCGGCGACATCGAAACCGCCCTGCCAGAAGCCCCAGGCAAAACCGCCAAACAGGAACACGGCGAGGATGATCGTGAACCACGGGATATCGGATTTCGGCTTCAGTGTTTCCAGTTTGCCAAGCGTCTCGGCCGGCGTCTCGGCGGACTCGGCGAGGTGCTTGGCGGTACCCGCCAGATGCCCGGCGCCGATCACCGCCAACACGTTTTTGGCATCCCCCGCCGTGGCGCGCAACTTGGCGGCCATGTATTGATCGCGCTCGGCAATTACGGTTTCGTAGAGCGCCGGGCTGTCGGCGGCGAACTCGGCGAAGCTGGCCTCCAGCATGTCGCCTTGTTTCAGTTTTTCGATGGCATCGTCCTCGACTTTTTCATCGAACAACAACGAGGCCAGAATGCCGCCGCCAAGCTTGGCCCGCTGCCACCAGCCAAGGCGTTCGGAGGCGCGCTTGAAGGTCAGGCCGACATCGCGATCAATCAAATGCATCGCCAGCCCACGCGCGGTGGCCTCGTTGGCGGCGGCCTTCAACTCCGCGCCCGGCTCGATGCCCAGTTGCTCGGCGAGGCGGCGTTGATACGCGGCCAGCCCGAGATTGGCGGCAAACATCGGGATCTTGTTTTCCCGGATCACCTTGACGATATCGAGTTTGGCCAGTTGATCGGGGTCGTTGATCGCGGCATGGCGTTGCGGGTCAAGCTCGACCGCGACGGCATCAAACGCACCGCTATCGATGGCCGAGTGCACGGCATCGACGCTGGCCTGTGAGACGTGTGCGGTACCCAGCAGGGTGTAGCGGATGCCATCGCGCTCGACGATGGAATGCGGCTGGCTGCGCCAGTCGATGGCTGCGTGCATTGGAAATCCTGTGGTGATCAATCGGTAGGAGCGAGCCATGCTCGAGAACGGCCGTAGCTAGGCTGCGTTTACGCCAACGCCAACGCCTATCGCGAGCATGGCTCGCTCCTGCGAGGGGGTGGGGCGCTTAGTCGCGATAGCGCAGGGTCAGATCGGCATAGGCATCGATGCGCCGGTCGCGCAGGAATGGCCAGATACGGCGCACATGCTCGCTGCGCGCCATATCCACCTCGGCCATCAAAATGGTGGGCTCGCTGCCGGCTTCGGCGATGAACTCGCCCTGCGGCCCCAGCACATGCGAGTTGCCCCAGAAATCGATGCCGGATGCGCCCAGTGGCGATGGCTCATGGCCGACGCGATTGCACGAGAGCACCGGCAGGCCATTGGCTACCGCGTGACCGCGATGCGATAGCACCCAGGCATCGCGCTGGCGGTTTTTTTCGTCTGCAGCATCATCCGGGTCCCAGCCAATCGCAGTCGGATAGAGCAGCAACTCGGCACCGGCCAGCGCCATCAGTCGCGCGCCTTCCGGGTACCACTGATCCCAGCACACCAAGACGCCCAAGCGGCCGACCGAGGTATCAATCGGGGTGAAGCCCAGATCGCCGGGAGTAAAATAGAATTTTTCGTAGAAGCCCGGGTCGTCCGGGATATGCATCTTGCGGTACTTGCCCGCGGTGCGGCCATCGGCATCAAACACCACCGCCGTATTGTGATACAGGCCGGTGGCGCGCTTCTCGAACAACGAGCTGACCAACACCACGCCGTGTTGTTTGGCCAGCTTGGCAAGGCGCTCGGTGGACGGGCCGGGGATCGGCTCGGCCAGATCGAATTCGTCCACCGACTCGTGCTGGCAGAAATAGGCACCGTTATGCAGCTCTTGCAACAACACCAGCTTGGCGCCTTGCTTGGCGGCCTCGGCGACGCGGGATTCGATGATGGCAAGGTTGGCCTCGGCGTTGCCAAGACCTTGATCGATGATGGCGCGCTCTTGAATCAGGGCGACGGGCAGGGTTGTGCGGCTCATGGCGCGATGACGGCTGGCAGACGGGGTGACAATGGTAGCGGCAAGCCATGAATGCCGGGATAAACCCCGCGCATGCCAGCGTGCATCTCACGCTGCCAATCACCTATCCGATCGGTGGGTGGGGCGGCTGGCCGCTTCGCCCGAGGTGCGCAAAAAATCGATAAACACCCGTAATTTGGGTGGCATCTGCCGCCGCGACGGGTGATAGATATGGAAGCGTTCGGCGGCACTGGCATGGCGTGGCAAGAGCTGTGTCAGCATCCCTGAATCCAGCGCGGCGCGCACCGTGCCTTCAAACAACTGCGCCAGCCCGGCCCCGGCGATAGCCGATTGCAAGATCAACCGGCTATCGTTCAAGGCCAGCCGTGTGGCCGGTTGCACCTGTACTTCGCGCCCACCTTGCAGGAAATGCCACGGCCGGATCCGCCCGCTGCCGGGCAGGCGAAAACCGATGCAGGCATGCTGTGGGATATCGGCGAGCTTGCGCGGTGCGCCGTGCTGGGAGAGGTAGTTCGGGCTGGCTACAAGCAACAGCCGCTGGGGCGGGCCAATCGCGGTGGCGACCATCCCGGCCGTCAACGTTTCGCCCAAGCGGATACCCGCATCGAAACCACCCGCCACCAAGTCGCTCAGGCGGTCATCCGCACATACATCCAACGTGATCTGCGGCCATTGCTGCAAGAAATTGGGCAGGCGCGGCGCGATCAGCAAGGCAATCGCCGTGCGTGACGCATTGATACGCAAATGCCCCGAGGGCGTGGCGCTGTGCCCGCGCGCCGTTTCCAACGCGGCATCGACCTGCGCCAGCGCCGGGCCTATATCGTCCAGCAGGCGCTGGCCATCCTCGCTCAGTGCCACGCGCCGGGTGGTACGGTTGAACAGGCGCACACCCAATTCCGCTTCCAATGCGCGGATGGTCTGCGACAAGGTGGAGGCGGAAACATCCAGCGCATCAGCCGCGCGGCTGAACTGCCCGGCGCGGGCCACGGCGATAAAGGCATGCAAAGCGGGCAGTGGGGCGGATTTCATTATGTGTGTTTACCAAATAATCCATTCGGATATTGCCGGTTTTTCTTTGCAAGCGTGCGTTGCATCCTGTGCGTGCCCTGAATGTTTGGAGTGTGCAGATGGTGACGATCAGTAGCGTGCTTTCGTTGTCGATTTCCTTGTTGGGCGGCCAGCCTGATCCTGCGTGGGTAGAAGCCGGTGCGGCCAACGTGCATGTTGATGGCCGTCGTGCCACCTTGCTACGCACGGTGCGCCGCGACGGAGTGAACACGGCCTTGGGTGGTGAGCATGTCTCGCGTTTGCATGCCGATGACGGTCGCCTGCAGGGCTATGCCCGCATGAGCACAGAGATGCGCAGTGGGGCGACATTGCCAAGGGAGCAACAGGCGCGTGATGTGGCACTGCAGGTATTGCGCCGCCATGCCCCTGATTTGCTTGATGCCCACCGCGTGCACTGGGTTGCGCCGCACGATGAAACCATCCGCGTTGCCGCTGACGGCGCACAACGCGAGATCACCCTGCGCGGGATGAAGGTCAAGATGCGCGCAACAGAAGGTTCGCGGCTATGGTTCTGGGTGATCGTCGGGCCCGAGCAACAGGTGATGGTGTTCGAGCGTGATATTTATTGGGTGACGATGCCGGGCCATCGGCGTACCGAAAAATGGCTGCATGATGACTGGCTTGCGCAGCGCCCGGAGGTTCGCGCCGTGCTGCTCGGGCAGGCCAGCGAACGTGGGCTGCGCTGATGGCGAGCGGCTGTGTTGAAGCTGCGCCAAACGACATCGAACATGGCCTGCAGCAAATCGAATCGCTATTCGGCAGCGAATCACGCCAACGCATGCAAGCAGCCATGCAGGATGTGCCGTTGACCGCGCAGGCCGGCATCGAAGCCGTTGGCCGCATCTATGGCGATCAAGCTGTGCTGTCGCTGAAGGTGCGTGAGTTGATCACCGTCGCCGTGTTGGCCGCACGCGGCGATGCGCTGCCACAATTGCGTGTGCATCTGCGCGGTGCGTGCAGTGCCGGTGCCAGCCGCGAGGAGATTTTCGCCGTGCTTGACCAGTTGCATCCGTATTGCGGTATCCCGGTGGCGTTCAATGCCATCGCCTGCGCGCGTGTGTTTTT
>JAUNTK010000133.1:0-1090 GCA_030538735.1 Pseudomonadota bacterium
CATCATCCTCACCCATGCGTTTGTGACCCAGGATTTTTCGCTGCGTTACGTCGCCGACAACAGCAATAGCCTGCTGCCGGTGATGTATCGCTACACCGCCGTCTGGGGCGCGCACGAAGGCTCGCTGCTGCTGTGGGTGCTGGTGTTATCGGGCTGGACGGCCGCCGTCGCGCTGTTTTCGCGCCATCTGCCGCTGCCGGTGGTGGCGCGCGTGCTGGGCGTGATGGGCGTGGTCGCGATCGGCTTCATCGCCCTATTGCTGTTTACCAGCGACCCGTTCCGCCGCCTGTTGCCGGCCGCGCTCGAAGGCCGCGATCTCAACCCGCTGCTGCAAGACCCGGGCATGATCATCCACCCGCCGATGCTGTATCTGGGCTATGTCGGCTTTGCGGTGCCGTTCGCTTTCGCCATCGCCGCCCTGCTTGATGGCAAGGTCGATGTGCGCTGGCAACGCTGGACGCGGCCGTGGACAAACCTGGCGTTTGGCTTCCTCACTCTCGGCATCGGTCTTGGCAGTTGGTGGGCCTATTACGAACTTGGCTGGGGCGGCTGGTGGTTCTGGGACCCGGTGGAAAACGCCAGCTTCATGCCGTGGTTGGTCGGCGCGGCGTTGATCCACTCGCAGGCCGTCACCGAAAAACGCGGCAGCTTCGCCAGCTGGACGTTACTGCTGGCGATCGCGGCATTCTCGCTGTCGCTGCTCGGCACCTTCTTGGTGCGCTCCGGCGCGATCACCAGCGTGCACGCATTCGCCGCCGACCCCGAACGCGGCATGTTCATCCTCGCCTACTTGGGCGTGGTCGTCGGTGGCTCGTTGCTCTTGTATGCCTTCCGCGCACCCGGCGCGACGGCGCAAGCCCGCCCATTCGCGCCGTTCTCACGCGAAACGCTTTTGCTCATCAACAATCTGCTGTTGGCGGTGACCTGCGCGATGGTGCTGCTGGGCACGCTGTACCCGATGTTTGCCGATGCGCTGGATCTGGGCAAGATTTCGGTCGGCCCGCCATATTTCTCGCTGATGTTCTTGATCTTGATGGCACCGATTGCCGTGCTGTTGCCGTTCGGCCCGCTGACCCGCTGGCAGCGCGAA
>JAUNTK010000133.1:1100-6735 GCA_030538735.1 Pseudomonadota bacterium
ACGCCCGCGGGGCGGCGGCTGGCCGACCACGCCGTGACGGTGCTGGCCGCGCTGCTGCCGTGGGCGGCGTTGGCGCTGATCGGGGCGGGCATCGCGTGGTGGCTGGCACCGCAGGGCGCGATCAAAACCGCCAGCGGCGTGGCGGCGGCGATCTGGATTGGCTTCGGTACCTTGCGCTTCGCCATTGAACGATTGAAAAAGAGCGGCCGGATGACCCGCGAAATGTGGGGGATGACGCTGGCGCATCTGGGCGTCGGCCTGTTCGTGATCGGCGCGCTGATGAATGCCGCGCTCAACGAGCAACGCGAACTGGCCTTGAAGCCCGGCCAAAGTATCGTGCTGCACGGTGACGAATACCGCTTCGATGGTGTGCGCCAAGAGCCCGGCCCGAATTACATGGCCGATATCGGCGATATCACGGTGAGCCGCAACGGCAAGAAGCTCGTCATCCTGCACCCGGAAAAACGCGCCTACGCCAGCGGTGGCCAGGTGATGACCGAGGCGGCCGTGCAATCGAGCGTGTTGCGTGACCGCTATGTCGCGCTGGGCGAATCGTTGGGTGAAGGCGCATGGGCGGTGCGCGTGCATTCCAAGCCGATGATGGCCTTCATCTGGCTGGCCGTCTTGCTGATCGCGCTGGGCGGCTTTGTCACCACCGCCGACAAGCGCTTCCGTCGTTATCAAGAGGAAAAACCATCATGAGCAAGCGTTGGCTACCGCTGATCGTCTTCATCCTGCTGGCCATCCTGTTGGGCGCTGGCGTGATGATGAGCCGCAACCCCGACCGCGATGCCCTGCCCTCGCCCTTGATCGGCAAACCAGCACCCGAGTTCAGCCTGCCGGAGCTGTTCAACCCCGATCATCAGGTGACGCTGGGCGATCTGCGCGGCGCGCCATTCGTGATGAATGTCTGGGGCAGTTGGTGCGTGGCCTGCCGCGATGAGCACAAGGCGCTATCGGATTTCGCCGAGACCAAGCGCGTGCGCGTGATCGGCTACAACTGGAAGGACGAGCCGGAAGACGCCAAGCGTTGGCTTGCACAACTTGGCAACCCGTTTTTCATGGTGCTGCAGGATATCGAAGGCCGCACCGCGCTTGATTTCGGCATCTACGGCGCGCCGGAAACCTTCCTGATCGATGGCAAGGGCATGATCGTCTGGAAGCACGTCGGCGTATTGACGCCCGAGTTGATCCAGAACGAATTGCTGCCGCGCCTGACGCAGGCGGAGCAAGCCCAGTGATGGCCGCTGCGGCATCGTCATCGCGGGGAAGCACCGTGCTGCGGGCGCTGGTGTGTGCGCTTGCCCTGCTGGTTTCGGCAAGCGTCATCGCCCAAGTCAAAGGCGATGTCGCCCCGCCCGAATTCCGCGACCAATTTGAGGAAGTCCGCTTCCGCGATCTCACCCATCAACTGCGCTGCGTGATGTGCCAAAACCAATCGCTGGCCGATTCCGATGCCGAGATCGCCCGCGATCTGCGCAACGAATTGCTGGTGCTGATGCGCCAAGGCAAGACCGATGCCGAGATCCGCGATTTCATGGTGGCCCGCTATGGCGAATTCGTGCTGTACAAGCCACGCTTGGAATCGCACACCGTACTGCTCTGGTTCGGCCCGGCGGCACTGGTGCTGATCGGTGGCGTGCTGGTGTTTTTGCTGGTGCGTCGCCAAGGTGGCAAGCAGGCCGCCGTGCCCGTTGATGACAAGCAGGAGTGGTGACGATGGCGGTATTTTTGATTCTTGCCGGCCTGTTGCTGCTGCTGACGTTATTCGCCGTGCTGCGGCCGCTGGCACAGAAACACTTCGCCCTGACTGCGGCCATTGCCCTGGTCTGCATCGTCATCAGCGGCGCGCTGTACTGGCATTTTGGTACGCCCGCCGCGCTCGACCCGGCGATGCACAAGACCCCGGACACGCTGGCCGAGGCCCGCGCCCAATTGGAAGCGCGGATGAAGAGCGAGCCGGATGACCCCGATGGCTGGCGCCTGCTTGCCCGCGCCTATAGCGCCGAAGCGCGGCCCGCCGAGGCCGCCGATGCCTACGCACGCGCCGCCAAGCTCAGCCCCGATGACCCCGATGTGTTGACCGAGGCGGCAGAAGCGCGCGCGATGGCCGCGCCAAATCGCCGCTTTGATCAGGCCGCGACTGAGATGCTGCAACACGCCCTGCAGATCAATGCCAACCACCAACGCGCGCGTTGGTTTCTCGGCATCAGCCAACTCCAGGCCGGGCAAACCGTGCAAGCCACCGAAACGTGGACGCCGCTGCTGACGCAAATCAGCGATGAAAAAACCCTCGCCAGCCTGCTCGCCCAACTCAACGAGGCCCGTGCCGAGGCCGGCCTACCGCCGCTGGACAAACCCGCCGCCCAAGCTGCCCGCGGTGGCCTCGCCGTTCACGTCACGCTGGATGCCGATTTCGCTCGCCGCGTCGAACTACCCAACACTGCGCAGATTTTCGTCATCGCCCACGCCGTCGATGGCCCACCGATGCCGGTCGCGGTGCAACGCCATCCACTCAGCGCACTGCCGCTCAACATCACCCTATCCGATGCCGATAGCCCGATGCCGACCATGAAGCTCTCCGAGCTAAAGCAGGTCAGCTTGCTCGCCCGTATTTCGATGAGCGGCCAAGCCAACAAGCAGGAAGGCGATATCGAATCGGTGCCCGTCAGCATTGATTTGCCCGCCAGCCAGCCGGTGGTGATCAGCCTCGGCGCGCACTGAAGCCGCCAGCGCCTGTATCGCGTCGACGCTGGCGTGGCACAGTGCGGCAATGCAGCCATCCGCTTCGCCATGACCGAATTCATCCCGCCCGGCACGCGCTACATCGATCTGCCCTCGCCGTTTGCGATGAAGCGCGGCGGTGCGCTTGACGGCGCACGCATGGCGTATGAAACCTGGGGCGAATTGAACGCCCGCGCCGATAACGCCGTGCTGATCCACACCGGGCTTTCGCCGGATGCCCACGCCGCCCGCAACGCGGCCAACCCGGCCGATGGCTGGTGGGAACGCATGCTTGGCCCGGGCAAATTCATCGATACCGAGCGCTGGTTCGTCATCTGCATCAACACGCTGGGCAGCTGCAAAGGCTCGACCGGTCCCGCCTCGATCAACCCGCACACAGGCGAGCCGTATCGGCTGGATTTCCCCGCGCTCTCCATCGAAGACTGCGCCGATGCCGCCGCCCATGTGGTGCGCGCGCTGGGCATCGCACAGCTGGCCTGCGTGATCGGCAATTCGATGGGCGGGATGACCGCGCTATCGATGGTCGAGCGCCACCCCGGCCTCGCCCGCAACTTGCTGGATATCTCCGGGGCCGCGCGCGCGCTGCCGTTCACCATCGCGATCCGCTCGCTGCAACGCGAGGCAATCCGGCTCGACCCAAACTGGAACGATGGCCATTACGACGATGCACATTACCCCGAATCCGGCATGCGCATCGCCCGCAAACTGGGCGTCATCACCTACCGCTCGGCGATGGAGTGGAAGGGCCGCTTCGGCCGGGTGCGGCTGGATGCCAAACAACGCGAGGATGACGAGCCATTCGCCGCCGAGTTCCAGGTCGAAAGCTATCTGGAGCATCACGCGCGCCGCTTCATCCACGCCTTCGACCCCAACTGCTATCTGTATCTGGGCCGGGCGATGGATTGGTTTGATATCGGCGAATCCGCCGCGCACCCTTGCGGCAACCGCCACGCCGATGTGCTGGATGCACTGGCCGATCTGCATTTGCAGCAAGCACTGGCGATCGGCGTCGATACCGACTTGTTGTTTCCGCTGGAGCAACAAGAAGAAATCGCCGAGGGCCTGCGCCGGGGCGGCATCAATGCCCGCTCGCAGGCGATGTCCTCGGCCGAGGGCCACGACGCTTTTCTGGTCGATATCGAACGCTTCGGCCCGGCCATCCGCAATTTTCTTGAAAGCCTCTGAGCCACCCGGTTTGCCCGCACGCCGGCGCGGCGCTACATTGGGCGGATGAATAATGAAAACGCCGCCCTGCGCGATTTCCCCGGCCGCGATCGCCTGATCGCCGCCATCGACGACGCCGTCAGCCTCGGCGAATCCAGCGCCATCGCCCGCCAACTGCGCCACAACCTGTGCCTGCTGATGCGCGAAGGCGCGGTCAGCCTGCCCGAATGCGTGTTCAATGCCGTACCCGGCCATTACGCCCGCCGCGAAATCCATCGCAGTGCCGAACACGGCTATGCCGTGATCGCGATGACCTGGGGGCCGAATCAAGGCACCCCGATCCACGATCACGATGGCATGTGGTGCGTCGAAGGCGTCTGGGCCGGGCAACTGGAAATCACCCAATACGACCTCAACGAACGCGCGGGTGATGACTTCCGCTTCACCGAGGTCGGCACCCTGATCGCCGGTGCCGGCAGCGCCGGCAGCCTGATCCCCCCGCACGAATACCACGCCATCAAAAACGCCAGCAACCGCGACCTCGCCGTCTCCCTGCATGTCTATGCCGAGCCGATGACCTGCTGCGGCGTATTCGCCGCCAGCCCGCGCGGTGCCGGCTGGTATCGGCATGTGGAGAAGCAATTGGTGCTGGATGCGGCGGCCTGAGGGGCGGAAAAGAAAAGGTAATTCCTAAGCAAACCGGACCAGATCTGCGAGGATTTGGTTATGAAGCGATGCCCATCGTGTACGCGAGCCCGCCACTATCGACTGGCCGATGGTCGCTTGAAGTGCCGTGCCTGTGGCCACCGGTTCAGCTGGACCTCGGTGTGGGATTCGGTCCGGTTGTCCGCAGCGGCCAAACGTCGTCTGCTGGACTTGTTTGTACTGGGCGTTCCGTCTTATCGGCAACGGTTTGGCAGCACCGTCAGTGCCGCTTCACGCGAGCGCTTCTACCGCCTCCTGCGTGCTTGCTGCGCTCAGGTCGAACAACTTAGGGAGCCCTTCGACGGGGCGATCGAATGCGACGAAACCACGTTCGGAGGCGCACGTCATGGCCCGCGCGGCTGGGGGGCGCTAGGCAAGGTCATTGTATTCGGTCTGGTCAAACGCAATGGCCGCGTCAAGGCCATGCCCGTCCCGGCACACAATCGCGCATCGGTCATGCGCGAGATCGCGGCGCATACACGTGAGGGCGCGCTGTACTACACCGATGAGTGGCAAGCCTATGCCACGCTACGGTTACGTGGGGAGCATGTGATGATCCGAAAGGCCAAGGGCAGACCGGTTGGACGGGAGCATATCAACGGTATCGAAGGCTTCTGGAGCTACGCCAAGAATTGGCTGTATCCGTATCGCGGTGTGCCTCGTCATTACTTCCATCTGTACCTGGCTGAAGTTTGTTACCGTTACAACCACCGGGATGAAGACCTCAAACCCCTGATTTTCAAGCTTGTAAAGCAGATCTCCATCCAAGAACTTAGGCACACATTGGTCCGGAAAGGTTAGGAATTACCAAAGAAAAAACCGCCTGGAGGCGGTTTGGTCTGGTGCCGAAGGTGGGACTCGAACCGCGCCCCCGGCAAGGGTGAGCCAATCTAATGCCAAGCGCGTCGCAACGCGCCCGGTTATCAAATCACTTTCGTTTTGTAGTTACATCGCGCTATACTTTGCGGCCGCGCCGAAGTGGCGGAATCGGTAGACGCAGCGGATTCAAAATCCGCCGCCC
>JAUNTK010000134.1 GCA_030538735.1 Pseudomonadota bacterium
ACCGATGCCAAGGGTCGGGATCGGCGAGGCGGCAGTGATCTCGGCGGCCAGTGCCGACGGCACCGCTTCCAGTACCAACAATGCCGCGCCGGCCTCGGCCACGGCAAGCGCTTCCGCGCGCAGTTTTTCCGCCGCCGCATCGCCACGCCCCTGCACCTTGAAGCCACCGAAACGCAGCACCGATTGCGGGGTCAGGCCCAGATGGGCACAGACCGGGATTTCACGCTCGACCAAATAGCGGATGGTGTCGAGCTTGTGCCCAGCACCTTCGAGCTTGACCATGCCGGCACCGGCCTGCAGGAAGCGGGTCGATGCCTGCAACGCACGCTCCGGCGTGGCATCGGCCTGAAACGGCAAATCCGCCACGATCAAGGCACGCTGACTGGCCGCCGCCACGCAACGGGTGTGATAGACGATGTCATCGACGCTCACCGCCAGCGTGGAATTGCCGCCCTGCACCACCATGCCCAGCGAATCGCCGATCAGGATCAGGTCGATGCCGGCGGCATCCAAGGTACGGGCAAAACCGGCGTCGTAGCAGGTCAGCATGGTCAGCTTGCGGCCAGCGGCGCAGAAGGCGGCCAGCGCCGGCACGGTGACGGGTTGGGTGTTCGGCGATGTCATGAGGGACGCGGCGAAAAATGAAGCTTGATTGTAGCGGCCGGCGCGCGGCAGATGCGCTGCGTTGGCATACCGCGATATCGGCTTACGGCAGGCCCGCCAATACGCGATCAACCCGGCCGATGCCCGGGATCATCACATCCGGCGCGATTTCCGCCAGCGGTACCAGCACAAAGCGGCGCTCGGCCATGCGCGGATGCGGCACGCTCAAGCCATCGAGGGTGATGATTTCATCGCCGTAGATCAGCACATCCAAATCCAGCGTGCGCGGCCCCCAGCGTTGTTCGCGTGAGCGATCGCGGCCATGCGCACGTTCGATGGCGAACAGGGCGTGCAGCAAATCCAGCGCGGGCAACGCGGTATCGAGCTCGGCCACTGCGTTGATGAAATCGGCCTGGGCGATGCCGCCGACCGGCGCGGTCTGCAGCAGCGATGAGGCCTTGACCAGCCGCGTCATCGGCAGCGCATTGAGTGCGGCCAACGCTAGCCGCAGAGTGGCTGCCGCATCGCCCACATTGCCGCCCAGCCCAACAAAGGCGCGCACGCTCATTCGCTGGCCGGTTTTGGCCCGCGCCTGCGGCGACGGCGCTTGCGCGGCGCGTCACCGGCATGTTCGGCTTCATCGGCGGCGATATCGTCCGGGCTTTCCTCGGCCGGCTCAAACGCGGATTCCGGCATCGCGTTTTCGCTTTGCTGGCCATGCCAAAAGGCGATGTCATCGGCATGTTCGTCCGAGGCGTGCTGGCGCAGTTGCAGGAAATCGAACGCGGCGCGGAAGCGCGGGTGTACCACCAACCGCCCCACCCGCTTGCGCTGGGCAAAGCGCGGCTGCAGCAGCCAGATTTCCTGCATCGGGATCGAGAACCGGCGCGGCAGGGCAATCGTGCGGGTTTGGTGCAGGGTCACTTGGTCGGCGGCGCGGCGTTGTGCCTCGGCGATATGCATACCCTTGGCCTGCAGCTTCATCAGGGCATGGGCATAGGCCGGCCACAGCAGCAGCGCAAACAAGAAGGCCGGCGAAACCGGCTCGTCATGGGCAACGCGCTTGTCGGTGTTGGCCAGGCCGGCGATCAACATCCGGCGCAGCGCACCGCTGCGGTTGGCCTTGAGCGCGGCAGCAGTTTCTGGCAGCAACACCGGCAACAAGCCCGTCTGTTCCAGCCCTTCAAAACTGGCGACGGCGTGGCCAGACAGGAACAGCTTGAGGGTTTCCTCAAACAAGCGCGCTGGCGCGGCCTCGTTGAGCAGATTGGCCAGCAGCGGGATCGGCGCGGCGGTGGCCGGCTCGATGCTGAAGCCGAGCTTGGCGGCCAAACGCACCGCACGCAGCATACGCACCGGGTCTTCGCGATAGCGCGCTTCCGGGTCGCCGATCAGGCGCAGCACGCGCGCCGCTACATCCTCGAAGCCACCGCAGTAATCACGTACCGAGAAATCCTCGATCGCGTAATACAGCGCATTGGCGGTGAAATCGCGCCGCAGTGCGTCTTCTTCGATGCTGCCGTAGATGTTGTCGCGCAAGACGCGGCCATCGTCGTGGATCTGCCGATCACCGTCGGCATCATTGCCGCCGCCAGCGCGGAAGGTCGCCACTTCGATGATTTCGCGCCCGTACACCACATGGGCAAGGCGGAAGCGGCGGCCGATCAAACGGCAATTGCGGAACAGGCTTTTGACCTGCTCGGGGGTGGCATCGGTGGCGACATCGAAATCTTTCGGGATCACCCCGATCAGCAGGTCGCGTACCGCGCCACCCACCAGATGGGCCTGAAAACCGGCCTCGCGCAATCGATAGAGCACACGCAGGGCATTGGGACTGATGTCCTTGCGTGAGACGTTATGGGCATCGCGCGGGATGCGGTGAAGCACCGGCGCTGGCATGGTGTTGGGATGTGAGGACATTCGGCCCGCGGGCGTGTCAAATCAAAATTAATCGGCCTATACTATCGCTCCTCGCATTCATGCGACCAGCGCTCCCTTCGTCTAGTGGTCCAGGACGCGGCCCTCTCAAGGCTGAAACACGGGTTCGAGTCCCGTAGGGAGCGCCAAACCGCAAAGCCTTTACGCCATGCCTTTCGTTGTTACCGATAACTGCATCAAATGCAAATACACCGACTGCGTGGAAGTCTGCCCGGTCGATTGTTTCCATGAAGGGCCGAACTTCCTCGTCATCGACCCGGTCGAGTGCATCGACTGCACCTTGTGCGAGCCGGAGTGCCCGGCCAATGCGATCTACCCCGAGGATGATGTGCCGAAGGGGCAAGAGCATTTCATCGCGCTCAATGCCGAGCTCACCCCCGAATGGCCGGTGATCACCACCCGCAAAGACCCGCTGCCCGATGCCGCCGAATGGGATGGCAAGCCGAATAAATTGCCGCTCTTGGAGCGTTGATCTGCTGGCTTGATGTGACGATGAGACGGGCGCTACGGCGTCCGTTTTTGATTTCGCGCTCTGCCTTTTAAACAAAAAACGGGCGCCGATCAGGCACCCGTTTCGATGGGGGATTGGCAATCGCCCGCAGCTTACTTCGCGCCCAGCGCGGTTTTGAGCTGGGCAAGCAAGGCACTGCCCCCCGGTGTGGTTTGCGGCAGGCCGCGCGGGTCAACCGCCGAGACATACACGCTATCGCCGCTTTCGCTGGCACGAACCAGGAAGTTCTCGCCCTGATAGTTGACATCGTAGGCGCCCAGCAGCGCGGCGCGGCTGGCGATGGTCAGGCCTTCGGTGGCTTGCAGCAACTCGCCGATGCGGGCAAATACCGCATCACGCTCACCGATGACGGTGAAGCCGCTGCCGGATTGGGCCGAGGGCGTGCTGCGAGTCGCGGTCTCGGAGGCCAACGCGCCTTGTGAGGGCAGCGCCATCGCACCGCTGGTATCGGGGCGGCTGAATTCTGGCGGTAGCTCCAGCGGGCGCGCTTCGCCGCTGAGCTTGTAGGCCTCGTTGTCCTTCTTGAACCAGCTGCAGCCCGCGGTAAGCGAAACAGCAACGGCCAGACTGGCGATGGCGGCGATACGGCCGGAGGAAACGATGCGCATGGGGTTCTCCAAAAGGTTCAACGGATTCGTCAAGCCGCGTTGCGGCATTGATGCTCGATGGCAAGGATAGCCGCTGCCACCGGTTCAAGGCGTGAGGCATTGGCGTCAGTTAGCGGGGTAAGTGGCAGGCGCAGGCCATCGCCGATTTCGAAACGGCGCAGCAATGCCTTGATCGGGATCGGGTTGGGCTCGCAGCCGATAAAATCGCAAAGCGGTTGCAGCGCGGCATCCAGCGCCGATGCGGCATCGGCATCCGCACCGCGCGCGGCATCGCTCAAGCGCCGGAATGCAGCCGGCAACACATTCGAGGCCACCGAGATCACGCCATCGGCACCGGCCAACATGGCGCGGCAGGCGGTTGGGTCATCGCCGCTCAACACCACGAAACCGGCGGATTTCAGCTTCAGCAAGGCTTCGACCCGCTCGGGCGCGGCAACCGCCTCCTTGATGCCGATGATGGCGGGGTGCCCGGCCAGGGCCGCCACGGTCTCGGGCAGCATGTCGCAGCCGGTGCGGCCGGGTACGTTGTAGAGCATCACCGGCAGGCCGCCGTGATCGGCCACGGCTTGGTAATGGGCGATCAAGCCGGCTTGGGTTGGGCGCACATAGGGCGGGGTCACCACCAGCGCGGCATCCGCACCCAATGCCTTGGCGCGCTGGGTCAATTCGATGGTCTTGGCGGTGGCCGAGAGGCCAGTACCGGCCAGCACCGGCAGCCGCCCGGCCACGGTGGCGACGGCCTGCTTCAGCAGCGCGTCATATTCGTGATCGGTGAGCATCGCGGCCTCGCCGGTCGAGCCGGCCACCACTAATGCCTCGGTACCGGCGCTGATTTGCGCTTCGATCAGGCGTGACCACGCGGCGAAATCCACCTCGCCTGCGGGGGTGAACGGGGTGGCGAGCGCGGTGATGCTGCCAGCGATGGAGACAACGGAATCAGCCAAGATCAGAGCCTGCAAGTAAAAGGGGCGGCACACGAAAGGCGGCCGATTGCCGGCGCATCTTACTTGCGGGCTGAAATGACGGGCAAGTATCCTGCACCCAAGCGCCGGCCTTCCGCCGGCCTCCGTTCAGGCCAGCGATGGCCTTGGAAGAAGTCTTGAACGATCAATCCCCGCGTCCGGCGCAAAACGAAAACCATCTTTTCATCAGCGCCTACAGCACGCATCCGAAATCCCCCTTGCTCGCCGTGACCCGCCGCATCGCCGATGCCGGCTGCAATCTGGTCGATGCCCGCCTGACCACCGTCGGCCGTGATGTCTCGGTGGCCGCGCTTGCTTCCGGCCCGTGGGATGCGGTGGCCAAACTGGAAGGCGCGCTGGAGCGGCTGGCCCGCGATGAATCGATGCGCATCATCCATTACCGCACCGGCGCCAAGCCGATGCAATCCAACCTGATCCCCTACATCGTCGAGGTGGTGGCTGCCGACAAGCCCGGCATCCTTTACCAGCTGGCCGAGTTCTTCAACCAGCAAGGCATCACCGTGGAGAACCTGCACAGCTCGCGCTACAAGGCGATGCAGACCGGCGCCGAGATGTTCACCGCGCAGGTCACCATCGGCGTACCCTCGGATATGCATATCGCCGCGCTGCGCGATGATTTCCTTGATTTCTGCGACCACCTCAACCTTGATGCCATCCTTGACCCGATGAAGTTCTGACATGAGCGCCGCGAAGAAAATCGACAACGCCACCCTCAACCTGCCGCTGGCGCTGGGCAATGGCGAGACCACCCGCCTTGCCGATTACGCGGGCAGTTGGTTGGTGCTGTACTTCTACCCGAAGGACAACACGCCCGGCTGCACCACCGAAGGGCTGGATTTCAACGCCCGCCTGCCGGCCTTCGCCAAGCTGGGTGCCAAGGTGCTGGGGGTGTCGAAAGATTCGGCCAAGACCCACGCCAACTTCGCCGCCAAGCAGGGCTTTGAATTCGATCTGGTCAGCGATGCCGATGAACAACTCTCGCGCGCCTTCGATGTGATCCAGATGAAGAAAAACTACGGCCGCGAGTACGAGGGCATCGTGCGCAGCACCTTCCTGATCGACCCGCAAAGCCGTATCGTGCAGATATGGCAGCCGGTCAAGGTCAAGGACCATGCCGAGGCCGTACTGGCCGCATTGAAGGATGCCCAAACGCAGTGAGCTGGCCGATCCCGCGCATCGCACGCCATCTTCCGGCCCGGCCGGCAGGTGGCGTTTTCATTTTGATTCCCACCGCAAGGAAAACCGCCGCATGACCCACGGCAAACGCCTGTACGTGCTCGATACCAATGTGCTGATGCATGACCCGACCGCGTTGTTCAAGTTTGAAGAACACGATATCTACCTGCCGATGCAGGTGATCGAGGAGCTCGACAACGGCAAAAAAGGCACCCACGAATCCTCACGCAATGCGCGCCAAGTCAGCCGCTTTATCAATGAATTGATCGAAGAACAGGGCGCCGACAAGATCGCCACCGGCCTCACCCTGCGGCCACCGGGCGGCCTGCAATTGAAAAACGAGGCGGCGCGTGGCGTGTTGCGCTTCCAGACCACCGATTTTGGCGGCGGCGGCGAAGCCTTCGGCACGGTGATGCCGGATAACCACATCCTTGCTGCCATCGTCGGCCTGAAAAACACGGCCGAGCGCGAGGTGGTGTTTATCTCCAAAGACATCAATCTGCGCATCAAAGCGGCGATTGCCGGCATCCAAAGCGAGGATTACGAAAACGACCGCG
>JAUNTK010000002.1 GCA_030538735.1 Pseudomonadota bacterium
GGGCGATCTCATTGGCGCAGCCGTTGGCACTGTGGGTGATGACGGCCTTTGCCGCGTGTGCGGCCTTGGCGATCGGGTTGTTTCTGGTGTTGGGCAGTTACACCCGCCGCTCGCAAGTCAGCGGCCACCTGGTGCCTGCACAAGGCATGGCGATGGTGCTGGCCCCGGCCACCGGCGTGGTGGCGCAGATGGATGCCGCCGAAGGCGGGCGTGTTGAGGCTGGGCAAACCTTGGCGGTGGTCAGTATCCCGCGCGCCACGGTAGGTGCGGGCGATACCGCCGCAGCGATGGCACAACGCCTGCAACGCCGCCAACAAGGCTTGGCCGATGCCCATCAGGCGCAGGCGCAATTACTGGCCGCGCAAAGTGGCGGCCTCGCAAGCCAACTTAGCAATGCACGGCGTGAACTGGCCCAACTGGAAAGCGAGATCGCCACCCGGCAGGCGCAGGTGAAGATTGCCGAGGACACTTTGCAGCGGATGCGCCAATTGCAGGCGGATAAGTACGTCAGCGAGCTGCAAGTCACCCAGCAACAAGCCCAACACCTGCAAACCGTCAGCGATATGCAGATCCTGCAACGGCAGGCCACCTCAGCGCGCCGCAATATCGCCCAACTGCAACAGGCCCTGCAGGAGCTGCCCGGGCAGCGGCTGGCAAGCCACGCCAGTTACCAACGCGACTTGGCCGTACTGGAACAAGAGCAACTCGAAACCGAAGCCCGCGGCGCACTAAGCGTCAGCGCCCCGGTCGCCGGCCTGATCGCCACCCAACTCGCAAAACCCGGCCAAGCGGTGCAAGCCGGGCAACCACTGATGGCCTTGCTACCCGGCGATGGTGAACTGGAAGCAGAACTTCTAGTGCCCAGCCGCGCGATTGGCTTTATCGAACCCGGCGACCAGGTGCTGCTGCGCTACCAAGCCTACCCGTATCAGAAGTTTGGCCACCAGCAAGGCACGGTCAAACAGATCAGCCGCAGCGCCCTGAACCAAGGCGAATTGCAAACCTTGATGGGCAGCGCGATGCAAGGCGAGCCGCTATATCGCGTCACCGTGACGCTGGCCAAACAGGCGATCACCGCCTACGGCAAAGCCGAACCGCTCAAACCCGGCATGGCACTGGAAGCCGACGTGCTGGGCGAGCAACGCAGATTGATTGAATGGGTGTTTGAACCGCTGTATTCGCTCAAAGGCAAGGTGGGGAGTGGTTAAGCGCCGCCGCTTGACGGCCAAGCCAATGAGCGTTCAACTGCCGGGAGACCGGCCCCAAGGCGCAGGGGAGCTGTGCTATTTCGAGGAGTAATGCAATGCGTGAATTGAATGCTGTCGAAATTGACTATGTATCGGGCGGCCAAGATGGAGGGAATAAGTCTGCTTGGAAAGAAATGTGGGAGTCTGTCAAGAAGTTTTTGAACACGACCTTTGGCAAAAGTCAAGATCAAAATCTTGATAATGTGCGGGCTGGCATGGAGATGTGTGCACAGCAAGGCGGGTCTTTTGGTTTTACGACGAGCTCAAGCAGAACTGGTTCTACATTTGGTAGTGGAATTGAGTTTGCGTTTAGGGGTATCCCTATCGGTGGTGGGGTTAACGCTGATTATGATCGTGCGACAGGGCAGGTTAGTTTTTACTGTGACGTGCCCTCTGGCGGCGGTGGAGGCGGTGGTGAACGAGGCGGTGGTGGTGAGTCGCAGCAAATATTTTAATTGAAGGTTACATGCATGGCGGCAGAATTTTCTGCCGCCATGCATCTATGGCAACGGCCGGCAAGGGGGAGTGATGAGAAAAGGTGTTGGCAATCGAGGCGCGCTGGCCTGTAGCGCGGTCGTGCTTATGGGGCTGATGATTGCAGGGTGCCAGCGTGAACAATTGATCGGGCCCGAGTGGGATGGCGTGGATTATGCGCTTGCGGTTGAGCAAAGAATGCTTAAAGGGGATTACGTTTGGCTGGATAATGAGTGCAAGAAGACTAAGCGTTGCCAAGGTAGTTATGGTGATTTAGTCAGGGCAGCCCGATATGCCCTGCGCGGCCATTGGGCAGAGGCCAGCGCATCCGCAGAGCGCTGTGTCGCCCACGCGCAAGGGGAGGTGCGCCCTGGGGTTGAATACCTGTGTGCGCAGTTTGCTCGCTCCACGTATATTCATCAGTATGGGCTATATGGGATTGTCGAGAGCAGAGACAAGTACCAAGCGGCGATCGATAGAGGTAGGCGCGCAGGGGTTGTTTTGAAAGGGGCCGATGTTGATACGGTGGCGGGTGTTGATGCGGTCAACAAGCCAGAGTTTTCCGGGCAAGGGCTTCCTGGTAGGATTCCACTGCATTGGACAACGACATCTGTGCCTGAGGTTTCTTCCCCCTATGTCGTGCTGAACATTGGGGGGCGTCAGCTAAAAATGCTGTTCGATACCGGTGCCGAGCGCAGCGTGATGCACAGCCCACACGTGGCTGAATTCAATACGTTCGGCTGGGGGAGTGCCCACATAAATGATTATTATGGGCGGTCATTTGATGCTGGGTGGGCGGGGGTGCCAAAATTCAATCTTGCAGGCCTTGGCGTGGAAAATTATTACTTCACCTACATGGAGGCCGGCGATGATGTGCTTTTTGATGAAGAAAAGCTTGATGGCGCGATCGGGATGGATATTATTCGCGAATTGGGTCAAGTGAAAATTTCGCGAGATTTTATCGAGGTGGCCCCTTCGCCCCCTGCGCATTGTGATACAGAGATGGTGAGCCCAGCAAACTTTGCCGGTGATCGTGAGGCTCCCTCATTCTTTGGGAAAATAAATGGCGTGGCGGGGCTTTTCATGCTGGACACGGGGACAAATAAGCTTGCGGCGGTGTCGGCAAGGATGGTGACGGAAAGAAAAATGATCGTATGGGACAAGGTTATGTTACATGGGCGCGGCGCGGGGTATTTTTCGATGCTGAGGGCGGTCGATGCGGTCAATTTTTCGATGGATTTCATGGGTGTGCATTTTGAACCTGCAGACTATTATGTTGATTTCAATAAGCGAGGTATTGATGTCATCATAGGGATGGAATTGATTAAGAATTATTCGGTTTATATGGATTTCAATGCCAGCAGGATTTGTATTGTCTGATGGCTGATATTCAAAGTGTTTTGCTGGGGCGGTTGGGTTCAAGATCCGCTATCTTGCAATCCGAAGCTGCCGAATGCGGCCTGGCCTGCATGGCGATGGTTCTCGCCCACCACGGCCGCCATATCGATCTCGCTACGCTGCGTGCGCAAAACAGCCTTTCGCTGAAAGGTGCGACGCTCAAGCAATTGATCGAAGTCTCAGGCCGTTATGGTTTGTCGGCGCGGCCGCTGCGGCTCGGCCTGCATGAACTGGGCGAATTGAAGCTGCCCTGCATCCTGCACTGGGATTTGAATCACTTTGTGGTGCTATCCAAAGTGGGGCGCAAATCCATCGAGATCAAAGACCCAGCCGTTGGCCTGCGCAAGCTGAGCTTTGATGAGGCATCGCGCCACTTCACCGGCGTGGCGCTGGAGTTGTTGCCGGGGCTGGAATTCAAGCAAGAAAAGCCGAAACCCTCGGTCTCGTTCCGGCAGTTGGCCGGCTCCATTGGCGGCCTGAAACGCTCACTGCTGCAAATCTTGCTGCTGTCGCTGGCCTTGCAGGTATTCACCTTGGTCTCGCCTCTCTTGACACAAGGCATCATGGATCATGTGTTGGTCAGTGCCGATACCAATTTGCTAACCGTGTTGTTGATCGCGTTCTCGCTGTTTTTGGTATTGCAAACAGCTATCGGCTTGATGCGTACATGGGCAGGTATTTATCTGTCTGCGCAACTTGGCCTGCAATGGAATGGCAATGTGTTGGCACATTTGCTGCGCTTGCCGGTGGAATTCTTCGAGAAGCGCCACTTGGGCGATATCACCTCACGCATGGGCTCGGTCGGCGCGATCCAAAGCATGATTACCTCCAGCGCGGTCGGCGTGGTGCTAGATGGCCTGATGACCATCACCACGTTGTTTGTGATGCTGAAATACAGCCCCAAGCTGATGCTGGTCAGTGTGATCGCCCTGTTGCTGTACTTTGGTATGCGGATGGTGACGTACAGAATGTTCCGCCGCGCCAACGAGGAGCAATTGGTGCTTTCGGCCAAGCAGCAAACCTATCTATTGGAAACCTTGCGCGGCGTATCCAGCATCAAATTGATGGCGAATGAAAGCCAACGCCACAGCACATGGATGAACCATGCCGTGGCGACGCAAAACCAGTCGATCAAGATTGCAAAGATGGATATGTTTTACGGCACCATCAATGGCCTGATCTTTGGCATCGAAAACATCATCGTGATTGGTATGGGCGCGCATCTGGTGATGGGTAATGTGTTTTCCATCGGCATGTTGGTGGCGTATCTGGCCTACAAAAGCCAATTCAGCGGGCGCATCACCAGCCTGATCGATACTTTTATCGGCTTCAAGATGCTGCGCCTGCATGGCGAGCGCCTCGCTGATATCGTGTTGAGCGAGCCGGAAGATGCCGAGATCAAACCGGAAACCGCGATACCCGATGAGGCGCGGATTGAGGTGGAGAATCTCGGCTTCCGTTATGCCGATGGCGAGCCGTGGGTGCTGAAGGATTTGAGCTTGACCATCGAGCCGGGTGAATCGGTGGCAATCGTTGGCGCATCCGGCTGCGGCAAGACCACGCTAGTCAAGCTGATGCTGGGCTTGCTTAAGCCTAATGAGGGTGCGATCAAAATCGGCGGGCAAGATATCCAGAAGGCCGGGCCAAAGAATATCCGCACGATGGTCGGCGCGGTGATGCAGGATGACCAATTATTCGGCGGCAGCATCGCCGACAACATCAGTTTCTTTGACCAAGCAGTCGATCAGGAGAAAGTGGAACGCGCAGCAAAACTCGCCGCCATCCACGATGAAATCATCGCCATGCCGATGGGCTACCACAGCCTGATCGGCGATATGGGCAGCAGCCTCTCCGGCGGGCAAAAGCAGCGGGTGATTTTGGCGCGCGCCCTGTATCGGGAACCAAAACTGCTGTTTCTGGACGAGGCCACCAGCCATCTGGATGTGACCAACGAGCATCTGGTCAACGAAGCGGTCAAGCAGCTCGCCATCACCAAAGTGATCGTCGCCCATCGGCCGGAGACGATTGCCAGTGCGGACCGAGTGTTGGTGGTGCACGCTGGCAAGATCGTGCAGGAGATCAGGCCGGAGCGAGCGGAGGTGGCGGCGTAGATCGTCGGGCTGGCAAGTGCCTTGGGTTTTGGGCTGCGTGCAGGGCAATGAATGGATTCCGGCTTGCGCCGGAATGACGGGTCGGATTGCTCAGGAGCCCCCTGGCGTGATTCCCGCAATCATCCGCTGCTGATTGCTTCGCGGATCGCGGCCACTCGCGCGCGGCGAATCGCCTCACCTACCTCGGGGCCGCTTACGCCTTGCGCGACATCGCTGGCACGCACGCGCTGGGCGGCGGCAAATAGCTGTTGCAGGCGCGGGCCTTGCGGGTAGGCGGTATCGGCTAGGCCAGCGCGGCCGCGTTTGTCGGCTTCGCAACTGATCGCCAATTGCGCGATGCGGGCCGGTTTGCGAAAGCCATCGCAGCGCTCGATCAGTTTGAGCACGGTGGCGGGCTTCAATTCATCCAGGCGATGCACATTGAGATGCTCGCGGCAGACCACTTCGGCCAGTTGCCGGTGCTCGTTGGGGACTTTCAGCCGCGCTGACATCGCACGCAACGGCGCAAGCCCGCGTTGCTCGTGTAGTACGTGGCGCGGCAGTTGGTCGGTGGGCGTCAGCGCCTTGCCCAGATCGTGGCAGAGGGCGGCATAGCCGATCAGGTCATCGCCGGGGGCGAGCGTGGCGGCCATATCGCAGACCAGCTCGGTGTGGATGCCGGTATCGATTTCGGGGTGAAACTCGGCGCGTTGCGGCACGCCATACAGGGCATCGACTTCGGGCAGGATCGCGCCCAGCGCATGTGCGTCGCGCAGACAGCGCAAAAACGCTGAGGGCGCGGCGGAGCGCAAGGCCTTGGATAATTCCTTCCAGACCCGCTCCGGTACCAGTTCGGCCAGTTCGCCGCTGGCGGCCATCGCGCGCATCAAGTCGCGGGTTTCGCTGGCGATGGAAAACCCAAGCGGTGCCAGCCGGGCCATGAAGCGGGCCGCACGCAGTACGCGCAGCGGGTCTTCGCTGAAGGCGGGGCCGACATGGCGCAAAACGCGGTGCTGGATATCGCCGATGCCGTTGAAGGGGTCGATCAGTGTGCCGTTTTCGGCATCGCGGGCGATGGCGTTTAGGGTGAAATCGCGCCGCGCCAGATCGGCCTCCAGCGTGACATCGGGCGCGGCGTGGACGATGAAGCCGGTATAGCCGCGCCCGGATTTGCGCTCGGTGCGGGCCAGTGCGTATTCCTCGTGGGTGTCGGGGTGCAGGAATACCGGGAAATCGCGCCCAACCTGCTGGTAGCCGGCGGCGAGCATGTCGGCGGGCGTGGCGCCGACCACCACATAGTCGCGGTCGCCAGCGGGTAAGCCCAACAATTCATCGCGCACCGCGCCGCCAACCAGATAGTGCTTCATCGCTTTACTCGCCCGCTTCGGAGCCTTGCGGGCAGATAAATTTCACCCGCCTGCCTTGGGTCTGCCCGGCGATACGGTCGCTGACGCGCAGGGCATCGCCGCTCATGCGCCAGTCGTAGATCACGCTGAAGGCGAGGATGCGCGGCACGTATTCGCGGGTTTCGCGGTAGCTGATGGTTTCGATCCAGAAATCGGCATCGAAATCCGGGCGTTGATCGCGCCAGCGGCCGGTCGGGGTGGGGCCGGCGTTGTAGGCGGCGATGGCGTGCGGCAAATCGCCCCAGCGGTCCAGCATCTCGCGCAGATAGGCGCTGCCGATGGCGATATTGCTATCAGGCTCATACAAGGTGTTGGCGCCGTCCCAAGGCAGGCCGATGCGGGCGGCGACCGCCTGCCCGGTGCTGGGCAAGACCTGCATCAAGCCCATCGCATTGGCCGGCGAACGTGCGTTGGGGTCGAACAGGCTTTCGGCGCGGATTTCCGCCGCGATCCACGCCGGGTCGATGGCGTGGCGGGCGGCTTCGCGGCGGATCGTCTCGCTGTGGTGGATCGGGAAGCGCAGGGTGTAGAGGCGCAATTCATCGCGGTTGTCGCGGGCCAGATTGAACACTGCGCGATCAAACCAACCATTCGCCTGCGCCTCGGCCACGGCGATCCGGCGTTGGTTGTCATCGAAGCCCTTGAGCGCGGCATTCCACTCGGCCAGCGCCCAATCCTTGCGGCCAACCCGGTACAACGCCATCGCGCGTTGGATGGCCGGGCTATCGCGCACTTGCCGTTCAAGCGCCGGTTGTGCGGCGGGCGTCCACGGGCACAAGGCATAGGGTTGGCCCAGCCGGTCAGCGGCCAGAAAACCGTGGAATTCGGCTTGATGGCTGGCTTGGCGATACAGCGCCTCGGCACCGGGTTGGCCGGTCAGCTCGCGCAGGCGCGCCTCCAGATAGCGGATGCGGGTGGTATCGCGCAGCGCATTCGGGAAGCGGTTGATCGCGGCCAGTGCGCCAGCCCAATCGCGGCGTGTCATCGCCTCGCGCATCGCCAATTGATGCAGGCTGTCGTCATAACTGGGCAGCGGCACGGCGGCTAGGCGGCGCGCGCTGGCGGGCAGGTACGAGGCGGCGGTTTGCAGGGCGATTTCATACAAGACGCGGCCGCGCTCGGCCTCGCTCATGGCCAGCGCATCGGCGTATTGCGGCAGGGCAGCTTCGGCGTTATCGGGCGATTTTTTCGCCATCGCCACCAAGGCGGCGGTGGCGACGTTGCGGCTGCGCGCATCGCGTGGCCACGCCAGCGCGGCGGCATCCAGATTGCCGGAGATCGCATTGGCATAGGCATTGGCGCGTGCGGCCAGATGGCCGGGCAGGCCGTTGGCGGCCTCGCGGATCACCGCGGGCTGGTTCTCGGCGATAGCTAGATCAATACGTTGCCAGCGCAGGGCATCATCCAGACCGCCGCGCAACTGCCAGCCGCCAACCGGCGCGGCGCACTCATTGGGTAGCGGTTTGCCACTCAGCCACAGGCTGCGTACCTCCTGCATCCAGTTGGGGTCGGTCTTGCCATCCGCCATGCGCGCATTCAATTCGCCGCAGCGCAAGGCCAGCCGCTCGATGCCGGGCTGCCATGCGCGCCCGAACGCGGCCCAATCACCGCGTTTCATGCTGGCGGCCAGCCACTCGTTGCGAAAACGCGGGCCAAGCGCATCATCGCGATGGGCCTGCAGGAAGGCTTCGGCCTCGGCGGCGGGCAGTTGCTCGATGCGGCGGCGCAGATCGGCGTATTCCACCCACGCGCGGGCGGGATGGCGGGCCAGCGCGGGGAACGCGGCCGCATCGAAACGGCCGCTTTCGGCCGCCGCCAGTGCATCGCGCAACACAGCGTCATCGGCGCGCGGGCGGGCTTGTGGGGTTTCGGTCGGCTGCGCGGCAGGCGCGTGCGGCGGTTGCGCCTCGCTCTGGCCTGAGCAGCCGGCAAGCAAGGCGACGATCAACAAACTGGACGGGCGTAGGCGCATGCACGGACTATACCCAGACCTTTCTGAATTGCGATAACACCCCATGCCCTACGCGCTTGATCCGTTTGCCTTGTTGGGTTTTCTCGCGCTGGGCGCGGTGGCCGGGGTTTTGGCCGGTTTGCTGGGCGTTGGTGGCGGCTTGGTGCTGGTGGCGGCGCTGGCGTGGTTGTTGCCGCTGCAGGGCGTGGTGCCGGCTGAATCCGCGATGCATGCGGCGCTGGCGACATCGCTGGCCAGCATCGTGTTTACCGCGATGTCATCGGCTCGATCTCATGCCAAGCGTGGCAGCGTGTTATGGCCCACGGTGGCGTGGATGGTGCCGGGCATTTTGATTGGCGGCTGGCTGGGTAGCGGGTTTGCGGTTGGGCTGGATGGGCAGTGGTTACGCTGGGGCGTGGCGATTTACTGCCTGATCGCGGCGGCGCAGATGATGTTTGCCAAGCCGAAGCCTGCTGGCGATGCGGCCATCGTGCCGCGCGGCCCGGTGATGAGTGCGGCTGGTGGCGGCATCGGTATTGCATCGGCCTTGGTGGGCATCGGCGGTGGCAGCATGACGGTGCCGCTGTTGACCTGGCTGGGCGTGGTGCCGGTGCGTGCGGTGGGCACCTCATCGGCCTGCGGTGTGTTTATCGGCCTGGCCAGTGCGGCCGGCTATGCCTTGCATGCGCCGGCCGGGGCGTTGCCGCAGCACGCGATCGGCTATGTCTATCTGCCGGCGGCGATTGGCGTGGCGCTGGCCTCGATCCTGTTTGCGCCGCTTGGCACACGCATCGCCCATGCCATCAGCGGGCCAGTCTTGAAGCGGGTGTTTGCGTTGTTTCTACTTGCTGTGGCGATCAGCCTGGTGATCGGCGGCTGATGTGGCTCAACGCTTGAGCGCCGCCTCCGGTACGTCGAGTTCGACCGACAAGGCCAGATGGTCGGAGGCCGCCGCCGGTATCGCCTGACGGTTTTCGCTGTGGATGCTGGCGGTGGTCAGGATGTGGTCGATGGCGCGGTCGGGCTTCCACGAGGGGAAGGTATGCACATCGCAATCCGGTGGTTGCAGGCGGGTGCGGCGGAACAGCACATCCATTTCCGGTTGTTCGATGCGGCAGTTGAAATCGCCCATCAGCACCACGTTTTCGGCATCGCCCAATACCTCGGCGATGAAGGCGAGCTGCGATAGCCGCGATTGCACGCCAAGCGAAAGATGCGCGACCGCGATGGCCAGGCCGTCGTCGCCAGTGCCGAAGCGGCCAACCAGCAAGCCGCGCCCCTTGACCCGGCCGGGCAGGGCATGGCTTTCAATCGAGACCGGCTCCAGCTTGCTCAACAGGCCGTTGGCGCTGGAGGCCACGCCGCCGACGTTGCGGTTGGGTTGGTGGGTCCAGTGGGAAAACCCGGCGCGGTTGGCGAGGTAGTGGGTCTGGTTGGTGAAGCCGGAGCGGAAGCTGCCGGGGTCGGCCTCCTGCAGGCCAACGATGTCGTGGCGGCCGGCCAGCTCGGCGATGGCATCGAGTGCGCCGCGCTTGCCAATCGGCAGCACATGCGACCAGCTGCGCGTGGCGTAATCGCTGTAACGGCGGGTACTGCTGCCGGCCTGGATGTTGGCCGACAGCAGTTTCAAGCGGCGTAATGCCATCGTGCGGGCTTAGTTGGCGGCGGCTGCGCGCTCTTGGGCGATCAGCGCGTTGGTGACTTGCAGCTGTTCTTGGTGGCTGCGGCCCAACACGCGGTATTTGCCATTGATGACCAAGGTCGGGGTGCCGGTGACGCCGCTGCGCTGGGCAAACTGGAAGCCCTGCTTCAGGCGGGCGCCCATCGAGAAGCTGTTCATCGCGGCGGTCAGCGCCTCGGTATCCGCGCCGCGCTTGCCAAGGTAGGCCATGATTTCCTGCTGCGTGGCATTCGGCCGCAGGCTGCGCTGCACATGGATCGCGTCGAACATCGCCTGATGCACCTTGTCGAGCTGGTTGGTGCTTTCGGCGGCGTAATACAGGCGCGCGGTCGGGTCTTCTTCGGAATACGGCAGCGGCACGGCGGTGAAGCGCACATCGGCACCCTGCTGCTTCTTCCATGCCTCGACCATCGGGTTGAAGGCGGCGCAATGGCCGCAGCCATAGGCGAACACTTCGACGATTTCCACCTTGCCATCCAAGGGCTGCAACGGCTGGCCGTTGTCGATCAGGATGTAATCCTGGCCTTCCACCAGATTTTGCTTGATGCCGGTTTCGGCGCTGACCACCGGGGTGGTGTTGGTGTCGGCCGTGGCGGCGTTATCGGTGGTGGCGGATTCGGTGCTTGCCGAGGCGTCGCTGCTGGCCGGCGCTTGGTCGGCCGGTTTGTTGCAGGCGGTCAGGGCGAGGGCAAGCGGCAGGGCAACGAGGAGCGGGTGCTTCATGGTCGGTTTCTCCGGGAGCAGTGTGCGGATCAGCGGCGTTCGGCGCGGATTTTGGCGATCAATTGGTCGGCGATGCGGATGGAGGGCTTCTTGGTGGCTGCGGCCCAGCACGCGGTATTGGCCATCGACGATCAACGTCGGTGTGCCTTCCACGCCCGAGGTCTTGATGAACGCGCTGGCGGCGCGCATCTGCGCGGCGACGGCGGGTGAGTTCATCGCGGTACGGAAGCGCGCGCTATCGGTGCCGTAAGCGGCGAAGAACGAGGCCAGCTCATCCTCGTTGGCATTGCCGGGAAAGCTGCGATCGGCATGGATGGCGCGAAACAGCGCCGCGTGCGAGGCGGCCGGCAGGCGCAGTTGGCGGGCGGCAAAGTAGGCGCGGGCAAATGGGTCGTTGGCCCTGAATACCGCCGGCACATAGGTGAACTCAACATCGGCCGGCAGGCGGCGCTGCCATTCTTCGACCAACGGCTCGAAGTTGGCGCAGTGGTGGCACCAATAGCCAAATACCTCGGCCACTTCGATCTTGTTTTTGTTGGCGGCAAACGGGCGGCCGCCTTCGATCAGCACGTAGTCGGTGCCGGCCACAATCGGGCGGTCTTGGGCGTGGGCGGTGCCGATCAAGGCGGCGATGCCAAGCATGGCGGCGGTGGCAAAACGAAGCAGTGTATTCATGGCATCACGATAGCAGGGCGGATGTGGCGGTAAAAGAAACGCCAGCCCGGGGGCTGGCGCAAATTCAAGGAGCAAGGGTATGACCGCGGGCCGACGGAAAAGTTCCGTGGTTCGGGTCTCAGTGGGCGACCGCGGGCTCGCTGCTGGCAGCCGGTGCCGGTGCCGCGGCCAGGGTTGCCTGTGCTTCGGCGACCTGCGCGGCCGAGGGCTGATCGCCACGATCATGCAGCCCTTGGATATAGCTGGCCAGCGAGAGGATTTCCTCATCGGTCAGGTTCTTGGCCACGGTCACCATGATGTCGTGGTGGGCGCGGTCTTTGATGGCAGTCTCGCCGCTGCGGTATTCCTGCAGGCGGCGCGCGATGTACCAATCCTGCTGGCCACCGATATGCGGATAGGCCGCGCCCGGGTTGCCGACACCGGCCGGGCTGTGGCAAGCCATGCAGGCCGGGATGTCGCGGCTGGCATCGCCCACGCGGTAAATCTGCTGGCCCGGCTCATAGAACTTCTGGCCGACGTAGCGGCTGGCCGGATCGGTGATCTCGCGATCATCCGCGCTGCCGGCACCGGATTGCTTGCTGGTGAAGTAGGCACCGATGTCACGCATGTCCTGCGCGCTCAGCGGCATCGCATACGGGCTCATCAAATCGTTGACACGCTCGCCGCTCTTGAACAGCGCCAGTTGGCTGGCGATGTAGCGCTCACCCAGCCCGGCCAGACGCGGATAAAGCGCCGGGTCGGTGCCATTGCCGTCCAGCCCGTGGCAGGCGGCGCACGCACCGGCCTTGGTGGCGCCGGCCTGCGGGTCGCCCCAGTGGGTGGTGGCCAACTCGGCGACCGGGTTGAGCGCTGCAGGTGCGGCAGCGGCATCGATCGGGGTGGTTTCGGCCGGTGCCTGTTCCGGCAGCGGATTCACCGTGGTCTGGGCCACGGCCACGGCGGCCACCACAACGGTGACGGCTGCAATGCCAAGGATGCGGGCTGTGCGCATTGGTAAAACTCCGGAACGAGGACGCTGGCGTTCTGCTGGCGTCGAAACCGCCTGATTATCGTCCTGCCAAACGGCCCGGTCAAACCCCGGCGCGCCCGGCGTGGGTATCATGGCGCGATGAAAAATCCCTTCCAGCGTGCCGGCTACCTGCTTTCGGCCCATACACCGCGCCAATTGCCGCCCGAAGGTGGGCGCGAAGTGGCCTTCGCCGGCCGCTCCAATGCCGGCAAATCCAGCGCGCTCAATGCGATCTGCCAGCAAAACGCGCTGGCCCGGGTATCGAAAACCCCGGGCCGCACCCAGCAATTGGTCTACTTCGAGCTGCCGCCGCATGCCGATACCTATCTGGTTGATCTGCCCGGCTACGGCTACGCCAAGGTGCCGAAGGAAATGCAGGAGCATTGGCAGGCGTTTATCGCCCAGTATTTCGAGACCCGGCAATCGCTATCGGGTTTGGTGGTGGTGATGGATATCCGCCACCCGCTGCGCGAGTACGACATGCAGATGCTGGGCTATGCCGCGATGCGCGGGATCCCGGCCCATGCGCTGTTGACCAAGGCCGACAAGCTCTCGCGCGGGGCCGCCGGCAATACCCTGCAGCAGGTGCGCCGCGAATTGGCCGCCGCGTTTGGCGACAGCATCAGCGCGCAGGTGTTTTCCGGCGAATCCAAGCAGGGCGTCGATGAGGCGCGCGCGGTGCTGGCGAGGTGGTTGGGGCTTGCGGCTGCCGCCTGACACGCCCCGATTTCGGCCTGCCGGCGCGTCTGCCGGGCGTCGTTGATCGGACATCGTACCTGCCTATAATCGGCTATTCCCCCGTCAGCAGGTTCTGTCATGACCGTCAACAAATACAGCGAACAGTTTTTCGGCCGCAAGGTCGTGGATTTTTCGATGGGCGATTCAATCGCTGCCGGCAGCGATGTGGTGTATCGCCTGTATCAGGAGTACGAAAGCGAGGAAAGCCAGCAGGAATTGCTCAATGACTTTCTTGGCAAGATTGATCGCAGCACACTCGACGCCCTGCTGATTGGCCCTTGGAGCGAATCGTTTGAGGTATCCCCGCAGCCCTATCTGGATACGCTGATCGCCCGCCGCGCCGAGCTGCCTGCGCTGAAAGCCCTGTTCGTCGGTGACATGACTTACGAAGATTGCGAGATCTCGTGGATCATCCAGACCCGCTACAACGATCTGCTTGATGCCTTCCCGGAACTGCACGAGCTGCGCGTGCGCGGTAGCACGCAGTTGCAGCTCACGCCGTTCACGCACAACGTCCTGCAATCGCTATCCATCGAAACGGGTGGCCTGCCCTCGGCGATTGTCAACGCGATTGCGGCCTCGGAGTTGCCGATGCTGCGTCATCTCGAACTGTGGTTGGGCGATGACAATTACGGTTTCGATGGCGACATCCAGACCTATGCCGCCTTGCTCAACGCAATCAAACCTGAGCGTCTGCATACGCTGGCTTTGCGCAACGCGACGATCAGCGATGGTTTGGCCACCCATATCGCGCAACAGCCGTGGTTGGGGCAGCTGCATACGCTTGATCTGTCGATGGGCACGATCGGCGATGTTGGCGCCCAGGCGTTGTTTGAAAGCCCGCATCTGGCCGGGCTTGAGAAGCTTGATGTGAGCCACCATTACATCTCGCCGCAATGGCAGGCCAAGCTCAAAACACTGCCTGTCGAGCTGGTGATGAATGACCCGCAGGATGCAGATGAGACCGATGGTGAGCGGTATGTCGAGGTATCCGAATAAGCCGCCATATGCGTGAGCAAAGCGCGGGCGGGCTGATCGTGCTCGCCCCGCACGGCTCGCGGCGCGTGGCGATGTTGCAGGCGGCGTTGGCAACGGCTGGGCGTGTACCGGCCATCGCGCTGGATTACGCCAAGCTTCTCGACCGGCCCGGGCGGTTGCGCGATGCGTTGGACACGCGGCCAGATGCTTGGGTCAAGCTGGAATCGCCCGGCGAGGATGCCGCACTTCAGCACGCCCTGATCGCCCATGGGCGGCGCGTGCTGGATGTGGATGACGCGCCGTTTGAACCATTGCAGCATGGTGAGCTTGCCGAGCGCCGGGCATGGTTTGCCGGATTCAGTGGCTTGCTGCAGGGCATCGAGCACGTCTGTGTCGGCCTGCCGCTGCGCTGGGTCAACGCGCCGGCCGATATCGTGGCGATGGGCGATAAATTGGCCTGCCGCGATCATTTGCAGGCGGCCGGGGTGAACGTGCCGGCCTTGCTGGGCAGCGGCGAAGTGCGTGATTTGGATGACCTGCTGGCGCGCTGCCGGGCGCAGCACCAATGGCAGGTTTTTCTGAAGCCCCGTTATGGTTCTTCCGCCGCCGGGGTGGTGGCTTGCCGTCTGCATCGCGATGGCCGGATGGTGATCGAATCGGCTACCCGCGCCATTGATCAGGACGGCCGCCTGCGCTTGGTCAATTATCTGCGTCCGCAGCGCCTGCGCGATCCCGCCGCCATCCGCCTGCTGATCGATGCGATCTGTGCTGAAGGTGCATATGCCGAGCGCTGGGTGCCCAAACCGCGTGCCGGCACGCAGGGGCATTTCGACCTGCGGCTGGTAATGCTGGCGGGCGAGCCGCGCCAGCGTCTGGCGCGTATCTCGCATGGCGCGCTGACCAATCTGCATCTGGGCAACCGCCGCGCCGATGCGGATCAGCTGCTGGATACTGTCGCCATGGACACGATGGAAACCATCGGCCGGCAGTGCGCGGCCGCCTTCCCGGCCAGCCATGTGATCGGGCTGGATGTGATTGTGCGCGGCCGCTCTGCGCAGGTATTGGAGGCCAATGCCTTTGGCGACCTGTTGCTGGATGTGCGGTATCAGGGCGCAGGCACGCATGATGATCAGGCGCGCCGATTTGGGGCTATGGCGTGATCAACGGCGCGCATGAAGACGACCCGGCCGCGCCGCCGCTGATTGACATGGCGGCGTTGGCCGGCCGCTGTGATGTGGTCTTGATCACCCTTGATACCTTGCGTTTCGATGCCGCGAATGCGTGTTTCGCCCGAGGCGAGTTGCCGCTGTTGGCGCGTTACCTGCCACGCGCAGGTTGGCAGCAGCGGCACAGCCCGGCCAGTTTCACCTATGCCGCGCATCAGGCGTTCTTCGCCGGTTTTCTGCCAACCCCAGCGCGGCCCGGGCCGCATCCGCGCCTGTTTGCGCTGGCTTTTCCCGGCAGCGAAACCATCGATGCGCGCACCTGGGTATTCGATGATTGCAGCCATCTGCCGCAAGGCTTTGCCCAAGCCGGATACCGCACCAGCTGCATTGGCGGGGTGGGGTTTTTCAACCCGGCCACACCGCTTGGGCGGGTGTTGCCAGCAATGTTTGAAGAAGCCTTCTGGCAGCCGGATTTCGCGGTGACTGCGGTGAATTCCGCCGAAGCACAGATCGCATTGGCCTGCCGCCTGTTGGGCGATGACGACCCGCGCCATCGGTTTTTATTCATCAATATTTCCGCCTTGCATCAACCCAATTGCCATTACCTGCCGGGCGCGGTGGAGGACACGCTGGAAAGCCATTGCGCGGCCTTGCGCCATGTCGATGCGGCACTTGAGCCGCTGTTTGCTGCCCTGCGCACGCGCGGCCCTACGCTTGTGATCGTCACCTCCGACCACGGCACCAGCTATGGCGACGATGGCTGGCACGGGCATCGTCACGCACATCCCACGGTGATGACCGTGCCTTACAGCCATTTTCTCTTGCCATGAACCACCACGACGCCAGCGCCGATCTTGCCGCGCGCCTCGCCCTGCCCGCCTATCAATCCTATTCGTATGCCTACCCGCACAAGACGGCCTATCGCGCACTGCAACCGCCACGGCGCTTGGCCGATGTCTGGGCCGATGAGCCGCGCGATGCGTTATTCCTCTATATCCATATCCCGTTTTGCTCGTACCGCTGCGGGTTTTGCAATTTGTTCGCCTTGGCGGTGCCCAATGCCGAGGTGGTCGAGCGTTATCTGGATCAATTGCAGGCGCAATTGCAGGCGGTGCTGCAGGCCTTGGGTGAGCATCGGTTTGTGCGCTTTGCCTTGGGCGGTGGCACGCCGAGTTATTTGAATCAAGCGCAGTTGACGCGGCTGTTTTCGATGTTAGAGGCGGCCGGTATTGATCTCGTAACGATGCCAGCGGCGATGGAGGTATCGCCAGAAACCGTTGATATTGACAAGATGCGCTTGGCGCGTGCCGCCGGTATCGAGCGGATCAGCATGGGCATCCAGAGTTTCAATGCCGCTGAAGTACGGCGTCTGGTCAGGCCACAGCAGAACGCGGTGGTGGAAGCGGCAATCGCCGCGATCCGCGCGGCGGGGTTTCCACTGCTCAATCTCGATCTGATCTACGGCATCGAAGGGCAGACCGTGGACAGCTTCCTGGCCTCGATCGATTCTGTATTGGTGCATCGCCCGGAGGAGTTGTATCTGTATCCGCTGTATGTGCGGCCGAAAACCGGGCTGGACAGGATCGAGGGCGGCCGGCCGCGTATCCATTTGCACCCCGAGCCGGTGGACAGCCGGCTGGCGATGTATCGCGCCGGGCGCGAGCGCCTCTTGGCCGCCGGTTACCGGCAGATATCGATGCGCATGTTCCGCGCTGCCGATGCGCCCAACCCGGATGCGCCGGCCTATAGTTGCCAACGCGATGGCATGGTGGGCCTCGGTTGCGGTGCGCGTTCGTATACCTCGCGCCTGCACTATTCCAGCGAATACGGCGTGGCGCGGCGCAGCGTGCATGACATCCTGCAGCATTGGTTGCAGCGTAACCCAGCGGAGTTTGCGCTGGCCGATTACGGCTTCGAGCTGGATGAGGACGAGCGCCGTCGCCGCCATCTGGTGCAGTCGTTACTGATCCAACCCGGGCTGGATCGCGCCGATTATCAGGCCCGCTTCGGTGCCGATTGCCTGCAGCATTTCCCCGCGCTTGATGCCCTGCGCAGGCAAGGCTTGGCCGAGTTTGATACGGATTACCTCCAGCTCAACGCCGAGGGCATGGCCCATGCCGATGTGATCGGCCCGTGGCTGGTATCGCCGGCGGTGGCCGAGCGCATGCGCGAGTACGAGCTGCGATGAAGCGCAGCCTCTCGGTGTTGTATCGCGGCAGCTTGTCCAGCTGCAATTACGCCTGCGGCTATTGCCCTTTCGCCAAGCGCGAGAACAGTGCGGACGAAATGCGTCGCGACGCGGATGAGTTGGCGCGGTTTGTGGATTGGTGCGCAAACTGGCCGGGGCCGCTACGCATCTTGTTCACCCCGTGGGGCGAGGCTTTGGTGCGCGCGCATTACCGGCAGGCGATGATCCGCCTGAGCCATCTGCCGAATGTCCGGCGGGTTGCCGCGCAAACCCACCTAGGGATCGCCACCGCATGGCTGGATGAGGTGAACCCGGCCAGCTTTGCGCTGTGGTGTACCTGGCACCCGGATCAAGCACCGTTGCCGGCATTCTTGCGCCGTTGCGATGCCCTGCGTCAGCGCGGCCTGCGCTTTTCGGTGGGCATGGTGGCGCTACGTGAGCACCTCGACCAGATCGAGCGCCTGCGCGCGGCGCTGCCGGCCGAGGTGCCGGTCTGGCTCAATGCCTATGACCAGCGTGGCCCCGGCTATTACCGCGATGACGAGATCGCCCGGCTGCGCGCGATTGATCGGCATTTCGATTTCAACCTATCGCCGCCGCCCAGCCGTGGCGCGCCCTGCGATGCCGGCCATGTCGCGATATCGGTGGATGGTGATGGCAATGCCCGCCGCTGCCATTTTGTCGCCGATGCACTCGGCAATTTGTACGATGGATCGTTGCGCCTTGCCGCCGCGCCCAGCCCGTGCCCCAACGATTGCTGCGATTGCTTTATCGGCTATGTGCATCGCACCGATCTGCCGGTCGCCAAAGCCTATGCCGGTGGCCGTTTGGAACGGGTGCCCCAGCCCTCATCTATAGTGACGCTTTGACCCAAGGCCCCGCCTATGTCCGGCCCTTCTGCTGCCAATACCACCCTGATTACCGACCACCGACAACTGGTTGAGGTGCTTGCCTCGGGCGAGAAACCGAAGGCCGATTGGCGGATCGGCACCGAGCACGAAAAGTTCGGGTTTCGCCTCGATGATCTGCGCCCACCCACCTTTGATGGCGAGCGTGGCATCGAGGCGTTGCTCAATGGCCTGAGCCGCTTCGGCTGGACGCCCTATCAAGAGCATGGCCGCACCATCGCACTGACCCGTGATGGCGCCTCGGTGACATTGGAGCCGGCTGGTCAGTTGGAATTATCCGGCGCGCCGCTCATCGCCGTCCACGATACCTGCAAAGAAGTGGGCGGCCATCTGCGCGAAGTGCGCGAGGTGGCGGATGAATTGCGCCTGGGCTTTATCGGCATGGGCTTCCAGCCCAAATGGCGGCGCGATGAAATGCCGTGGATGCCCAAGGGCCGCTACAAGATCATGCGCGAATACATGCCGAAGGTGGGCAGCTTGGGCCTCGACATGATGACCCGCACCTGCACCGTGCAGGTCAATCTTGATTACGCCAGCGAGGCGGACATGGTGAAGAAATTCCGTGTCTCGCTGGCGCTGCAGCCGGTGGCGACGGCACTATTTGCCGATTCGCCATTCACCGATGGCTTGCCCAATGGCTATCAAAGTTACCGCTCGCATATCTGGACCGATACCGACCCTGGCCGCACCGGGATGCTGGATTTCGTGTTTGAGGACGGATTTAGCTACCAGCGCTATGTCGATTACCTGCTGGATGTGCCGATGTATTTCAGCTATCGCGGTGGCGAATATCTGGATTTTGCCGGCCAATCGTTCCGCGATTTTCTCGCCGGCAAACTCGACGGCCTGCGCGGCGAACTGCCGACCCTGACCGACTGGAACGACCACATGACCACCGCCTTCCCCGAAGTGCGGTTGAAGAAATATCTGGAAATGCGCGGTGCCGATTCTGGGCCGTGGGGCCGCATCTGCGCGCTGCCGGCATTCTGGGTGGGCCTGTTGTATGACGATGCCGCGCTGGATGCAGCCTGGGATCTGGTCAAGGATTTTTCGCTCGACGAGCGCCACGCACTGCGCGATGGCGTGCCCAAGCATGGCCTGAAACTGCCCTTCCGGCAGGCCAGTGTGCGCGAATTGGCCATCGAAGCCCTGAAGATTTCGGTGGCGGGCCTCAAGCGCCGGGCGGTGAAAAATGCGGTCGATCAGGATGAATCCGCCTTTCTCACCCCACTGATCGAAATGGCCGACGCAAACCAAACCGCCGCCGAACGCAAATTGCAGTTGTTCAACGGCGAATGGGGTGGCGATATCGACCGGGTGTTCCACGAGTTTGCCTATTGAGTCGCCCGGCGCCGCCGCTGTTTGCCGTTGCACCGGGCAAGCTGCTGCTTATGTCGGTGTGCTCGCTTGGCCTGTACCAGATCGCGTGGTTCTACCAGCATTGGCGGCATATCAAGCGGCGTGATGGCAGCCGGATTTCGCCGCCGTGGCGCTCGCTGTTGGGCCTGTTGTTTTGCGCGCCACTGCTGTGGCGGATCAATCGTGATGCGCGCGCGCAATCCATCGCTGGCAGTTCGCCGTGGTGGGCAGTGCCTTGGCTGCTGCTATCGCTGACCGGCTGGTTGCCGGGGCTGTGGTCGCTGCTGGTGTTCGCAGCGCCCATTTGCCTGTTGCCGGCGCAAGCTGCGGCCAACCGGCTGAACACCAAGCTGGCCCCCGGGCATGGGCCCAATTGCCGATATTCGGGCTGGAATATCGCCTTGATGGCCGTGGGCGGCGCGATGCTGTTGCTGGTCGTGCTGGGCAATATTGTTTGGCTGCTGGGCGGGTGAGTTGAGCGCAGCACTTCAGTGCGGTTCATGCGGGTGGCAGGCAACTTGACGAAAATAAGCACATGGGGATCCGTGACCTGTTCCGCGCCTTGCTTGGCCTGCGCCCGCGTTATCTGCAGGTGGCCGCACTGTGCCTGCGTGGCAAGGGCGAGCGGCGTGAAGTATTGCTGGTCACCAGCCGTGGCCGTGGCCGCTGGATCCTGCCCAAGGGCTGGCCGATGACCGGGCGCAGCCTGGCCGAGGCGGCGCTGCAGGAGGCCTGGGAAGAAGCCGGGGCCAAGGGCCGGGTGCAGAAGAAGGCCATCGGCCGTTATCGCTATCAAAACCTGCTGGGCGATGACATCGGCTTGCCGGTGGAGGCACGGGTTTACCAGATCGACCAGATCAGGCTGGCCGATGAGTACCCTGAGGCCGGCCAGCGTGAGCGGCGCTGGTGGCCGCTGGCCGAGGCTGCCGACGCGGTGGATGAAACCGAACTGGCCGCATTGCTGCGCGGTTTGGCGGCGGATCATCGCGCTGCGGCCTGACCAGCGGCAGTCTCCAGGTCACCCGAAAATGACACCGTGATGACAAAATGCGCGGATGTCATCGCCCAACGATCAATCCTCGCGCCCGCCCGTCAACCAGTGGAAGACCCTCGACAAGGATCTGAAGCGGTTGAGTGCGGTCGAGCAAGTCACCACTTTTGCGGCCCGTCCGTTGGTTGCGCCCGGCATCGCGATTGCGTTCATGGTGCTGGTCGCCACGTTGGTGCTGGCGTGGACCGGGATCAAGCCGGGCAGCTTTGTGGTGGTCGCGGCAGCGGTGGTCGGTGCCTACATGGCACTCAATATCGGTGCCAATGATGTGGCCAACAACATGGGGCCGGCGGTCGGTGCCAATGCGCTCACCTTGGGCGGCGCGCTGCTGATTGCGGCGGTGTTCGAGACCGCCGGTGCCTTGATCGCCGGTGGCGATGTGGTCAGCACGATTGCGTCGGGGATCGTCGCGCCAGAGGCCGTGGCCGATTCGCGCATCTTTGTCTGGGCGATGTTGGCCGCCTTGCTGGCGGCGGCATTGTGGCTGAACCTGGCGACGGTGATCGGTGCGCCGGTCTCCACGACCCATTCGATTGTCGGCGGCGTCGTCGGTGCCGGCATCGTCGCGGCCGGGGTATCGGCAGTGAACTGGGGCGGGCTTGGCAAGATCGCTGCCAGTTGGGTGATCTCACCGGTGATGGGCGGGGTGATCGCGGCGGGGTTTCTCGCCTTCATCAAGTACCGCATCCTGTATCAGCCGGACAAGATCGCCGCCGCGCGGCGCTGGGTGCCGGTGCTGATCGGGGTGATGGTGGGCGCGTTTGCCGCCTATCTGGCGCTGAAGGGCTTGTCCAGAGTGGTCAAGATCGGGCTGTCCAGCGCGATGCTGATCGGCTTGGCGTTCGGCGCGGTGGCGTGGTTGCTATCGGTGCCGCTGATCCGCCGCCAATCGGTTGGCTTGGAAAACCGCAAGAAATCGATCCGCAAACTGTTCGCGCTACCGCTGGTGTGCTCGGCGGCATTGTTATCGTTTGCCCACGGTGCCAACGATGTCGCCAATGCGGTCGGGCCACTGGCGGCGATTGTGCATGTGATCAACGATGAAGGCGTCGGTGCCACGGTCGGCATCCCGTTCTGGGTGATGGCGATTGGCGCGGCCGGGATCAGTTTTGGTCTGGTCTTGTTCGGGCCGAAGTTGATCCGACTGGTCGGCAGCCAGATCACCAAATTGAACCCGATGCGCGGCTACTGCGTGGCGCTGTCGGCGGCGGTGACGGTGATCGTCGCCTCGTGGCTGGGCTTGCCGGTCAGCTCCACCCATATCGCAGTCGGCGCGGTATTTGGCGTTGGTTTCTTCCGTGAGTGGCATGCCGAGCGCCGTGCGCGTCAGCTCAATACACGCAAGGGCAAGGCGGTGCCGGACGAGGAACGCGCACGGCGCAAACTGGTGCGGCGCTCGCATTTCATCACTGTGGCCGCCGCCTGGGTAGTGACGGTGCCGGCATCGGCGGGCTTGTCGGCGTTGCTGTTTGTCTTGCTGCGTGGTTTGAGTTCGTAGGCGCATGATCGATCTCGGTAAGCGATGATGATCATTGATCGGATGACATCGTAGTGGGTCTGCCGTGGGCTTGGCCCGCGACAGGCGATGGCTTCGCGTAGCTGGCGTGTTGTTCAGGGCTTTCCGGTCAAATCGTGGCTTCACCAGCGATGCGTCAAACTGGGCGCTGACCGCCCGGGGCCATGCCATGACATCGACGCCAGTACCGCGCCGCGAGCCGCTGGAGTTTGCCGAGACCGATGCCTTGCTGCGCGATGATGTGCGGGTGCTGGGCAGCATGGTCGGCAGCATGTTGGCAGAGCAGGTATCGCCGGCGTTGTTGGCGCAGGTGGAAAGCCTGCGCCGGGCGGCGATTGCGCGGCGCGAAAATGGCGAGCCGGTTGATGCCTTGGCGGCGATCCTCTCCGATGTGCCGGGGCAGAATGCGGAAGCACTGGTGCGTGCATTTTCGGCATGGTTTAGCGCGATCAACTTGGCCGAGCGCGTGCATCGCATTCGCCGCCGCCGCGATTACCAGCGCGCCAGTGGTGAGCCGCAGCCGGGCGGTTTGGAGGCGGTGTTGCGCGGCCTGCGCGATGACGGCGTTGGTATCGAGGCCGTCGTCGCGTTGCTGCCACGGATGGTGATCGAGCCGGTGTTCACCGCGCACCCTACCGAGGCAGTCCGCCGTGCGTTGCTGGTCAAGGAGCGCACGGTGGTGACCCGCTTGATCGCCGACATTGATCGTGGCCGCACCCCAACCGAACGCCGCGCCGACCATGCCCGCATCCGCCAATCGCTGACCACCGCATGGCAGACGCTGGAGGCACCGGAAGAAAAACCCGACGTGATCGATGAAGTCGAGCACATCGGGTTTTATCTTGGCGTGCTGTACCGGGTGCTGCCGGCGTTTTACGAGACGTTCGCCGATGCGCTGGAAAAGGTCTATGGCGAGCGCATCGAGTTGCCCGCGCTGCTGCGTTTCGGCACCTGGGTGGGCGGCGATATGGATGGCAACCCGAATGTCGGTGCCGCCACCATCCGCGTCGCATTGGCGACCCAGCGCAAGCAAGTGTTGGCGGCCTACCGCGCCGATTTGCGGGCGTTGGCCGACATCCTCTCGCAAAGCCGGGTGCGCGCGGGCATCGATGCGGCGATCGATGAACGCATCGATGCCTACCGTGCGCTGTTGCCGGAGGCAGCGGCACGGCTGCGCCCGCGCATGGCTGATATGCCGTATCGCAGCCTGATCGAATTGATGGCGGCGCGTTTGGCGCTGAGCGCGGACGAGGCCGACCCGCGCAGCTATGCCGATGCCGCCACCTTCATCGATGACCTCGGCTTGATCGAACACAGTCTGGCCGCGCATCAAGGCGAACACGCCGGCATGTTTGCCTTGCGCCGGGTGTTATGGCGCGCGCGCAGTTTTGGCTTTCATCTGGCGGCGCTGGATTTGCGCCAAGAATCACTGGCGCATGACGAAGCCTTGGCCGCGTTGCAAGGCGACGTACAAGAAGATCAGGGCTGGATGACGTTACCGGTGGCGGCGCGTGTTGAACGCCTGCAGCAATGGATCGCCGGAGCGGCGCTTGCAAACCCCGATGCCGAAGGCGCACGCGCGACGCTGGATGTATTCCGCGCGGTGCATGAATTGCGCGGCCGTTACGGTGCGCAAGCCTTTGGCCCCTACATCATCAGCATGAGCCGCAGCGCCGCCGATGCGCTGGCGGTATTGGCGCTGGCGCGGATCGCCGGTTGTGTCGATCAGGGGCAGGTGCCGTTGGATGTCGCGCCCTTGTTTGAAACCGTGGCCGATCTGCAGGCGGCGACGGCGGTGATGCGCCAATTGTTTGAAGACCCGGTGTACCGCGCTCATCTCGCCGCGCGCGGCAGCCGGCAAATGGTGATGCTGGGCTATTCCGATAGCGCCAAAGATGGCGGCTTGCTGGCTTCGCGCTGGGCCTTGCTGCGGGCGCAGGTGGAACTGCATGAATTGGCTGGCGCGCATGGCATCCGGCTGGTGTTTTTCCACGGCCGCGGTGGCTCGGTCAGCCGCGGTGGCGGCAAGACCGAGCGCGCCATCCATGCCGCGCCGCGCGGCAGTGTGGATGGCGTGCTGCGGGTGACCGAGCAGGGCGAGGTGATCCATCGCAAATACGGCATCCGGGCGTTGGCCTTGCGCAATCTGGAGCAGGCCAGCGGCGCGGTCTTGCGTGCCAGCCTGCGCCCGCGCCCAGCTGATCAGCGCGAGTTGGCGTGGCGCGAATGGGCGGCCGAAATGGCTGATGTCTCGCGTGCCAGCTACCGCGCACTGGTGCATGAACGCGCGGATTTCCCCAGCTATTTCCGCAGCGCGACGCCGATTGATGTGATCGAGCGGCTGCGCATCGGCTCGCGTCCGGCCAAACGCCGCGAAGGCGGCATCGATACCTTGCGGGCGATCCCGTGGGTATTTGCCTGGAGCCAGAACCGCTCTGGCCTGACCGGCTGGTACGGCTTTGGCAGCGGGCTGGCGCAGGGCATCGAACGCCACGGTGTGCAGGCGATGCGCGAGATGGCGGCGGCATGGCCGTTCTTCGCGGCGATGCTGGCCGATGTGGAAATGCTGATGGCGAAATCCGACCTCGCCATCTTCGAGCGTTATTCGCGCTTGGCCGGTGATCTGCATGGCGGGTTTTTCACCGTGATCGAGGCCGAATTCGAGCGCGCACGCAGCGCCATTCTGGCGATCAAGCAACGCGATGGCCTGCTGGATGATGATTACCGGCTGCGCTTGTCGATCCGCTTGCGCAACCCCTATGTCGATCCAATCAGCCTGTTGCAGGTGGAGTTGCTGCAACGCTGGCGTGCTGGCGGCAGCAAGGATGAAGGCTTGCTGCGCGCGCTGACCGCGACCGTCAACGGGATTGCCGCCGGTATCCAGAACACGGGCTGATCAGTGCGTTGGCGCGGGCAATGCCGGTGGGCCGATCCGGCCCGCCAACAGCGCCGGCAACAGCGGCATCGGGGTGGGCTTGGCGAACAGATAGCCCTGCTGCAAACGGCAGCCCTGCTGCGCTAACCACTGCGATTGCGCCGGGGTTTCGATGCCTTCGCCAACCACTTCCATATCCAGTGCTTCGGCCATGCGGATGATGCCGGTGACCAGCGAGGCGGCGCCGCTGGACAACATCGCATCGGCGACGAAGGAGCGATCAATCTTGAGTTGCCGGATCTGCAGCGAGCGCAGCGGTGCCAGCGAGCTATGCCCGCAGCCGAAATCATCCAGCGAGACATTGATGCCGTGGCGGGCCAGGGCCAATACCTGCTGCGATGCGCGTTCGGGGTCGATCAGGGCCATTGATTCGGTGACCTCGATGCGCATCTTGGCGTGGTCGGCGAGGCCGGCAACAAACGCGGCAAAATCCGGGCGCTCAAAATGGCGGCTGGAGACGTTGACCGAGATCGGCAACGTGATGCCGCGCTGTGCCATTGTCTCCATGTCGGCCTGCACCTGGAGGAAGGCAAGCTCACCCAGGGCGACATCAAGGCCGGCTTCTTCCACCATCGGCAGGAAGGCGCTGGGCAGCAGCAGGCCCTGCTCGGGATGGCGCCAGCGGATCAGCGCCTCCATGCTGGTGAATTCGCCGCGCTCGATATCGATGATCGGTTGATAGTGCATGACGAATTGCTGCCCGCTGATGGCGCGCCGCAGGGCTTGCTCCATCGCCAGTTTTTCCGTCGTCCAGCCTTTTTCCGAGGCATCGGCCAGCCGCCAGCGGCCACCACCGTCGCGTTTGACCTCGCGCATGCTGTTTTCCGCGCGGGTAACCAATTTGCCAAGATCCACGGCCTCGCCACGCGCGATGCTGGCCGCGCCGATTCTGGCCGCTACATGCAGATCACCGGGCTGGATGCGCAGGCTGCCGATCGCGCGCTGCAGCTGGTCGGCGGCGCGCTCGGCATCGGCATCATGCAGCAGCACGGCAAATTGATCGCCACTCCAGCGGGCGATCACATCGGTGCGCAAGCCGCCGGCACGGATACGGCGGGCAACCTCGACCAGTACGCGGTCACCTTCGGCGGCGCCCAATGCTTCGTTGATGCGCTTGAAGCCATCGAGCGCGATCAACAAGAAGCTGATCGATTGCACATCGTCGGCACGTTCGAGCCGGCGCAGTTCATTCCACATCGAGCCACGGGTGGACAGGCCGGTCATCGGATCAAGATCGACACGGGTGCCGTGTGCGTCATCTTCCGCTACGGTTTCGCGGCCCGGCACGATGGTGATCATCCGGCCCGCGGTGGCATGAATCCGGCTGGGTGATACATGCAGGGTGACTTTTTCCGGCGAGCCGGCCGGGCCGAACAGCTCGACCAGATGGGTCTGCACCTGGCCACGCGGTGCCGCCAGCAATTGCTGGATCGGCGGGATGGTGCGCAAGAGTTGCCCCGGCGGCGGCCGCTCGCCAGCGCGTTGGCGGATTTCGGGCAGCAAGCCGGGGCGGGTGCTGTGGGCGAAGACCACCCGGTCATTGCCATCAAGCGCGATGACGGCCTCGACCAGACTGGCGGCCAGCCGTTGCGCATCGTGCATCACCCGCTGCGCGCGCAGCTGATTTTCGCGATGGCGCAGCCAGATGCTGCTGATTACCGCCACGCTGATGCCAACCAGTGCCGCCGATGTGCCGCTCCAGCTTGATGTCAGCCACAGCTGCAGTGCCGGGGTCAGCACAGTCACCACGATGGCCGCGCCCAGCATGAACCAGCGCAGCCGCGCGCCGGGCGTGAACAGCACGATCATCGCGGCTAGCAGGCCGAGGCCGATGTTGAGCAGATGCTTGTCAAACGGTGTGGTGGGAGTGATTTCATCGTGGCTGACGAATGCATCGGCGGCGACCGCGCTCAGCTCGACGCCGGACAGGATGCGCCCGGAGCGCACGCTTTTCGGCGTTGCAAAGCGCTGGCCGATGCCGGTGGCGGTGACCCCGATCAAGATCGATTTGCCGCGCAGCACGCGCGCATCGAATTGATCGCCCAGCACCTGTGCATAGCTGTAGATCGGCAATTGCTCGGGCAGGTCAAGATCGGAAATCAGCACCGGATCGGAAAGTTGCCAATACGGGGTGCCCGATGTTTCGGCGAAGGCGCGCAAATGGCGGCTGCCGAGCGCCAAGGCCGGGTTGGTCAAGGCCAGTGGCAGCGAGGGCAGGGAGGTATCGCGGCTGCTGTTCCAGCGATACAGCTGGCGCACCATCCCGTCATCGTCAAACACGACATCGGAATGGGCAAAACGTGCGGCGGGCCACATTTGCAGCAAGCGCTGTGCTTCCTCACGGCTGCTGTCATGGCCTTGGGTGGGTGCGGGCAGCAGCACGCCGCCATGACGCTCGATTGCTGCCGCCAGTTGGTGGTCGCCGGCCGGGTCGGTGTCGTCGGGATCGCTGAGCAGTAAATCGATTGCAATCGGGCCAGCACCAGCGTCATGCAGTTTGTCGATCAACTCGGCATGGCGGGCGCGGCTCCACGGCCACCGGCCTATCTGGATCAGGCTGGCATCATCGATGGCGATCACTACCACCTCGCCGCTGGCGCGGTTGTCGCTGCGCCCCGACCACAGATCGAGAAACTCGCGATCAAGCTTGTTGACCCAATTGAGTTGGGCCGCTGCCCACGTCGCGCCCACGGTGGCCAGCACGATGGCCGTGATCAGCAAACAGCGGGCAAACGTGGTTTTCGGCATGGGATCAGAGCCAGAGCACGGCCCAGATCAACGGCATGCTGAGCCAGTACGGCGGCTTGCGCGGCACATCAAACTGCTGCGGTGTACTCCATGGGCCGGTTGCGCCATCGCCATCCACCCAAGCGATGCGCACGTGGTAGCGGCCGGGTTTTGGCCGGTCGATGTCGGCCTTGGGGACATCGGTGGTCGCCGCCTTGAGAATGTCCTTGAACGCCGCATCGCGCGCCATCTGGTAATTCCAGCGTGTGGCAAATGGCTGCTTGCCCCAGCTGAGCGTGATGCGCCTGCCATCGATTGTCGGCGTCTCCATTGTCGGCCCCGGTGGCAGCACGGTGAAGGCGGCATACGGCCCAAACGGCCCCAGCTTGCCATCGCTGGTGCGTACCCGTGCGCGCCAGACATGCGCGACCGGCGCAGTTTCTGCTGCCAGCGCAATCACGGTGCGATTGTGTTTGACGCTTTGCGGCTGCGGCGCTGCCCCAAGTGGTTTGCCATCGGCATCGGCATGATCGATTTCGATCAGATACTCGCGGGCATCATCGCGCGCGGCCCAGCGGAATTCGACATCACCGGCGCTGACCTCGGCATCGGCCTGCGGCTGGATCAGGAACGGCGGTTCCGGCCGGGCCTCGATTTTGACCTGCTTGATCGCATCCAGCCCTTCGACATGATCGGGGCCAGTAGCGCGCATGCGCAGCCAGTAATCGCCATCGGGGACATCAGGAAACGTCAGGCCCGGCGAGGCCGACTGCGACGAGGCCACGATGTAATCGAAGCCTTGATCGCGGGCCAGCTCGGCGCGATAGCCTTCAGCACCTGCCACCGTGCTTGATTCAACCCGCAGCGGCAGGGCTTCATACAGCGCAGGCACCTCATCGAGCGGCGGTGCGGCCAGCAGGCGGCGGTGTTGTGGGCTGCCGGTGTCGGCGTTGATCGCCGAGCCATCGCCGGCACGCAACAACACGTTATGGCGGCCCGTGTTGTCCGCCACATCAACCACACCTTCCATCACGCTGGTCCAGGCGGCGTTGCCCTCGGCCGATGCGCCAACCCGGAAATGGGTGCCGCGCACGGAAGTCGTGCCCAGCGGCGTGCCGATTTTCATGTCGCTGCGGCGGATCGTCGAGCCGGGCTGCACTTTGCTCTCCACCCGGCCCTTGCCGAGATGGATATGGGCGATGAAGCTGGCGCGTGCGCCGACGATTTCCATCGACTCAAGCATCAACTCGGAATCCGGGTACAAGCGGCTGACCGAGTTGTCCGGGTAGTGGATGGTGACGTGGCCTTCGCTGCCGGACAGCAGTTGGTCGCCGGCCTTGAGTACATCGGTGAGACCGAGCGCGCGCGGGGCGGCCCCGTTGCGCGCCAGCAGCACCGTGCCGCTCAACGAGCGCACATCGGCCTCGGCTTGTTGCCGGCGGCTCCAACTAAGCGGAATGCGCAGCACCGTGCCGGGCGCGACCGCGTAGGGATCGCGCACGCCATTGAGCCGTTGCAACGGCTGCACCCAGCGCAGGCTGGTCAGGTTGGCCTCGGTGATCGCCCACAGGTTTTCACCTTTCCTGACCTTGTATGTCCACTCCGACGCGCTGGCAGTGGGGAGCGCAAACAGGCAGCTGATGAAAAACGCGACAAGCCACCAGCCGTGTTGCTTTGCCGCCGTATCCGATTGCAGCCTGTACATGCGCAGTGCTGGCGTGATCTTCATGGTGCCCCTGTGCCGCTCACATGGAGGCGCTTCCAAATTGCGCCGATGCCTGTGAGTGTAATCCCCGGCAGGGCAGGATCAAGCCTGAATCCCTGTATTTGTGCGCCATTTGCAGCGACGCGCGGCTGAAATCACGGTTGCAGGCGCATGGCGTGCCCAAGTATACTCCCGGTGAGTATAGAGAGCGTGGTATGCCGCACAGTCCTGCCGAGAAAAAACGCGCGATCACCCGCCTGCGCCGCATCCGTGGCCAGAGCGAGGCCCTAGAGCGCGCGATCGAGGCCGGCAGCGCCTGCGGCGACGTGTTGCAGCAACTGGCCGCGATGCGCGGCGGCATCAATGGCTTGATGGCGGAGGTGCTGCAAGGCCATCTGCGCGAGAGCTTTGGTCATGCCGATTGCAGCGCCGATCCCGACCACCAACGCATCCATACGGCCATCGATGAGGTGAGCGCGTTGGTGCGTTCGTATCTGAAATAACCATCTGAACCGACCGGAGAACCCATCCATGTCCGAGACCACTGGCAAGACCCTGAAATCCCGCGCGGCTGTTGCCTTCAAGGCGGGCAGCCCGCTTGAGATCGTCGAGATCGACGTGGCCCCGCCCAAAGCCGGCGAGGTGCGCGTGCGCATCACCCATACCGGCGTCTGCCATACCGATGCCTTCACCCTGAGTGGCGATGACCCGGAGGGAATCTTTCCGGCGGTGCTGGGCCATGAAGGTGCAGGGATTGTGGTTGATGTGGGCGAGGGCGTGACCAGCGTGAAGCCCGGCGATCACGTGATCCCGCTCTACACCGCCGAATGCGGCGAGTGCCTGTTCTGCAAATCCGGCAAGACCAATCTGTGTACCTCGGTGCGTGCCACGCAAGGAAAGGGCGTGATGCCCGATGGCACGGTGCGCTTCTCCTACAACGGCGAGCCGATCTACCACTACATGGGTTGCAGCACGTTTAGCGAATACACCGTGGTGGCCGAAGTCTCGCTAGCGAAGATCAACCCGGAGGCGAATCCCGAACACGTCTGTCTGCTGGGTTGCGGCGTGACCACCGGCATCGGTGCCGTGCATAACACCGCCAAGGTGCAAGCGGGCGATTCGGTCGCGGTGTTCGGTTTGGGCGGGATTGGCTTGGCGGTGATTCAGGGCGCGAAACAGGCCAGGGCCGGGCGCATCATCGCGATTGACACCAATCCCTCGAAGTTCGATCTTGCCCGCGAGTTTGGTGCCACCGATTGCGTGAACCCGAAAGATCACGACAAGCCGATCCAGCAAGTCGTCGTCGAGATGACCGGCTGGGGCGTGGATCACAGCTTCGAGTGCATCGGCAACGTCAACGTGATGCGCGCGGCGCTGGAATGCGCGCATCGCGGCTGGGGCCAGAGCGTGATTATTGGTGTGGCCGGTGCCGGGCAGGAAATCAGCACCCGTCCGTTCCAACTGGTGACCGGGCGCAAGTGGCTCGGCACCGCCTTCGGTGGCGTGAAAGGCCGCAGCCAGCTGCCGGGCATGGTCGAGGATGCGATGGCGGGCGAGATCAACCTCGCGCCCTTCGTCACCCACACCATGCCGCTGGACGATATCAACCACGCCTTCGATCTGATGCACGAGGGCAAGTCGATCCGCAGCGTGATCCACTATTGATAAACCCGCATCGTCATCCCGGCGCAGGCCGGGATCTTTTTGACCCGCCGTACTCATGCACCAAATCGGCCTCAGCTTGCGCTGGGGTGACGCAACAAACCAGACATCCGCCCGCGAGCCCATCATGAACAAACTCGAAGACCACGCCAGTTTTGGCGGCCGCCAGCAAGTCTGGGAACACGATTCCAGCTCGCTGGGTCTGACCGCCCGTTTCGCCATCTATCTGCCGCCGCAGGCAAAAAGCGGCAAATGCCCGGTGCTGTACTGGCTCTCCGGGCTGACTTGCAACGAGCAAAACTTCATCACCAAGGCCGGCGCGCAGCAATATGCCGCCCAGCACGGGGTGATCGTGGTGGCGCCGGATACCAGTCCGCGCGGCGATGCGGTGGCCGATGATGATGCCTACGATCTGGGCAAGGGCGCGGGCTTCTACGTCAACGCCACCCAAGCCCCGTGGGCGCGGCATTACCGCATGTATGACTACATCGTGTATGAGCTGCCGGCGTTGATCGAAAACCACTTCCCGGCCAACGAGCGGCGCGGCATCTTTGGCCATTCGATGGGCGGGCATGGCGCTTTGGTGATCGCGCTGCGCAACCCCGGCATGTATCGCAGTGTGTCGGCGTTCGCCCCGATTGTGGCCCCTTCGCAGGTGACCTGGGGCGAGAAGGTGTTTTCAGCGTATCTGGGCGATGACCGAACAACGTGGCTGGCGTATGACGCCACGGCGTTGGTGGCCGGTGAGTTGCAGGAGCGGCTGCCGATCTTGATCGATCAGGGCAGCGATGATGATTTTCTCGCCAGCCAGCTCAAGCCGGAATTGTTGCAAGCCGCTGCCGAGGCCAGACAACACCCGCTGGTGTTTAACCTGCGCCCCGGTTACGACCACAGCTATTACTTCATCGCCAGCTTCATCGGCGAGCATTTCGCCCATCACGCCCGCGCCTTGCAGGCTTGACAAGGCGGTGGGCGGCATGGGTTTGCCGTCTGCCTGCCACAGCATGGCGAGTTGTTGACCGGCTTTTGTCATCCTGTCGCTTGGGTGGCAGACAGGCGGCGTATCGGTTGCGGTTTGCAGGGTGATTCGCCGATCAGGGCGAAACATCACGGCTCATTCGCAATCCGGCCCGGTTATCTGGCCGTATCGAAGCGGCGCGGGCGGATTTCCGTGCCGGTCGTCATCCGCCCGCATCGTGCAGATGAAACTCAGGCCGCGCGTACATCACGCAGTTGCCAGTGGTTGCCGGCCAACAGGCGCAGGCGGTGCTTGAGTACGTCGCCGCCGATATCGGTAACGGCTTCCAGATCGATATGCAGGTCGTCCAATTTGCCGCTGACTTCGGCGGCCGGGTCGGTGGCGGCCAGCTTGGGATCGACATCCTCCGGGTCGTGCTGGGTGGCCAGCCATTTTTTGAACAAGCCATCGCCGCGCAGGGCGGCCTGCAGTTCTTCGGCAAAGCCGTCGGCACCGTGCGAGGTGAAGCCAAGGCCGTCCGCGCCGCGCGCCTGTTCCGGTTCCGGCAGGCTGATGAAATAGCGATTGCGCATGGGGTGATCCTCCTGAAGTTGCGCTCAGGATACGGCGATTGCGCATTTACCGCGAGTGATGCAGGTGGCATCCACCAAAACGCCGATGCGCATGAGTGCCCCGTTGCGATAAGCAGGGTTTCCGCCATCAAGGGGGGCGAAAAACGCCGGCGTCTACCTGACGCCGGCCCGTTTCGCTCTCTCAGCGCACGTAGGCGGGCGGCAGCGCTGATTCGCGGCTGTGCAGATAGCGGTCACGCAGCTCGGTTTGGCGCGATTTCATCGGCACGGCGCGGCCATCCATCCAGACCTGGGTGGCGGTTTGCGCCACGTCCAGCGGGTCGCCGCTCCACAACGCCAGGTCGGCACGGCGCCCGGGGGCGATGCTGCCAAGTTCGTTTTGCAGGCCAAACGCCTGCGCGGGAACGCGGGTCAGCGCGGCCAGTGCATCTTCCCACGGCAGGCCTTGGGCGACGGCATTGCCGGCCAGTTGGCGCACCTTGCGTGCCGAATGCGAGGCATCGCCGGTCTGTGAGAAGGCGACATCGACACCGGCGGCGCGTAGCCGGGCGGCGTTATCGCCAGTCGCGGCGATCTGGTCGAAATCGGCCGGCAAATTGGCCAGTTGATCGATGAACACCGGCACCTTGGCGGCAGCGATTTCTGGCGCCACCTTCCATGCCTCGCTGGCACCAACCAAGGCGATGCGCACATTGCGCGCCTTGGCCCAGCGCAGTGCGCGACGGATATCGCTGGCGCGATGCACATTGAGCGCGATGCGGCCATCGCCATTGAAATAGCGCGCCAAGGTGCTGCGCCCGGCCGGGGTCAGCAGGGCGAATTGCGAATCGGGCGCGATCCGGCCGCGCACTTCATCCAGCAGCTGGTCGAGGATCATCCACTGCGCCGCGCGCGAGCCCCCCGTGTAGCCGGCACCGGCCGCGCCCAAGGTGATGAACAACACGCGCTGGCCGATCGGGTCGAGGCTGCCATCAAAACGCAGCGCGCCGCCCTGGCCGCCGATGAAGGAGCCGCCCGAGGTTGGGTTGGCCGAGACCATCGTCCAGCCGAAGCCTTCGATGCGGGTGACCGGGATCACCACCGATTCCGGGTTGTAGGCGAGAGTGACATCAAACTCCGGGCGCACCTGCATGTCCTTGCCGTTTTGGCCCAGTGAGACATGGCTATCGACGGTGCGCGATTCGCCGCTGACTTCTTCCACGCCGATATCGCTGATGCCGGCAAACAGCGCCGGGGTCAGTGGCCGGCCTTCGGCTTCGATCACCGGCACACCAGCGGCGGCAAGGCCGCGCCCGACCGCGCTGATCCGGCCATTGCGCACCAGCACATCGGCGTTTTGCAGCGTGCCCTGTGTGCTTGCGGTATGCACGGTGGCGTTACGGATCAAGACATCCTGCGCCTGCAACGAGGCCGGCAGCGCGGCGAGGATGGCAAGGGTGAGAGCGGATTGGATGGCGCGCTTCATTTCGCTTCTCCCTGCATCAGGTCTTGGCCCAGTAGAAAATCGGATTTGGGGTGCAGCCGTGGGTCGGCGCGGTCATACAGTTTTGCGCCATCGATATATACCTGCTCGGCCAGCGCGTAGCTGGAAAACGGGTTGCCGTTCCAGACCACCACATCGGCCATCTTGCCGGCCTCCAGTGAGCCGGTGACGTGCTCGATGCCCATCGATTTGGCGGCATTCAAGGTGAGCCAGCGGATCGCGTGTTCGGGCGTGGTCTCGATGCCGATGCGGCGGCCATTGGCCATCACCTTGGCCGCTTCTTGATTGAGGCGCTGGATGCCCTCGGCGGAATCACTGTGCACGATGGCGCAGCCGCCCGGCGCGCGGTCCACCATCAGCAGGTTTTCCTGGATGCCGTCGAACGACTCCATCTTGAAGCCCCACCAATCGGCCCAGAGTGCGCCGCACACGCCCTCGGCAGCCAGCCGGTCGGCGATCTTGTAGGCCTCGACACCGTGATGGAAGGCGCTGATCTTGAAGCCGAATTCCTTGGCCAGATCCAGCATGATCTCCATTTCGTCGGCGCGGTAGCAGTGGTTGTGGACGCGGATATCGCCGTTGATCGCGCCGGCCAGCGAATCCATTTTCAAATCGCGCTTGGCATCGGCATCCTTGCCGGATTGACGCTTTTTCATGTAGTCAGCGGCATCGGCGAACGCGGCGCGGAAACCGGCGATATTGCCCATCCGCGTTGATGGGCCGCCCTTGCTGCCGTACACGCGCTTGGGGTTTTCGCCACAGGCCATCTTCAGGCCCCACGGCGCACCGGGGAACTTCATACCCTGATAGCTGGTGCTGTAGACGTTTTTCAGCGTGACGCCACGGCCGCCCACCAAGTTGGCCGAGCCGGGCAGGATTTGCAGGCTGGTGACGCCACCGGCCAGCGCGGCGGCAAAGCCCGGGTCTTGCGGCCAGATTGAATGCTCGGCCCAGACCTGTGCGGTAACCGGCGATGTCGCCTCGTTGCCATCGCTATGCGCCGATGCGCCGGGGCTGGCATACACGCCCAGATGCGAGTGCACATCAATGATGCCGGGTGTCACCCATTTGCCGCGCGCATCAACCCGGATGGCATCGGCCGGTGCTTCAAGCCCGGCGCCCAGCGCGACGATCTTGCCACCCTGCATCAGCACATCGCTGTTATCGAAACGCTTGCCGGTGCCATCCAGCACCGTCGCGCCACTTAACAAAACCGGCGGCGAGGCGATGCGCTGGTAGGTGCTGGGATAGGGATCGGCGGTAAACGAATACGGCTTGCCGCTCGTGGCGGCGGTCTCCGGTTTCTTGGTCGGCGTGCTGGCGCAACTGGCCAGCAACAGGGCCGCGCAGGCGGCAAGGGCGGTCTTTTGCATGTATGGCTCCCCGGTGGAAGATGGAGCCTAGCGGATTTTGACGATGGCCGGATGTGTCGTTGGTCGGGGGGGCGGGGCCGCCGTGTGCTGAAGGCCAGCGGCTTCGTTGCCGAGTTGGAACGAAGTCGCTGGCGCGCTCCGCTCAATAGCGCCCGATGGCCGCATCCAGATCCGCCCACGCATCAATCCCGCCGGCCACGTTGTAGACCTCGCGGAAGCCGTGCTGGCGGTAATGCTCGGCGGCCTGCGCGCTGCGCCCGCCGTGGTGGCAGAGGAAGGCGATGGCTGTGGCCTTGTCCAAGGCATCAATCACCTCGCGGCCGGCATCGAAATCGAGGAAGGCAACGGGCGCGGCGGCCAGTGCGCGCTCGGTGGCGGGGCGCACATCGATCAAGGTCAGGCTGCCGGCGGCGACACGCTGGGCGGCTTCGGCCGGGCTGATATCGCGCACCGGCTTGGGCGCGTTCGGGTTGTCGATCACCAGGCCTTTGCCGCGTGCGTCATCGGCAAAATTCAGATGCAGGCCATCGGCGCGGCGCACATCGCTGAGCGGAAATTGCAGGGTAAGGCCATCGACCGCGACCTGCACCGCGTTGGCATCGACCGGCACCAGATGCAGGCGGGTGCGGTATTGGCGGTCGATGGCGATCTCCACCGCCAGTTCATCACCGGCATCGCTGATCGCCTGCTTGAGCATGGCGAACGCGGCCGGGCTGACCGTCACCTCGGGCGGGGTGCGATCCGGCGGCGGCAGCCCAAGCGCCTGCTGCAACTCGCCACTGCCGGCCATCTGCACGATGATGTCGCTGCCGCCGAGGAGTTCGCCATCGATATACAGCTGCGGAATCGTCGGCCAATCGCCGTACAGTTTGATGCCTTCGCGGATTGCCGGGTCGCTCAACACATCGACATGGGTGAAGGCGACATCCAGATCACGCAAGGTGCCGACGGCCTGCGAGGAAAAGCCGCATTGCGGTGCCCCGGGCTCGCCTTTCATGAACAGCACGACACGGTTGGCAGCCAGCAAATCGCTGATGCGTTGGCGCACGGCGGGATCAAGGGACATGGCAAAAACCTCCGAGGGAATAGGCTGATTTTACCGCGTGTGCCCGATGCGGCGGCGGTGGCAAACGGGCGTGGCATGATGGCGCGATGTCCAGATCGCCCCTGCAACAACCGCCGACGCATCCGCACCGCTGGCTGGTTTGGTTCATCGCCAGCCAGTGCGCGGTCGCACTGGTTTGGTGGTGGCTGGGTTGGCGTATCGGCCTGCCGTTGTTGGTGGCCAGCCATGTGCCGTTCTTGTGGGGCGTGCTGTGGCCGTATTCGCGCTTCTATGGCCCGGTGTTGACCCGCCTACCCGGTGATGCGCCCGAGGTATGGCTGACCATCGACGATGGCCCATCCGCTGACACCTTGCCGATGCTCGATTTGCTTGATCAGCACGGCGCGCGGGCGACGTTTTTTCTAGTTGCGCAACGCGCCGCGGAGCGCCCGGAGCTGGTGCGCGAGATCGTCCGGCGCGGTCATGAAATCGGCAATCACAGCGATAGCCACCCGGAAAAATGGTTCTGGGCGCTGGGGCCGCAGGCGATGCGCCGGCAGATTCTGGATGCGCAGGCGCGCCTCACCGCGCTTGCCGGTGCGCCCCCGCGTTGGTTTCGGGCGGTGGTGGGGATGGCCAACCCGTTTGTGCAGGCCCCCTTGCGCGATGCCGGGCTGACCCGCGTGGCATGGAATGCGCGCGGCTTTGATGGCCTTGATCGGCCGGTTGAAGACGTTATGCGCGCATTGCAAGCCGGCCTGAAACCGGCGGCCATCGTGCTGCTGCACGAAGGCGGCGATGGCCGCCATATCGAGATACTGCGCCGGGTGCTGGCGTTGCTGGAAGCACGTGGGTTGCGGGCGGTGTTGCCGCCGTGATGGTGGCTGGTGGTGGGCTATAAAACGCGGGTGTGATGGCGTTTTTCGCTGCGGCAGCAAGATTTCGCTCTGGCTCTCATCTCCCGCGGGTCAGCGATGTGCTTGGCTACTTTTGGCTCCCCTCTCCCTCAGGGAGAGGGGCTGGGGGTGAGGGCGAACGCAGCAACTGCGTGAATCCCCGTTTCCCGCGTTCAAACCCAAGGCCCGCCCGCATCAAGCCCGCCAACACAGGCAACGCCAGATCGCGTCCCTATGCCGTAGAACCCGCCCCACGGCTGGCCACAATCAACCAATTGTTGAACGGGGTCTTGCCGTAGAACGGGGTGAGCTCAACCAGCAGGCCGTGTTCGGCAAATTTGCGTTGCAGCCGGTCCAGCTCGGGGTAGTGGCGTGGCGCATCGCGCATCCAGCCCCAAAGTTTGGACAGGCGATCCACCGCGACGGTAATGCGTGCGCGCAGGCTGCCATCGTTCAGGCCGGTGCGGATGATGAGTTTGCCGCCGGGGGCGAGGCGGGCGATCATCGCATCGAGCAATACATCTTGCGCATCGGCATCGGGCAGGAATTGCATCACATCAAGAATGCAGACATGGCCGCTATGCGCGGGCAGGCCGCGTGCGGCATCGCCGACTTCAAACGCGGCATCACGCAAGCCGCTGCGGGCCAGTGCGCCATTGGCCTGTTGGATCTTGCGCGCATCGAAATCGGTGCCGAAATACGCTGATTCGATGCCTGCAGCGCGCAGCCAGTGCAACAGGATGCCGATGCCGCAGCCGATATCCAGAACCGGCAGAGAGCTACCGGCCAAGGCGCGGGTGACGCCGCCGTAGAGTGGGTCGGTCGCCAGTTTGCTCTTGGCGTAGTAATAGTGCTGGCGATCAAAGCGGCGCGTCGGGTCGAGAAAAACGCGGGCGATATCGCCGCTGCTGCGCTTCATGCGGCGTGGGCTTCAAGTTGCCGGCGTGCGGTCGGCAAGGCCAGCCGCGTCCATTCGGCGTATTGGGTGGCGGAGGGATGCAGGCCGTCATCGGTCAACATGCCAGCTTGCGGCGTGCACGCACGGCTGGCCGTGCTGATATCGACAAAGCCCACGCCCTGTGCCGCGCACATGGTGGCGATATGGCGGTTGTAGGCATCCAGCTCGTGGCTGACCTGCGCGGCATCGCGGCCCTCTTTTTGCGCATACGGGGTGCCGCCCCAATCGGGGATTGAAAGCACCATCACGCCAGCCGCGCCGCGCTTGGATAGCAGCTCGGCGCGGTGCAGCAGGGCATCGAACCCGGTGGCGAATTCGGGCAGGGCGCGATGCCGGTATTGGTCGTTGACGCCGATCAAAAGCGTGACGAAATCCCAGCTGGCATCGGTCAAGGCGGCATCGTCCATCGCGTGCGCCAGCTCATCGGTGGCCCACGCGGTGGTGGCGATGATGCGCGGGTCTTGCAGCGGTATTCGCAATTGGCGCAGCGCAGCGGCCAGTTGCAGCGGCCAGCGGCGGTCTTCGGCCACGCCTTCGCCGATGGTGTAGCTATCGCCAAGTGCCAGATAGGTGAGTGTGGTCATTGCGGGGCTCCTAGCAGGTTGCCAGCATGGATAACACGGGCGGGTGTCAGCCGTTCGCGCGCCGGGCCAAGACGCGGTCGATACGGGTGAATACATCGCGCAGCACATCGGCCTCGGGCAGCAGGGTGACGCGGAGGTGATCGCGATACGGCACGTTGAAGCTGGAACCGGGCACGATCAGCACGTTCTCGGTTTCCAGCAATTCCAGCGCAAACTGGTGATCGTCAAAGCCGTGCGCGGCATCGCCCACCACCTGCGGGAAGCCGTATAGCGCGCCGGTTGGGGCCACCAATTGCAGGTGCGGGCTGGCCGCGCAGCATTCGATCAGGGCGCGGCGGGTTTCGTACAGGCGGCCGCCGGGCGCGGTCAGCGTGCTGATGGTATCGGCCCCATGCAGCGCGGCATGGATTGCGAATTGGCCCGGCACATTAGCGCATAGGCGCAGCGCGCCAAGCAGATCAAGCGCATGGTGATACGGCGCGATCACGTTGGCATCGCCCGACAACACGCCCCAGCCGACCCGCCAGCCGCAGGCGCGATGCACCTTGGAGAGGCCGCCAAACGACAGGCAGGGCAGGTCGCCGGCCAGCGGTGCCAACGGCTGGAATTGGGCGCCGTCGTACAGGATGTGGTCGTAGATTTCGTCGGCCATCAGCAGCAGCCGGTACTTGCGGGCGATGGCGACGATGCGCTCCAGCAATTCGCGCGGGTAGCTGGCCCCGGTCGGGTTGTTGGGGTTGATCAGCACCAGTGCGCGGGTGCGGCTGGATACTAGTTTTTCGATTTCTTCCGGGTCGGGCAGGAAGCCGTTTTCCGGCCGGCACTGGTAATACACCGGGCGGCCATCGTTGAGGATGGTGGCCGCCGACCACAGCGGATAATCGGGCGAAGGCAGCAGCACTTCATCGCCGGGATTAAGCAGGGCGCGCAGGGCGATATCGATCAACTCGCTGACGCCATTGCCGATAAACACCCGCTCCGGCAGTGCATCCGGCGTGCCGCGCTGGCGATGGAAATCGGCGATTGCCGCACGCGCTTCAGGCAAGCCCTGCTGGTGGGTATAGGGGTCGGTATCGTGGATGTGATCGGTGATCGCGCGCTGCAGATGCTCGGGCGCACGGAAGCCAAACGCGCCGGGGTTGCCGATATTGAGCTTGATCAGCATGCGGCCCTGGCCTTCCAACTCGCGTGCGCGGCGCGCCAGATCACCACGGATTTCATAACGGACTTCGGTCAGGCGGTTGCGGGTGGCGAGTGCGGGCGTGGACATGGGGCGTTATCAGCGATGAATGCGCCAGATTATCGGAAAAGCGCGTGGCGAGGAATCCGCTGAATGACATGCTGGCCGGCCGCCATCATCGGCTAGATCGCCGTAAAATCCGCACATGTCCCTGATCCCCACCCGCGCTTGAACATCGAGCCTGCCCGCCTGTCGCGGATCGGCTGGCCCGAGCCGTTGCCGGCAGCATGGCAGGCGATGTTGGCTGCCCACCCAGCGGCGCGCCCGGCGCGGGTCACCGAGCAACATCGCTCGGGCTATGTGGTGGCCGAATCGGCCGAGGAAGCGCAGGCGGTGGAATCGCTGCCGGATTGGATGCGCCCGCGCTGCGACCCCAATGCGCGCGCGGCGGTGGGTGACTGGGTATTGATCGAGGCGAGAGAGGAAAAGCCGCAGATCATCGCCCTGCTGCCGCGGCAAAGTGTCATCAAGCGTGGCGCGGCGGGCGAGCACTACAAACAGCAATTGATCGCGGCCAATGTCGATACGGCTTTTGTGGTGACCGGGCTGGATGCCGATTTCAACCCGCGCCGCATCGAGCGTTATTTGCTGTTGTTGCAGGGCGGCGGGGTGCGGCCGGTGGTGGTACTGACCAAACACGATATCGCCATCGATGCCGAGGCGGCACTGGCCGGGCTGGACGCAGTGGTGATGCAGGGCGTGCCGGTGGCCGCGGTCAATGCGCGTGATGCGGCCAGTGTCTCGGCACTGGGTGAGTGGTTACGGCCCGGGCAGAGTGTGGTGCTGGTGGGCTCGT
>JAUNTK010000135.1 GCA_030538735.1 Pseudomonadota bacterium
TTCTCGCGCAACGACTTGTTCAGCCGGATCGAAGCCCTGCTTGATGCCGAGCGCGTGCCCCGCCGCGTTGGACAGCGCATCGGCATCCCGCTGGAACTGGCCTGAGATTATCCGCGCGCCGATGCGCGATGCGGCGCTCGCCTCTACTTCGAGGCGGGCGATGTTGGCTCGATCCGCAGCAAACGCAGATCCTGAAAATCGAAACTGAAATCGGTCTTCGGTGATACCGGCTTCATCCGCATCTCGCGGATGCTGCCGTCCGGCTCCAGGGCGAAATACACAAACGCATCGGCATTGAGCGTGCGGTCCTGCCAGCGCACGATAAAGCTATCGTGCTGCCAGTGTTCAAGTCGGCCGTTCAATGCCGGCGTGCGCGAGAACTGCATCGCCAACCCTTTGCCATCGTGGCTGATCCGCACATCGCCATACCACGGGTCGCGCCAGGTGCCGGCGTAGCGGGCCAGCGCCAGCGAAGGCTTCGATTTGGCATCGCGCGCGGCCAGCAGTTTGGCCCACGAATCATCCGCCGCGGCATCGGCCTTGGCCACCGCCTTGGCATAGGCATCGATCCAGTCGTAGTGCTCACGGCCCAGCATGATGTCCAGCGCCTCGTAGGTCAGCGCATTGAAGGCGGCACCCACCTCCTGATTGGTCAGCACCACGATGCCCAACTTTTTGCCCGGCACCAGCGTCAGGCGCGATACCTGCCCCGGCCAACCGCCGGTATGCCAGACTAACTTCTCACCCCGGTAATCGGACAACAGCCAGCCTTCACCGTAGCCGAGGAAATTCGGCATCGTCGGCGCCAACTCCGGCACCGACGACGTGGGTACCGGGATCGGGGTCAGCATCGTCCACATCTGCCGCTGACGCTTGGCCGGAAACAGGCGTATCGCCTTTTCACCCTCGCCGGAAATCACCCCGCCGGCAAGCTGCACCTTCATCCATTTGCTCAAATCGTGCACGCTGGAATACAGGCCACCGGCACCGGCCACGTTATCCCAGCTCAAGGTGCCGACCGATACCAGCGTATTGCCGAAATCCGGCTTGGCATGGCCGGTCGCCACGTTGTCCCCCGGCCGCAGATCATTGGCGTTGTGGTGGGTCTCATCCATCCCCAGTGGGTTGAAGATGCGTGTTTGCAAGAATGCCTTGAAGGTCATCCCGCTGGCTTGTTCGATCACCAACTGGGCCACGGCATACAGCACGTTGTCGTAGGCATATTGACCGCGGAACTGCCCGGTGACCGGCACATTGGCCAGCCGCTCCACCACCTCGCGGCTGCTGTAATCGGTAGGCGGCCAGAACAGCAAATCACCCGCGCCCAACGACAACCCACTGCGGTGCGCGAGCAAATCGCGGATGCGCAGCTCGCGGGTGATGTAGGCATCGCCCATGCGGAACCACGGCAGGTGATCGATCACCCGATCGTTCATGTCGAGCTTGCCGTCTTCGGCCAGCAACTGCAGTGCAGTCGCGGTGAACGCCTTGGTATTGCTGGCGATGGCAAACAGGGTATGCGCATCCACCGCTGCCGGCTTGCCGATTTCACGCAGCCCATAGCCGCGCTCGATCACCACCTCGCCATCGCGCACGATGGCGATCGCGATGCCCGGCACATCAAAACGCTGGCGCACCGCTTCGATCCGCGCATCCAGTACGGCCAAGCGTTGGGCATCGATCACGTTATCAGCGGTGGATGCACTGCTTGCACGCACTTCATCAGCCGCCGTCAACGTGGGGGCTGCGGCCAGCAAGCACAACGACAAGGCTAGGACGGGAATGGCTTTCATCGCGCTATCCACACAAGGGGGTGAGGCAATTCTAGCGATTCAATGGCAGACGATGCCGGGCTTGGCGTACTGACAAGAATCTATCGAGCAATCAGCTTGCAGAACCCCGCATGGCGCGTACTTCATTGCCAAGCCAGTGCTTCATGCCCCTCTCCAGTGGGAGAGGCGTTGGGGAGGGGCAGCAAAGGCGCAGTGCTTGGCGATAGTCAGCGCCGGCCCATTTCGCGCGCAAGAAAATCCCCCAACGGCTCTGGTCGATGGATGCCAAAGCCCTGCATGAAATCGACGCCAAGCGCACTGACACGCTCGGCCATGCTCTCGTTTTCCACCCACTCGACCACCACCTGCTTGCCAAGCACGTGGCTCATCTCGGTGATCGAGCGGATCAACACGGCACTGGTCGCATCGTGCTCCAAATCGCGGGTAAAGCCGCCATCGATCTTGACGATATCGCAAGGCAGCACCTTGAGATGGCCGAACGAGGAATGGCCGACGCCAAAATCATCCAGCGCCACGCTGCAGCCCTGCTTGCGCAGCACATTGATGAAGTGGGTCGCCTGCTCGATATTGCCCATCGCGCCGCTTTCGGTGATCTCGATACAGATCGATTCGGCCAGATGCGGGTAAGTCGCCAGCAATGCGCCCACCTGCATGGCGAACTCATGCTTGGCCATCGAGCTTGGCATGACGTTGATGAAACAGCGGATCCGCCCGCGCAGCGTGCATGAGTTGATGCAGCGATCAAGCTCGGCCAGCACCATCGCCAACACCTTGCGGTCGATTTGTTCGGATAGGCCATACAAATCGGCCGCGGCAAGAAACTGCCCCGGCAGCAGTACATTGCCATCGGCATCGGCCATGCGCAGCAGGATTTCAAATTGCAGCGGTGTTTCCTCGCCCTGCATCCCGCTCATGCAGGCATCCATGCGCTGCGCGTACAGGCGAAACCCGTCATGCTCGATGGCGCGGCTGACTGCCGCCGCCAACTCGGCCAGACTGCGGCGCTGCTCCAGTGCGTTCGATTCCTGCACCAGCAGGCGCACGCGATTGCGGCCGGCCTGCTTGGCCTCCTCGCAGACCTGATCGGCCGCGGCCAGGACCTCGTCGGGCGATTGGCAAGCGGGATCGACCGCCAATACGCCGATCGAGCACGTCACCAGCAGTTTTTCATCACCCAATGCGCGGCCAGCGGCATCCACACATTCGCCCATTTGCCCCGCCAGAGTCATCGCCGCGCCCGCCTCGGTACCGGGCAGGAGAATCAAGAACTGATCGCCACCCATCCGGCCAACCACGGCCGGTGCCGCGATCATGTCGTGCAAGCCATGCGCAACCGAGCGCAAAAGACTATCCGCCACATGCAGGCCGGCACTGTCATTGATGTAACGGAAGCGATCGATATCCAACATGCAGACACTGAGCGGCTGCCGTGGCGGCGCGGCCTGCTGTTGCAGCATCACCGCCAGTTGGCGCTCGATCTCGCCGCGATTGACCAGGCCGGTCAGGCCATCGTGGCGGGCGCGGAAATCAAGCTCCTGGCGCAAGGCGTGCGCCTCGCTGATGTCTTCGAGCAGCAGCAGGTTTTCACGATGTTGGCCGCGATCATCATCCGTACTGACCGTGGACAGTTTGTAGCTGGCCACCCGCTCACGCCCATTGTTATCGCGGATAAGCAACTCGCCATCGCCGCCCGCCTCGGCCGTGAGCGCATGACGCCACGCCGACAACGATTCCGGCAGCAAAAATTCATGGATGTAACGCCCGCGCAGATAGGTTTCCGCCCCGCCCAACAAGCGCCCGACGGCGGCATTGGCATCGATGATGCGGCCATCGCCATCAAGTTTGAGCATGCCGATGCTGGCCTGATCGAAGGCCGCCTTGGCCCAGCGCTCACTGCTGCCAAGCAACTGGTGGAGGCTGCGCATCAAACGCAGAAACACCACGGCGGCGACGAGGAAAATCAACAATGCTGCGCCCTGAATCAGGCGCTTGAGCACCAGAATCCCATCCTCGACATGCTCGCGAAACTTGCTTGCCGAGGGCGTTATACCGTCGCGGATTTCGACAATGCGGGCGGTATATGCGATGCGTTCGGCCTCGCCCAACGGTTGCTGCGCTCGGCTTCTCACCACCAATTCCCGACGCAGGCTTTTGATCTGCGCAAGATACGGGCTGATGTCAGTCCAAGCCTGCATCGCATCCGACATATAGGGCAAATCGCGTGTGTGTGGATACAGCCAGAGCATCATCTGAATTTGGTCGGATGGGACCCGTCCCTGTCTCAACAGCCGGGCGACTTCATCCTTGTTGGCGGCAGGATCGTCGAACAACGCACGTGCGCGATCAAGACTGACTGGCAAATCAAGTTCGTTCTCCGCCCGATCCAACCACACCTGATCACCCGACATCACGTACAGCTCAAGCGCATCCAGCGCGCGGCGCTGCCCTTCATCCCAGCGATGATGGCCGCTGATATACGAAATGCTGTGGTGCTGAATTTGCAGCATCGCCAACAACAGGGCAAGGCAGACCGCCCCGAGGACGAGCTGAATAGCCACACTCCATTTGAAATTGCGCTGATGAGCGCGAGACTTCATGCGCTGGATTCCCCTGTACACACCACGATGGTCTGCATGCACCATCGTGCAGACAGATGCTACACCACCGCGTTTGGCTTACCGCAGCATCGGTAGATCAAGCCCATTACTGTGAGCACAATCACGCGCAATCTGATAACCGGCATCGGCATGGCGCATGACGCCTGTTGCAGGGTCGTTCCACAGCACCCGGGCGATGCGCTTGTCGGCGGCCTCGCTGCCATCGCACACAATCACCACGCCACTGTGCTGCGAGAAGCCCATGCCGACGCCGCCGCCGTGATGCAGCGATACCCACGTCGCGCCACCGGCCACATTCAACATCGCATTCAACAGCGGCCAATCCGATACCGCATCGGAGCCATCCATCATGCTTTCGGTTTCGCGGTTGGGTGAGGCCACACTGCCGCTATCGAGGTGATCGCGGCCGATCACGATGGGTGCCTTCAATTCGCCATTGCGCACCATCTCGTTGAAGGCCAGGCCCAGTTTGTGGCGCAGGCCGAGGCCGACCCAGCAGATGCGTGCCGGCAAGCCCTGAAAATCGATGCGCTCGCGCGCCATGTCCAGCCAACGATGCAGGGCCGGATCATCGGCGATCAATTCCTTGACCTTGGCATCGGTCTTGTAGATGTCTTCCGGGTCGCCCGATAGCGCCACCCAACGGAACGGGCCGATGCCGCGACAAAACAGCGGGCGCACATAGGCCGGCACAAAACCGGGGAAATCAAAGGCATTTTCGCAGCCGACATCGCAGGCCATCTGGCGGATGTTGTTGCCGTAATCGAAGGTCGGCACGCCCATTTGCTGGAACGCCAGCATCGCTTCGACATGCACGCGCATCGATTGTTTGGCGGCATCGCGCACCTTGTCGGGGCTGGCCTTCTGCCGGGCTTCCCACTCGGCGATGCTCCAGCCAATCGGCAGATAGCCGTGGATCGGGTCATGCGCCGAGGTTTGATCGGTCACCGCATCCGGGCGCACGCCGCGCTTGACCAACTCCGGCAGGATTTCTGCCGCATTGCCCAGCAACGCAATCGATTTGGCTTCGCCGCCAGCGGTGTATTTGGCGATGCGGGCCAGCGCATCATCGATATCCTTGGCCTGCTCATCGACATAGCGGGTGCGCAGACGGAAATCGATGCTGCTCTGGCGGCATTCGATATTGAGGCTGCAGGCACCGGCCAGCGAGGCCGCCAATGGCTGCGCGCCGCCCATCCCACCCAGGCCGGCGGTGAGAATCCATTTGCCGCTCAGGTTGCCGTCGTAATGCTGGCGGCCCATCTCGACGAACGTTTCATACGTGCCCTGCACGATGCCTTGGCTACCGATATATATCCAGCTGCCGGCGGTCATCTGGCCGTACATCATCAAGCCCTTTTTATCCAGCTCGTTGAAGTGCTCCCACGTCGCCCAATGCGGCACAAGGTTAGAGTTGGCGATCAATACCCGCGGCGCATCGGCATGGCTTGGGAACACGCCCACCGGCTTGCCGGATTGCACCAGCAGAGTTTCGTCATCGCCCAGAGTTTTCAGCGTTTCAAGGATCGTGTCGTAGCTTTCCCAATCACGCGCGGCACGGCCGATGCCGCCGTACACCACCAAATCCTCGGGCTTTTCCGCCACTTCCGCATCCAGATTGTTCTGCAGCATGCGATACGGCGCTTCGGTCAGCCAGCTTTTGCAGGTGAGCTTGGCACCGCGCGGGGCGCGAATCTGGCGCGAGGGGTCGTGGCGGGCATTCTGCGACATGGCGGATTCTCGTGATGCGGGAAACGCGCATTATCGCAGCCGTGCCAACCGGCC
>JAUNTK010000136.1:0-4918 GCA_030538735.1 Pseudomonadota bacterium
ACCTTCAAGGTCTCACCGACACGCGGCGCGTTATCCAGCCCGCGCTGGCGCAACCACGCCACGGCCGCGCCCTGCTCTTGGCCCAATGCCGCCGATTGCAGGGTTTCGAGCGAACTCAAACGGCCACGTTTTTCCTGCGCCGATTTGCGCGTATCAGCCAGCCGCGATTGCAGTTGGCGCTGTTCATCCTGTAGATCAAGCACCGCTTGTTTGCGGCTTTCAACCGCGTCTTGCAAGGTATCGATGCCGGCTTTTTGTTCATCGTGGCGCAGTTCAAGCGCGCTGAAGGCCTCGGCCAACTGGCCCAGATCAAGCAGTTGTTTTTCTTCCGCCAATTTCTCGCGGCGGCGCTCGGCATCGAGCAATTGCCGATCCAGATACGCCACACGGGTGCGCTCGACATCGCCAGCGCGTGCGGCCTCGGATTGCTCGCGGTTTTGCGTTTCCCAGCGCTGCTGCCAATCGGCCAGTTGGGTTTCGGCATCGCGCAAGGCCTCTTGGCGTGCGTCATCGCCTTCACGCAGTTCTTCCAGCCGTGGCTCGGATTCCAGCAGGCTTTCGCTCAACATCGCCAGTGCTTCTTCATCGCTGCCGATATGGGCGACGATTTCCGACAGGGCCTGCTCGGCCTCATCGCGGGCGCTGGCCAGGCGGCTCGCCATTTCGTGCTGATGCTGGATTTGCTGCTCCAACCGCGCGAGCACGCCGCCAACCCGATAGACCTCGGCCTGCGCTTGCGCGTGGGCATCGACCGCCGATTGATGGCGCTCGCGGCCGGTTTCGATTTCGCGCTCGGCATGGCGCTGCTCGGCGATCAATTGCTCAAGCCGGGTTTCATCGCTGGCCAATGCCTGCCGATGCTGTTGCAGGTCGGCATCCAACGCGCGGTATTGCAGCGCCTTCCACTCGGCATCCTTGATGCGGCGCTCGGCTTGGATCGCGGTGTATTGCTCGGCCTGGCGCGCCTGCCGGGCCAGATGGGTCAGCTGCTTGCCCACTTCCTCACGTAAGTCGGAGAGGCGTTCAAGATTTTCGCGGGTGTGCTTGATCCGGTTTTCGGTCTCGCGGCGGCGCTCTTTGTATTTGGAGATGCCGGCGGCTTCTTCCAGATACACGCGCAATTCTTCGGGCTTCGCCTCGATCACCTGCGAGATCATGCCCTGCTCGATGATCGAATAACTGCGCGGGCCAAGGCCGGTGCCCAGGAACAAATCGGTGATGTCTTTGCGCCGGCATTTGGCGCCGTTCAAGTAGTAATTGCTTTGCCCATCGCGGCCGATGCTGCGCTTGACCGAGATTTCGTTGAAGGCGGCAAACTCGCCACTCACCGCGTGGTCGCTGTTATCGAAGACCAGCTCGACCATCGCCTGCGAGACCGGCTTGCGGCCGCTGGAGCCGGAGAAGATCACATCGGTCGAGCTATCCCCGCGCAGGCGGCTGGCCGAGGATTCGCCCATCACCCAGCGCACCGCATCGATGATGTTGGACTTGCCGCAGCCATTGGGCCCGACCACGCCGGTCATATTGGTCGGCAGGTGCAGGGTGGTTGGATCGACGAAGGACTTGAAGCCGGCAAGCTTGATGGTGGACAGGCGCATGGGCGATCAGGGCTGGCCGCGAGCCGGGCTCACGGACTGAAATTCGTGGGTGGACGCCGGTAAACCATTGATTTTCAATAGCCACGGGCGCGGGTGCAAACCCGACTGGCGAGTATAGCGGTAGCGGGCCGGGCGGCGTTTCAAGCCACCGGCTCATCCTCACTGTAGAACTTGATGCCGATCTTGATCCGTTCGCGGCCCTGCGCCTTGCGATGGCGGTTGGTATCGCGCAGCGAATAGACACAGCCGCAGTATTCCTGCTGGTAGAATTGCTCGCGCTTGCTGATCTCGATCATGCGCGCCGAGCCACCGCCCTTGCGCCAGTTGTAATCCCAGTAGCTGAGCTCATCGTAAGGCGCGACGGCGCGCTCGCCGCAGTCATTGATCTGCGCCATGTTTTTCCAGCGCGAGATACCCAGCGAACTGGTCATCACTTTGAAGCCGTGCTCGTGCGCGTAGAGCGCGGTGCGTTCAAAGCGCATATCGAAACACATGGTGCAGCGGATGCCGCGTTCGGGCGCGTCTTCCATGCCCTTGGCGCGTTCAAACCAGTTATCGGTGTCGTAATCGCTATCGATGAACGGCACGCCGTGTTTCTCGGCAAAGCGGATGTTCTCCTCTTTGCGCAGCTCGTATTCCTTTACCGGGTGGATATTGGGGTTGTAGAAGAAGATGGTGTAGTCGATGCCGGATTCGACAAACGCCTCCATCAGCTCGCCCGAGCAGGGCGCGCAGCAGGAATGCAGCAGCAGTTTGTCGGCACCATCCGGCAGCACCAGCGTCTGTCGGGTTCCGCTCAGGGGTTTGGCGTTCATCGCATCGATATCACGGGGTCTTGGCCAGCAATTTCACCACACTGGAGAAATCCAGGCCGCCATTGCCGGCTTGGCTGTTCATCGCGTAGAGGTTGCGCGCCAGCTCGCCCAGCGGGATCGACGAACCCGAGGCCATCGCCGCCTCGGCGGCCAAGCCCATGTCTTTTAGCATCAGATCATTGCCGAAACCGCCGCTGTAACCACGGCTGGCCGGGGTCGATTCCAGCACGCCCGGCCACGGGTTGCAGACTTCCGTCGCCCAACTGCGGCTGGTGCTGACCGCCATCATCTCGGAGAGCACTTTCGGGTCCAGCCCTTGCGCGACACCCAGCGCAATCGCCTCGCCCGTCGCCGCCATGATCACGCCCAGCGCCATGTTGTTGCACAGCTTGGCCACCTGCCCGGCACCGGCATCGCCCATGTGGAAGATGTTCTTGCCCATCGCCTGCAAAATCGGGCGGGCGCGCTCCAATGCGGCGGTTTCACCGCCGACGATAAAGGTCAGGGTGCCGGCGGCGGCCCCAGCAGTGCCACCGGAGACCGGCGCGTCGATCATCACCACGCCGCGCGCGCTGGCGGCCTCGGCCACCTTGCGCGCACTGGCCGGGGCAATCGTGCTGCAATCAATCACGAGTGCCGCGGCCGGCACCTTGGCCAGCACACCCTCATCGCCCAGATACAGGCCCTCGACGTGGCGGCTGGCCGGCAACATCGAGATGACCACCTCGGCATCGGCCACGGCCTCGGCGGCATTGGCGGCGATCTCGGCACCGTGCGCGGCGGCGGCTTGCAAGGCGGCCGGCATCAGGTCGAATACGCGCAGGCGATGGCCGGCCTTGCTCAGATTGGCGGCCATCGGCCCGCCCATATTGCCGAGGCCAATGAATGCGATGCGGCTCATGCGTCAGTCTCCGGTTGCAAGTCGGCCAGATCGGCCAAGGGATGTTGATTGTGCGCCCACGGTGCCACGGTGAAGGCATCGGCCCAGGCGGGTGTGGCCTGGGCCAAGGTGGCCGGGTTCCACTGCGGGTTGCGGTCTTTGTCGATTAACAGCGCGCGGATGCCTTCGGCAAAATCGCCATGCGCGGCGCAATGCAGCGAGGCGATGTATTCCAGCCGGAAGGTATCGGCCAGCGATAAACCCCGTGCACGGCGTTGCAGCTCAAAGCCCAGACGCGCCGAGCCGGGCGCGCCCGCCGCGAGCGTGACCTTGGCGGTTTGCAACCATTTGTCATCGGCCTCGATGGCGGCGATGGCAGCGACCATCGCGTGCAGATCATCGCCCGCGCACAGCTCATCCACCAACGCCGCGTGTTGCTGCAACGGGCCGGGTTCGGCGGCGCTGGCAAAATCACCCAGCACATCAGCCAGCACGGCATGATTGGCGGCCGCATCATCCAACCACGGCGCACTGGCGAGTGCGGCCAGCACTGCGTCGCGGTGTGCCTCGGCGATGAAGTGATCGGCCATGCCGGCATAGATCGCATCGCCGGCATTGAGCGGCGCGCCCGTCAGGGCAAGAAACAAACCCGCCCGCCCCGGCACCCGGTTGAGCAACCAACTGCCGCCGACATCCGGGTACAGGCCAACAGTAATTTCTGGGAAGGCCATCCGCGAACGCTCGCTAACCACGCGCTGGCTGGCCCCGGACATCAGGCCGATGCCGCCGCCCATCACGATGCCGTGGCCCCAACACACGAGCGGCTTGGCATAGGTATGGATGCGATGGTCAAGCCGGTATTCGGTGGCGAAGAAACGCCCGGCATGCGAATCGGCGCGGATCGCACCGGCATCACCCGGGTTATCGGCCTGCATGCCTTGATACAGGCCATGCAGATCGCCGCCCGCGCAGAAGGCTTTTTCGCCCGCGCCCTGCAAGACCACCATCGCGATGGCGTCATCCGCGGCCCACGCGATGAGCTTGGCATCGAGCAACTCGGCCATCGCCAACGACAACCCATTCAACGTGCGCGGCGAATTGAGGGTGGCGATGCCGATGCGTTTGCCATTGGCGGCGGCGCGTTCCTCAAACAGCACCACCGGCTCGATTGCTTCGTGGTTCATGCGTTTTTCCACACCGCGCTGCGCTTTTCGAGGAAGGCATTGACGCCTTCCTTCTGGTCGGCGCTATCGAACAGGTCGACAAATGCCTCGCGCTCGGCCACCAGCGCGCTGGCATGCGATTGCTGGCGGGTGGCCTGCACCAGACGCTTGCAGGCGGCGATGCTGGTCGGCGATTGTTTTTCAACCTGCTTGGCCCATTCGATGGCTTTGGCCCGCGCTTCGCCCTTGCCAACCACGTCTTCGATCAAGCCAATACGCAAGGCGGTTTCGGCATTGATGCGCTCACCCAGCAGGATCAGGCGCTTGGCCCACGCCTCGCCCACCACGCGCGGCAGGTTTTGCGTGCCGCCGGCGCAGGGCAGCAGGCCGACGGTGGCTTCGGGCAGCGCCATCTGCGCCTGTTGTTCGGCGATGCGCAGATCGCAGGCCAGTGCGCATTCC
>JAUNTK010000136.1:4928-6190 GCA_030538735.1 Pseudomonadota bacterium
ATCGCGTAACCATTGATCGCGGCGATCGATACACCACGGAAGGCGCTGAGGGTTTCAAAGGCTTCGCCAAAGCGGCGCGCGGCTTCTCGGGCGATGGCCTTGTCGCCACTGGCAAACTGCTTGAGATCGGCGCCGGCGCAGAAAAACTTTTCGCCCTCACCCGTGATTACCAGCGCATAGATATCGCGGTCGGCATCGAGCGCGCGCACCAGATCACGCAGGGCGGCCAAGCTGTGTACGGTCCAGGTATTGGCCGGCGGGTTGGACAGGGTGACGATGGCGGTATGGCCATCGATCTCCAGCGTGAGGCCAGTCCAGTGGTGGGTGCGGTAGTCGGTCATCGCAATTCCTCATCGGTATTGAGTAGATGGCGCGCAATGATCACGCGCATGATTTCGTTGCTGCCTTCGAGAATCTGATGCACGCGGGCATCGCGCAGCAGGCGCTCGATCGGGTACTCGCGGATATAGCCGTAGCCGCCGTGCAGTTGCAGGGCATCGTTGCAGATAGTGAAGCCGGCATCGGTGGCGAAGCGTTTGGCCATCGCGCACCACACGCTGGCATCACGCGCACCGGCATCGAGCTTGCGCGCCGCGCCATGCACCATCTGCCGCGCCGCCACCAGATTGGTCGCCATATCGGCCAGTTTGAATTGCAGCGCCTGAAATTCGGCCAATTTTTTGCCAAATTGCTTGCGCTCGCCCATGTAGCGGCGCGCCGCATTCAACGCGCCTTGTGCCGCGCCCAGCGAACACGCCGCGATATTGATGCGGCCGCCATCGAGGCCCTTCATCGCGATCTTGAAGCCCTCGCCTTCCGCGCCCAGCACGTTGGCGGCCGGGATACGCACCGCATCGAAGCTGACGGTGCAAGTTGGTTGGCTATGCCAGCCCATTTTTTCTTCGGGCTTGCCGTAGCTGATACCCGCATTGTCAGCCGGTACGGCGAAGGCGCTGATGCCGCGCGGCCCGGCCTCGCCCGTGCGCGCCATCACCACCAACACATCGCTGGCGCCCCCGCCGGAGATGAAGGCCTTGGCCCCGTCGATCAGGTAATCATCGCCATCGCGGCGGGCGCGAGTGGTGAGCGATCCCGCATCCGAGCCCGCCCCCGGCTCGGTGAGGCAATACGAGGCCAACTTGTGGCCGGCGGTCAGCGCCTCGCCCCACTCGGCCTTGAGCGCATCGCTGCCCCACGTGCCGATCATCCACGTCGCCATATTGTGGATGGTGATGTAGGCGGTGGTGGAGGGATCGACCGCG
>JAUNTK010000137.1 GCA_030538735.1 Pseudomonadota bacterium
GGCGGGCCGCAGCCTCGCCCAAGCCGCTGGATGCGCCGGTGATGACGACGACCTTCTCGTTGATGTTGTTCATTTGAATCTCCTGGTCAGATAACGGCAACACGCAGCGTGGTTGTCGCCACCTGTCGCCCAAGTGCTAAGGCCGTATCCAGATCGCACTGTGGCGGGGTGAGCTCTGGCGCGGCATCCTCGGACAGCGCGGTTGCACCCAGCCAGCAACCGACCCGGTTGAGTTCCTCACCGCCCCGACCGCCGGGCACGTCCAGCCCCTTCCAGAGCATGCCGTTTTGCATCGCGAATAAGGTCATGGTCATCAACGTATTGAGCTTGTCGCCATGCATGGTGCCGGAGTTGGTGAACCCGGCCGCCAACTTGCCCGCCCACGCACGCCCCATGAAGGCCGGACCGGTTGAAGCCTCCATGAAGGCCTTGAACCGCGACGAGACCGAGCCGTTGTAGGTGGGCGAGCCGAAAATGATGGCGTCGCTCCCAGCCAGCGCGTCCCAATCGACCGCCTCGTCGGCCAAGGCCAACAGTGCAGGCTGGGCACCTGCCACCTCGGCCACGCCCTGCGCCACATGCTCGGCCAGTCGCTTGGTATGGCCGTAACCGCTGTCGTACACGATGCTGATGCGCATGTGGCTGCTCTTTGCTCTGGGAGGCTGCACGATACCAACCCCAATTGCCTGCCGGAAGTCGATAATGGGTTGCACCATCCATAACCTCAGGTTGACAATTACGGCATGGACCCTTCCACACGTGTGCGCGCCATCCTGTCCTTCGTGCATGCAGCCGATGGTGGCAGCTTCGCCCAAGCCGGTCGGGCCATGGGCATCTCGGCGGCAGCTGTCAGCAAAAACGTCGCGGGCCTGGAAAATGCCTTGGGCATGCGGTTGATGAATCGCACCACCCGCAGCCTGCAGTTGACGCATGAAGGCGAAGTCTTCCTGGCCCAGGCACGTAACGCCCTGCAGGCACTGGATCTGGCAGTCGAAGCAGCCCGCTCGGGCCAGCACGGGCCAAGCGGACCCGTCCGTATTTCATGTGTGGCCTCGTTCGGACGCGGCCACCTGTTGCCCAAGCTTGCCGCACTGGCCGCACGCCACCGCGCACTGTCGCTGGTGGTGGATTTCGATGACCGCGTGGTGGACATCGTGCGGGACGGATACGACATCGCCATCCGTGGCGGTCACATTCCCGAAAGCGGCCTGATTGCCCGCCCGATCTGCCCTTTGAACATGGTGCTGGTGGCTTCGCCCAGCTATCTGCAAGCACACGGGGTACCGCGTGACCCGGAGCAATTGCTGTCACACCGGCTGATCGCCCGCAGTTTTCTTGGGCACCGGGTGCCACCCTGGCAATTCCGTGCCGATGGTGGGCTGACCAGTGTCGATCCTACAGTGTCGGCCCAACTGGTTCTTTCCGACCCCAGTGCAGTGCTGGAAGCGGCTTTGGCAGGCGAAGGCATCGTTCAGACGGGTGTTTACCTTGCCTGGCCGCATTTGCGCTCTGGCGCTCTGCGACTGGTGTTGTTCGACTGCCACCATCCCGGCGACTACCAGATGGTCATGCAATACCCGCACCGAGCACTGGTCGCACCGCGCGTGCGCGTGGCAGTTGATTATCTACTGGATGCGTTCGCAGCAGACGAGCGCCTGCATGTTCCATCGGAGGCACTGTCACGGTACCAAGCCTGAAATGGCTGAACCTCACAGCCCCGTCAGGGTAGCTGCCGGGGCTGTCATTGCAGCTCCCTGCTCGGCATCTGCCAATTCGGCCGCTTCCAGCGTATTGCGCATCAAGGTGGCAACCGTCATCGGCCCTACCCCGCCCGGCACCGGCGTGATCCAACCGGCACGTTCGACAGCGGCATCAAAACCGATATCGCCGACCAGCCGCCCATCGTCGCTGCGGTTGATGCCGACATCGATCACCACCGCGCCAGGCTTGACCCATTCGCCCGAAACCAGCGCCGGCTTGCCAACCGCGACCACCAGAATATCGGCATTGCGCACTGCTGCTTCCAGCACCTCCGGCGGGGTGAAACGGTGGCAGCAGGTAACCGTGCAGCCGGCGATCAACAGTTCCATCGCCATCGGCCGGCCGACATGGTTGGAGACGCCGACAATCGTGGCATTGGCGCCACGGATCGACTCGCCGGTGTGCTTCAACAGATGCATGATCCCGCGCGGCGTGCACGGGCGCAGACCGAATTGGCGCAAGGCCAGATGGCCGACATTCATCGGGTGGAAGCCATCCACGTCTTTTTTCGGATCGATCCGCTCGATCAGGCGCGCGGCATCGGGGATGCCCGGCAACGGCAGCTGGACGAGGATGCCGTGCACGCCTGGGTCGGCATTGAGTCGATCGATCAGGGCCAGTAATTCTTCTTCGCTGGTCGATTCGATGTTGTGATCAATGGTTTGGATGCCGACGATCTCGGCAGCACGGCGCTTGTTGCGCACATAGCTTTGCGATGCTGGATCGTTGCCGACCAACACCACCGCCAGGCCAGGACGCGCCTTGCCCGCCGCGATGCGCGCATCGACTTCCGCCCTCATCGCGTGCAGGGCGTCATCGGCGATGCGTTTGCCGTCGAGGATTTTGGCGGATGTCATCGGCAGGCCCAATCTGTGCAAAGACCGCCATTATCGCCGCAGCGGCCGCCTCGCTTCCAGCATGATTTGCCGTCATCATCGCGCCATGAAGATCACCATCGCGCCCAGCTACACGCTGCGCCGCGCCGCGCCGATGACATCGTGCTGCGTGGTTGGGTGGATGCGCCGGGGCAATCACGCGCCCTGCTCTACTTCGGCGGCAATGCCGAAACCTTGCAGCCAACGCGCCGCGAATTGGCCGATTGCTGCCCCGGTTGGGCGCGCTATTTCCTGCCCTATCGTGGCTATGGCGGCAGCGATGGCGCGCCCGAATCCAAGGCGATTCTGGCCGATGCGCTGGCGTTTTACGATGATGTCGCCGCGCGTCATCCGGGCCAGCCCATCGCCATCATCGGCCGCAGTCTGGGCAGTGGCGTGGCGGCGTATGTGGCCTCGCAGCGGCCGCTGGCCAAGCTGGTCTTGATTACCCCATTCGATAGCCTGCACGGCGTCGCCCGCGCCCATTACCCGTGGTTGCCAGTGGACCTACTGTTGCGCGAGCACTACGACAGCGCCGATTGGCTGCACGGCAAACCGCTCGACATCATGGTGGTGCGGGCCAGTCACGACGAGGTGATCCCGGCCGCCAATACCGATACCCTGCTGCGCGCATTGCCGGCTAATACCCGCGTTGTTGCGCTGGATGGCCATCACAATGGGCTTACCGAACCAGCACACTTGCGCCAGGCGTTGCTTGAGTTTCTTGATTAGCCCGCTGGCGATGCGCAGGCCGGGCAATCCGGGTCCACCCGCAAGCGCGTCTCACGGAAGCGCATCGACAACGCATCAAAACGCAACAGGCGGCCGATCAACGGCTCACCGATGCCGAGGATCAACTTGATCGCCTCGGTGGCCTGAATCAAACCGATGATGCCCGGCACCACGCCCAGCACGCCGGCCTCGGCGCAGTTCGGCGCGTCACTGGGTGCTTCCGGAAACAGGCAGCGATAACACGGCACACGGCCGCGTTGGCGGCCAGCATCGAAGACACTGGCTTGACCATCGAAACGCTCCACTGCGCCATACACCAAGGGCTTATACAGGCGGATGCAGGCATCGTTCAAGGCATGGCGCACCGGGAAATTATCCGCGCCATCAATCACCACATCGGCATCGGCGATCAGTGCATCGGCATTGCTGGTATCGACGCGAGCCTTGACCAGCTCGACATCGATACGCGGGTTGAGCGCCAGTAATCGCTCACGCGCCGAATCCACCTTGGCCGCGCTGCCAACACCGGCATCGACATGCAAAATCTGCCGCTGCAAATTGCTGCGCTCGACGATGTCGTCATCGATCAAACGCAGCTGGCCGATGCCTGCTGCGGCCAGATAAAACGCGGCCGGCGCGCCCAAACCGCCAGCACCGATCATCACGATCCGCGCCTGCTGCAATTTACGTTGGCCATAGATGCCGACTTGCGGCAAACGCAATTGGCGCGAGTAGCGGTCGAGAAAATCGGCATCCAGCGTCGGTGCGCTCATCGGCAGGCCAGCGCGTTGCCATGCCTCGCTGCCGCCATCGACGCTGGCGATATCGGCAAAGCCTTGTTGCCGCATCGATTCGGCGACATTCAGCGAGCGAACCCCGCGCTGGCAGATCAAGACGATTGCCCCATCGCGCGGCAAGTAGGCAGCGGCATCCTCAAGCAGGCGGTCTTGGGCGATGGCTTCGGCGTGCTCGGCCATGCCGGCAGCTTGTTCGGCCTCGCTGCGCACATCGACCAAGCGCGCACCGGCCGCGACCCGCGCGTGGGCCTCGTCAGGGCTTAGCCGACGTACAACGGCCATCTCAACCCTTGCGTTTGACGTGGCGGATCAGCCGGCGTTTCTTGGCAACCTGGCGGTCGGTCAGCACGTTTTTCTTGTCCTTGTACGGGTTCTCGCCTTCGCGGAATATGAAGCGAACCGGGGTGCCGACCAGTTTGAAACGCTTGCGGAAGAAGTTTTCCAGATAGCGTTTGTAGCTGTCTTGCAGGGTGCGCAGGCGCGAGCCGTGGACGATGAACGTAGGCGGGTTGCTGCCACCGGGATGAGCAAAACGCAGCTTGGCGACATGACCACGCACCACCGCGGGCGGGTGTGCCTCGTAGGCGATTTCGATAGCGCGGTTGACCTCGCTGGTGCCAAATTCGCGCGTCGCCGAGCTGTGCGCGCGGTGGATCGCCTTGAACAATTCGCGCAGGCCCGAGCCATGCAGGGCGGAAATCCGCACTGCTTCGGCCCAATCAACGAAGGCCAGTTTGCGGCTCAACATATCTTCGGTCTGCTGCCGGGTGTAATCGGTCAGGCCATCCCATTTATTGATGGCGACGACCAACGCGCGGCCGGCATCGAGGATTGCGCCCAGCACGGTGGCATCTTGGTCGGTCACGCCTTCGGTGGCATCCAACAGCAGCACTGCAACCTGGCACTGCTCAATCGCCTGCAAGGTCTTGACCGCAGAAAACTTCTCGACCGCCTCATCAACCCGCGATCTGCGGCGCAGGCCGGCGGTATCGATCAAGCGATATTTGCGGCCATCGCGTTCCAGATCAACGCTGATCGAATCGCGGGTGGTGCCCGGCACATCCGAGGCGATCATCCGCTCTTCGCCCAGGATGCGATTGACCAAGGTAGATTTGCCGACATTCGGGCGGCCGATGAAGGCGATCCGCACGCGCTCGGGGTCGTCATCGAGTTGCTCGCCTTGGCCTTGCTCAGGCAGGCGCGGGTAGACCTCATCCAGCAGCTCATCAACACCGGAACGGTGCGAGGCGGCCGTGGCGATCACATCATCAAAGCCGTAGCGGGCGAATTCGTTGGTCGCTTGACGGGCATCGATGCCATCCACCTTGTTGACCACCAGCAATACCGGGCGGCCGGATTTGCGCAGCCAACGCAGGATGTCGTCATCCAGCGCGGAGGCACCTTCGCGACCATCGACGACGAACAGCACCAAGTCGGCCTCTTCCGCGGCGGCACGTGCCTGCTTGGCGGTGGCGCCAGCCAGCCCTTCTTCGTTACCAGCAATACCGCCGGTATCCACCAGCACAAACGGCTGGTCCTCGCGCAAGCGGCAAACGCCGTAATGGCGATCACGGGTGACGCCCGGCTGGTCGTGAACCAGTGCGTCGCGGCTGCGGGTCAGCGCATTGAACAGGGTGGACTTGCCGACATTGGGCCGCCCGACCAGCGCAACGGTCGGCAACATCGGCTACTCCACGCGCCAAGCGCTAAGGTTGCCATCAACATCCTGCACCAGCAGGATGTCATCGGCGATCACCGGCTGCGCTTTGATGGCTTTGCGCGATGAACGCTCGCGGGCGGCAATCTGGCCATCGTCCATGCGCAACCAGTGCAGATACCCATCGTAATCACCGACCACGGCATAGCCGTTATGCACCGCCGGCGCGCTCACCGCACGGCGCG
>JAUNTK010000138.1 GCA_030538735.1 Pseudomonadota bacterium
CGAATCGCCGACAAACAGCGCATCACCGATCAAAAACGCATTGCTGTCGCTGGTATGGCCAGGCACCGGGATCACCTCGCCCTGCAATTGGCCGATGCTGAATTTTTCGCCATCGTTGAATAAATGGTCGAATTGCGAACCATCAACCGGGAAGTGCTCGCCCAGATTGAAGACCGGGCGGAACGCCTTTTGTACCTGAGTGATGCCGCTGCCAATCGCGATGCGCGCCTCGGGATAGTGCTGGGCCTTGAGCCAGTGCGCGGCAGAAAGATGATCGGCATGGGCGTGGGTTTCCAACAGCCATTCAATGCCGATGCCGTGGCGACGGACGAAATCGACCAGCTTCATCGCCGATGCGTTTGATGTGCGGCCGGATTTGTAATCGTAATCGAGCACGGTGTCGATCAGTGCGGCGGAGTTACTGGCCGGATCGACCACCACATAGCTCCAGGTATTGCTGTCATCGTGAAAAAACGGATGGACTTCGGGTGCGTGCATGCTGGCCTCAACGTCGGGGGGCGGGATCGCAATAAATCGCGTGCAGGGTGGCGAGCACCTGCTGCGCCGGGCCGGGTGCCAGCGCGTAGTAGATGGTCTGCGCCTCGCGCCGGGTGGTGACCAAACCATCCTCGCGCAATACCGCCAAGTGCTGCGATAGCGCGGGTTGGCTGAGTTCAACATGGGTGTTCAATTCGCCGACTGAACACTCGCCTTCAACCAACTGGCACAACAGCAGCAGCCGCTTTTCGTTGGCGAGTGCTTTCAACAGGCGCGCGGCATCGTCGGCGTGGCGGCGCATTGCCTCGCCATCAAACGTGGATGTTTTGGCAGGGCGCTTAGGCATCGATCACGCTGCCACGATGGCAAGCCCAGCCGTGCGCCATGCCTCGATGCCGCCGGCGATGGATTGCACATCGCTAAAGCCCAGTTTTTGCAGGCTGTCGGCGGCCAATGCGGCGCGGCCCCCGCTGCGGCAGTAGATCAGGATCGGCTGCGCGCGGCCGGCCACGCGCGGCTGGGCATCGATCTGAAACTCCAGCACGCCGCGCGGGATATTGATCGCACCGGGCAGATGGCCGCTTGCGAATTCAGCCGCCTCGCGCACATCGATCAGCAGCGCAGAATCATCGAGGCGGGCATCGGTAGGGGCGATTTCGCGGATGCGTTGGCGGGCATCGGCCACCAAATCGGCAGCGGTCAAGTTCATGGGTTGTTCCTTGCGAGAGGTGGCCAACAATATCACTTGACTCTAATATAATCAATATCTAATATATTGAGATCCATGTGATGGCGAGGCGACAGATGAAAACGACCGGTTTGATCAGTGTGCTGGCTTTATCGCTGGCCGCATGTGGCGGCAATCAGCCAGCACCGCAGCAAACGGCGGCGATAGCGGACGCGGCCCAACCCATCGACCAAGCAGGCTCCGCCGATGCGCGCGCCGAGCACGCGATGCAGGCATTCACCGGCCGCTTGCAAGCGACATTGAAGGACGCCATCAGCCAGCAAGGCGCGGTGGCGGCAATCGATGTCTGCCAGCAGCAGGCACCGCAGATCGCAGCGGAAATCGCCGCCGAACACGATGTGCGGATCGGCCGCGTGCCCGTTGCCGCCCGTGGCCGTAATCCGCACAACAGTGCCGCTGGCTGGCAGTTGGATGCGCTGGCAGCATTTGAGGCCGCGCATGCGGCAGGGCAGCCGGCCGCTGATCTGATCTTCAGCCAGCGCGATGGCCTGCCCGGCGATGTCGCGCTGCGCGTGATGAAAGGGCTTGAGACGCAACCGGCGTGTCTGGCCTGCCATGGCAAGCAACTGGCTGCGCCGGTGCACGCGGCACTGGCCACGCACTACCCGAATGATGCGGCCACCGGGTTTGCTGCGGGCGATCTGCGCGGCGCGGTTTGGGTGGAAGGGCCCGCCAAATAACCGCACCGGTAGCACCAGCCGGATGCAGTACTTGCATTCATTTCATGACAAGGAGATTCCGATGAGCCTGACCTCGTTCCCCGATCTGATCGATGGCCTCAATGCCGATATCGCCAAGCTGCGCGCCGGCGCCAGCGAATCGATGCGCGGCTTCAGTGCGTTGGCGCGTGAGGCGCTGAAGCCCGGCGCGTTGGATGTCAAAAGCAAAGAGCTGATCGCGATTGGCATCGCCATCGCCACCCGCTGCGATGGCTGCGTCGGCTTCCACGTCAAGGCTGCGTTTGAAGGCGGGGGCCACACGCGAGGAGGTGCTGGAAACCTTGTCGATGGCGATCTACATGGGCGCTGGCCCGTCGATGATCTATGCTGCCGAAGCACTGCGTGCCTTTGACGAACTCTCACCCGGCAACACGGCGCAATAAAGGAGTCCCCAATGATGCTCGCTACCTACAAACTTGCCCCGGCCTTGATCGCGACCAGCCTGTTGGCTGCCTGCGCCGCGCCGCGGATGCCAACGGCCAGCACCCCGGCCGCTGAACAAACCAAGGCGATCACCGCATCCGCCGATGCGCTCAGCATCCCGCTCTACCAGCCGCGCGATAACCTGCTGACTGCCGGCCAACCCGCGGCCAGCGATTGGGCGCCACTGGCCGCGCAGGGCATCAAGACCGTGATCAACCTGCGCCCAGAAGGCGAGATGCAGGGCCGCGATGAAGCGGCGGAAGTGCGCGCCGCTGGCATGCGCTATATCGAAATCCCGGTGGCCAATGCCGATGCGGTGAATGCCGATAATGCGCGCAAGCTGCACGAGGCGTTGGGTGCGGCGTATCAGGATGGCCCGGTGCTGCTGCATTGCGCCAGTGCCAACCGTGCCGGCGGCCTGCTGGCGCTGGCGCTGGCGATGGTGACCGAGCACGGCATGACGCTGGAGGATGCGCTGGATGTTGGCCGCAAGGCCGGCATGAAATCGACTGAGGACGCGGTACGCAAGGCCGTCGAAGCCAGGTAATCGGCTTGGATGTTGTCGGCGCTCAGCGAGCCGGCAATGCCGCATTCAACAGCGTGGCCAATTGGCTGCCGGCACGGCGCAGCTGGATTTCAGCGGTCGGTGTCCAGCGCTGGAAGTAGGCATCATCCAGCTTGGCGCTGGCCGGGTAAAAACCATCCTGCAACACGTAGCGGCAGCTGATTTCGGCCCACTCGGCGGATACCGGCGGCAATGCCGGGCGGGCGAGCGGCACGGCGATCGGCAAGCCTTGCAGACGCGCCAGATACGCTTCATCGGATAGGCGCTGGCGATAGAACAGGCGGCTGTCCCACAGCGAATGCAGATTGCTGCCGGTGCCGGCATCGTTGACCTGGAAATCATTACCGCCACGGTCATGCGCGTGACCGGCATGCAGCGGCTGGTGGATATCGCCGACAAAATGCACGACAAATTTCAGCGCATCGCGGCGCGCGGCAGTCGATTGCGCCGGGTCGGCGAGGATGGCGGCCTGCTTGCGGATCGCCTCGACCACGCAATCATCGCCACGGCAATCACGCGCCGCCTCGTAATGGCAGCCGCTTTCGCCGATGTTGACGAAATGCCAGCGTGCGCTCTTGCGTGCCAGCTCGCGGTCGGTACTGCGCAGCTCATCGGCCCAGTTGGCGACGCCGGCCAGCGTCGGGTCGGGCTCGCCGGCCAACAGTTTGGCCACTTCGGCGCGCGCTGCCGGTGTCAGCTCGGCCTCGGCCAATGCGCCAACCAATCGATGCCCTTGTGCGCCCCAGGCGAAGGCCGGAGCGGTAAACAGGACCAATGCCAAGCCGAAGCCGCATCGTGCGTAACGGGAAAATGAAAAAGCCATGCCGGCAAGGATACCGGCATGGCTTGGACAACCACAGTGGGTGCCGATGGTTGCAAGGCGTGATCAGAACTTCATCACATAGGACGCGCCGTAGACCAGCGGGTCGATGTTGGCGGTGCCGATCGGTGCCTTGTCCAGCTTGACCTTGCTGTCGATATCGATCCAGCGCACATCGACGCGCACCGCGCTCTTCTCGCTGATGGCGAAATCGATGCCGGCATGGGCCGCCACGCCCCAGGAATTGCCCAGACGCAGATCGGTGCCGTTCAACGCACCCTGGGTTTTCTCGCCGTAGAACCAGGTGTAGTTGACACCAGCGCCGACGAACGGCTTGATCTTGGCATCGGTGGCGCCGAAGTGGTACTGCACGCTCAACGTCGGCGGCAGATGCTTGGTCGAGCCCACCTTGCCCAGGCCCTTGATGTCGATGTCATGCTGGAACGGCAGCGCGGCGATCAGCTCGATGCCGAGGTTGTCGGCGATGAAATACTCGCCGGTGATGGTCGGGCGCACGCTGTTGCCGACATCGACGGCGAGCGTGCCGTTGACCAGCGTGCCGTTGCTGGACTTCGGTGCCACGTTGTGGACGCCGAGGCCAAGAGTGAAGTCGCCCTTCGACTGCGCCATGGCCGGAGCGGCTACGAACAGTGCGACGGCGGCGGCGATGGGCGCGATCTTGCGAATCATGGTGGATCTCCTGCTTTGGAATTTGTGGGTTTGCGGGGTGCATCATGCACTGCAGCATCCGGCTTTGATTTGATGATGATCAAAAAATCGTTAAGCGGCTTTGGATCGGTTCAGGATTTGCCCGGGTGATGAATGGCTGTTCCCCGCAACATCGGGCGGCAGCACTTGATCCAAAGCCCAGAGCGGCCAGACGCGCAACTTGCTAAAATCAGCGGTTAACCACCCGCAGCACTCATCCCCAAGGAGCAGTCAATGGCCATCAAGGTCGGTATCAATGGGTTCGGTCGCATCGGCCGCAATGTCTTCCGCTCGGCGTTCCAGAACTTTGCTGGCGAGATCGAGATCGTCGGCATCAACGATCTGCTGGAGCCGGATTATCTGGCGTACATGCTGAAGTACGACAGCGTGCATGGCCGCTTCGAGCGCGATGTGCAGGTGGACGGCAATACCCTGATCGTCGATGGTCAGAAGATCCGCCTGAGCCAGGAGCGCGATCCGGCCAACCTGAAGTGGGATGAAGTCGGCGCCGATGTGGTGATCGAATCCACCGGCATCTTCCTGACCGAAGAGGGTGCGCAGAAGCACATCGATGCCGGTGCCAAGAAGGTCATCATGTCGGCCCCATCCAAGGACGCCACGCCGATGTTCGTCTACGGCGTCAACGACAAGTCCTACGCCGGTCAGGCGATCATCTCCAATGCCAGTTGCACCACCAACTGTCTGGCCCCGCTGGCCAAGGTGCTGCACGACAAATGGGGCATCAAGCGCGGCCTGATGACCACCGTGCACGCCGCCACCGCCACCCAAAAGACCGTCGATGGCCCGTCGGCCAAGGATTGGCGCGGTGGCCGCGGCATTCTGGAAAACATCATCCCTTCCAGCACCGGCGCGGCCAAGGCCGTCGGCGTGGTGTTGCCGGAATTGAAGGGCAAGCTGACTGGCATGTCCTTCCGCGTGCCGACCTCGAATGTATCGGTGGTGGACTTGACTGTGGAACTGGACAAATCGGCCAGCTACGACGAGATCAAGGCCGAGATGAAGGCGCAGAGCGAAGGCGCGCTGAAGGGCATCCTGGGCTACACCGAAGACAGCGTGGTGGCCACCGATTTCCGTGGCGATGCGCGCACTTCGATCTTCGATGCCGGCGCCGGCATCCAGCTTGATGGCACCTTCGTCAAGCTGGTCAGCTGGTACGACAACGAGTGGGGCTATTCCAACAAGTGTCTGGAAATGGCCAAGGTCGTCGCCGCCAAGTAAGGCGATGCCGATCCCGACAAGCCCCGCGATCTGCGGGGCTTGTTGTTCGTGCGAGGGGTAGCTTGACGATACCGGCGGGTGAGCGCCCGGCGACTTGCGCGGTTACCCGCCCGCAGCACCCGAAATCACCTAGGCTGGCGGCAGTGGGGAAGGAGACGATCGATGGAATTGTTGATTCTACTGGTGGTGGTGTGCGTGCTTGCCGTACCGATTCTGCTGATCGTGGCATTGACCGGGATCAGCAGCCTGAAGCAGCGGGTGAGCGCGCTGGAAGCGCGGCTGTCGGCGGGTGATGCGGTATCAAGGCCCGCTGCCGAACCGGCTTGGGCTGGGGCATCGCAAGGG
>JAUNTK010000003.1:0-25066 GCA_030538735.1 Pseudomonadota bacterium
TGGGCATGGCCCTCGCCATGAGCCTCTCGGCCTCGGCTGAGTGGAAAGTGCAGGACAAAAAGCTGCGCGAGATTGGGTCTGATGACTACAAAGATACCAACGACGGCGAAAAGCAAGGCAAATTCAACAAGCCGGACGTGAAGTTCGAGGCGAAGGATAACCACATCGATCAAGCCAGCTTGACGGGCAAGAAACCGGTGCTTTCGGCCATCGATTCGCCCATCAATGAACGTTGTCGCGAGCCTACGCTCCCCGGCGGCGCGGTGGGCGCTGCCGCGCAGAAAGAGCTGGACAAGTTGATCAGCTCGGCGACGGGTGGCCGTGCGATGAGCCTGTCGGCCAAGAAATGGCAGGTGTGCAAGGAGATCGTGGAAACCCAACAAGCACGCTTTGCCTACAACGTGGTGATGAGCGAGCTGGCCGAGAAGCGTTATGAGCGGCTGAAAGAAATCCGTGAAGAGCGCGGCAATATCGGCAGTGATGAAGCGGGCAAGCTGGAAGAAAACAACAACCGCATGCTGGCGCTGATCGCCGCGGTGCAGATCGACCAGCAACAACGCGCCGCCTACAACGATATCTACGACGCCCGCCTGGTGTATCTGGAAGGCCTGCAGCAACGCCTGACCCAGCAAACGCTCGACGGCAAGCCCAATCCCGTGGTGGAGGGCGCTGCGATGGTGGGGATGGCGGCGGCGTTGGGCGTATCCCCCGATCGCGTGCTCCCGTAAATTGGAATGCCTGAACAGGCACTTGTGACTGGCAATACGCCGATCAGCGGCAGGATGGAATCATGAGCGACATAGGACAATGGGTTTTCTTCCGGATCATCTTCTTGCATCTGGATGACCAGATCGCGGTGATGCGCGACAACATGCTGGGCGGCCTGATGCAATGGGCGCTGTCGTTCCTGATCATGATCGTGACGGCGTGGATCGCCTTCCAAGGCTACTTGATCGTGACCGGCCGCTCACGCGAGCCGATGATGGCGCTGGTGACCAATGCGCTGCGGATCGGGCTGTTGTCGATGCTGGCGATGGCGTTCTCCTACAAGAGCAGCGATATCAGCCACTTGCTTGGGGATGCGCTGCCGAAGGCGGCGATGGGCGTGATGAGCGGCAAGGAAGAAGACCCAACGGACAAGATCGACAAGAACTTTGCGCTGATGGGGGCGACGTTTGCGGTGATGAATGCGTTTGCGGCCTCGAACGGCGGGCGCGATGACTTGCTGGGCCAAGTCAAGCAGGCCACGACGATGAGCGCGGTGGGTACGGCCGGCCCGGCGGTGATCGGCGGGGCGTTGCTGTTGGCCTACAAAGTGGCGCTGGCGCTGTTCGTCGGCTTTGGCCCGTTGTTCATCCTGTGTTTGATCTTTCCCTCGACCAAGCAATTATTCTCGAAGTGGTTGTACTACGGGATAGGTACTGTGTTCTCACTTGCGGTATTGAGCTTCATGGTGGGCGTGATCACCGAGATGGTGGCCAAGGTGGGTCTGGTGATGCTGGCCAAATACGTGCTACTGATGCAAGGCAACGGCGCGGGCGATGGCCTGAACACGATTGCGATGCAGCAAGGCGGCTTGGGCGTGATCATGACGATCTTGCTGATTGCCTGCCCGCCGATGGCGGCGATGTTCTTCCAAGGCACCTTGGGCAACGTAGCGACGATGTACTCGCAGTTCGGTGCAAGCGGCGGACAAAGCCGTGATGCGGCCGGGAATCCCGTGGGCGGTGGTAAAGGGGCGGACTCAGTTCATACCACTGGCGGGACCTTACCTGACAGCACTCCAAGAGGCCAAGTGAATCCGGGTGTGACTAGGCCGACTGAATACCAGCCATCATCAGATACTGTTAAAAATAAGAAGGGTGGTGAGCAGTGAGCATGTTAAATGTTTCACGCTACTTGATATTGCTTGTGGGCTTTATTCTTGCTTTTAGCTCGCAGGCACAGCAATTAAATAACCCTTGTCCAGGCGGCGGCGTTCCCTCTGGTGGGCGATGTGTCTCCCCAGCAGAGGCGACTGCAAATAGAGGGAATAGTACGTCTCGACCTAGTTATACAGAGGTTTGGGAGAACCGTTTTGGTGCTTTGGTTCTTGATCCGTCAAATGGAAATTTGTTTTCTGCCGAGAGTGAGAAATCTAAGCGTCGAGCTATCGGCGTTGCTCGAGAAAATTGCGGGAAAAAAGATTGTATTACGGCTACAAGTGTCAGGAATGGGTGTATTGCAGCGAGCTGGGGGGGGGTATTTTTCCAAAGGAGCGGAAAGTAAAGAGGCTGCGGAGATGCTTGCAATGAGTGCGTGCAGGGAAAAACACAGAGACTGTGAACTCATGTACAGCGGCTGCAGCCTCCCAGTCCGGGTGAAATGATGAAAACCACAATGCAAAAACTACTAGCCGCCTCGTTGCTCGGAATATGTATGTTCGTTTTGGTTGGGTGCTCAGGGGGCTCAACACCTCCGGCCGGGCAGTCGTTATCTAATGATCATGCAGTAGAGGAGGCTGGATCGGTGTTACATGTTACTGATAAGGATTCAAAATCTATGGAAGGGGTAAAAAAACAACTTGATGAATTACTTGTGCCGGGCAGCGCATATGCGGATGCAAGAGAGAGATTGCTTGCTAATGGATGGAAACCTGTCGTGACGCCAGATTGCAAGGAGCAAGTCATTGGTGGCGACTGGCAGAAAATTTGTGCAACTGAGGACGCGCCTGCTGTTTGCAAGGTATGTGAGCAGATGCCGGAGTTGTCGGCCTACAGTGGCGATGGAAACGTATTGGCCAAGTTTGTAAATTCTGCTGGTTTGTCCATTGAAGTCAATGCCTACGGCATGTTGGAAGACTGGAATGTGCGTGGAGAGGATTCCCATCTTCAATATGCGGGTTGGGAGTTTGAGAAAAAGTAATCGTTATCTTCGTAAGGACATAGTGCAAGACGCACTGTGATGCCTCTGCCGATCTTCGCAAGAGTCGTCAGAGGTGGCGTGAAGAGCGCCGCGGCCCGATTGCATTCAGGATGAGTCGTCGGATTATTGCCAATTAATTATCTTGCCTAGAAGGAGCTTGAAAAATGAGTAATCCACTGTATGACTTGATGCACAAGGGTGAATCCGGCGCGGCCGGATACAACGCCTATAACCGCGGCACTGCGGTCAATTCAAAGGGGCAGAAGTACATAGTAGGTGCCGATCGCGATATTGATTTTTCTACTTTGACGCTGGGACAGGTTTCCGAGCTGCAACACCTTGGTAGGCGCGACCCTGACCGGGTCTTTGCAGTCGGCAAGTATCAGATCATCCCAGACACAATGGATGGCGCTATCCGGTCAATGGGTCTTGATCGCAATCAGCAATTCACCCCTGAACTTCAAGATCGGATATTTTCTGAGTATCTGATCGTGTCAAAGCGGCCAGATATCCATGCGTACATAACGGGTAAGCCCGGTGCGACATTGGAAAAAGCGCAGTTCGAGCTTTCGCGTGAATGGGCAAGCTTCAGCGATCCGCGCAAAGGCGATATGCAGAGCCATTACGGCAGCGGGAATCGCGCGCACATTTCACTGAAAGAGTCGTCTGACGCCTTGACCTCGATGCGTACAGAATATGCCCAAAATATTGGAAACGGCATGTCGCCCAAAGATGCATGGGCATCGATGATTGGCTCTACTCAAAGCCAAGGGCGAAGCCAAGCCAGCCCAAGCGTAGTGGGCCAAGTGCCCTCCAATAATGCGGCAAATGCCGAGCCGGTGATGCAAACCCAAGCCGCCCTCACCGCCCTCGGCTACCTCGGCAAAGACGGCAAGCCGCTGGCACACGATGGCATCCACGGCCCGAATACCGATCACGCCGTGCGTGAGTTCCAGCAAACCCACGGCCTTGCGGTGGACGGTATCGTCGGCCCGCACACCTTGCGTGCGCTCGAACACGCCAAGACCCACCCCTTGGTCAGCGAAGCCAGCCACCCGAACCATGGCCTGTACAAAGCCATCGCCGAGCAATTGCCCGCAGGCACCGATCCCAAGGTCGCCGCCAACGTCACGCTGCAAGCACGGGAAAACGGCATCACCTCGCCCGGTGATCTGCGTGGTGTGCATGTGAACGGCAGCGATGTTTTTGTACTGGGCAACAGCAACGATCCGGGCCAGCGGGCGCGTGTCGATTTGCAAGCCCCGACCCCGGACATGCAATCGATGAGCGACCATATGGCGCAGCAAACGGCACAGGCACAGCAGGCCGAGCAGCAGCGTGCGCAGCAGATGTCCATGCCACGCTGATGGCGTCATCCACGTCCACGTAAGACCAGAAGGCGCCGGAAACGGCGCCTTCTTTGTTTGCATATCCGCGAAAGCCGGCGATAAGGCCGTCAGCCAGATTGCCGAGCTGGATGTGGCGATGGATCAGCTGGCCTCGGGCAACTTTGTGCTGGGCGAGTACCACTTCATTCTGGCGCTGTATGCCGATACGCAAGAAAAGCTGGGCCATCACGGGCGGCGGCGCGGGCGGAGCTGGGCATTCTCGCGCAAACCTCACGGTCACTGATCGTGACCGTGAGGTGATGTGCTATTTGGCTGGTTTAGTGATCGATTGGTGTCAATTCGGGGCGGCCCGGCCCTTCCCAACTACCGGATTCGCGGTCGCCTCCCTTAGGGCAAATCCGTTGATACTGTGCCAGCGAGTCGTGGTCGGCGTGATCCCATTTGCGACCATACTTGTTCGGCGGATTGCAGCCGCCGGTATATGCCCACTGACCAAGAAAAGGCGGTAGTGGTTTCCAGCAGGCTGGGCTGCGAATTTCGCCGTGGCGGATGGAAGGCCCTTGCGTGCAAAACACGAAGGGATCGTTTTTGCGGTAACGGATTGTTTCGTAGAAACCGTCACTGGCATGGACGGCGAAGACGGTAGCAAGAGTAAGCAGAATCGAAACCAGTACGACTGCAGAGTGTCGAGTAGGATGCAGCTTCATCGATAGCCTCAACAATAGGGTGGGGGAAGGCCCACAACAAAGCCGGTGCAACTGCATATCGAACGCACGGCTGCCGAGCAATGGGCCAAGGGCATGGTAATGGATTTGATCCGTGCCTGTCTCGACCCGGCCATGCCGCCATGCCGACCGGATGTAAACGCAATGGCCTGTTGTGCGGGGCCTAGCTTAGCTACTCAAATGCTCGATCGCGGCAACGCTGCCAAGCCGGTCGGATAACTGGCGCAGCAGGGCCAAGCGGTTGCCGCGCACGGCCGGGTCATCGGCGTTGACCATCACGCCATCGAAGAAGGCATCGACGCTTTCGCGTAGCGCCGCCATCCGGCTCAGGGCGGCGACGTAATCGCGCTTGGCCAGCAGTGGGTCGCTATCGGTGATGGCAGCATCAAGCGCGCTGGCCAGATCGCGTTCGGCGGATTCGGCGAACAGGGTGGCATCGACTTCACTGGGGATCGCGCCTTCGGCCTTTTTCAGGATATTGCGCGCGCGTTTGTTGGCGGCGGCCAATGCGGCGGCCTGCGGCAGTTTGTTGAACTCGCCGATGGCCTTCAAGCGGGCATCAAAATCGGCCAGCGAGGCGGGGCGCAGGGCGGCGACGGCATCGAATTGTGATGCGCTTACGCCGCGATCTTCGTAATAGCTGCGCAGGCGCTCAAGGATGAAGTCGTACAGCTCGTGGCTATCGGTGGCGTTGATCGGCAGCGCTTGGCCGGCGGTGGCGAGCAAGGCGGGCAGGTCGAGATCCAAGCCGCCTTCGATGATCGTGCGCGCCAAGCCCAGCGCATTGCGTCGCAGCGCGAACGGGTCTTTGTTGCCGGTCGGTTTCAAGCCCGCAGCGAAGCCGCCGGCCAGCGTGTCAAGGCGTTCGGCAATCGCCACGACTTGGCCGAGCTTGGATGGCGCGATGGTGTCGGCGGCATTGCGCGGCATCCAGCTTTCGTCGATGGCGTTGGCGATGCCTTCGGCCTCGCCCATCGCGACGGCGTAGTAGCGGCCAGCGATGCCCTGCAGCTCGGGGAACTCACCCACCATGCGTGATTGCAGATCGGCCTTGGCGAGATCGGCGGCGCGGCGGGCGTGGCCGGCATCGACCCCAGCCTGCACGGCGATGGCGTCGGCCAGTGCGGCGACGCGGTTTACCTTGTCGGCGATGCTGCCCAGCTTGTCTTGATATTTGACCGTGGCTAGCCCGTCATTCATCACGGCAAGGCCTTGCTTGAGGTCTTCATCGAAGAAGAATTTGGCATCGGCAAAACGCGGGCGGATGACGCGCTCATAGCCCTTGCGTACTTGCTCGACATCCTTCGATTCGATATTGGCGGTGCCGATGAAGTGCTCGGTGAGCTGGCCGCTGGCATCAAGCACCGGGAAGAATTTTTGGTTGGTTTCCATGGTGGAAATCAGGGCTTCTTGCGGCACGGCAAGAAAATCGCGCTCGAAGGCGGCGGCCACCGCCACCGGCCATTCGTTGAGGCAGTTGACTTCTTCCAGCAGCGATTCATCGATGCGTGCGTGACCACCGGCGGCCCGCGCGGCCGATTGCGCTTCGGCCACGATGCGGGCGCGACGCTGATCGGGGTCAACCAACACCTTGGCATCGCGCATCGCTTCGATATAGGTGGCGGGCGATGCGATCGCCACCTCGCCGGCGTGCATGAAACGATGCCCGCGCGAGACGCGGCCGGCTTCGATATCCATCACGCGGCCGGGCGCGATGTCATCGCCCAGCAGCATCACTAACCAATGCACCGGGCGGGCAAAGGCGTATTCGTGCGCGCCCCAGCGCATCGGCTTGGGGATTGGCATCGCCGCCATCGCCTCGCCGACGATCTCGGCCAGCAATTCGCGGGTGGCGGCACCGGGCGTAACGCTGCGCAGGACAAAACGCTCGCCCTTGTTGTCGCGGGTTTTTTCCAGCGCCGTCCACTCCACCCCGGCCTTGGCGGCAAAGCCTTGCAGCGCCTTGGTCGGTTGGCCATCGGCATCCAGCGCGATGCTGAGATAGGGGCCGAAGACCTCGTTTTTATGCTCGGGTTGTTCGCTGGCGACGGCCGGCAACAACACCGCCAAACGGCGCGGCGTGTACAGCGGCTTGGCATCGCCCAGATCGTAGGTGATGCCGCGCTTGTCGAGGCCGGCCAGCACGCCATCAAAGAAGGCCTTGGCCAGCCCGGGCAGGGCCTTGACCGGCAGTTCTTCGGTGCCGAGTTCGATCAGCAGCGGTTGCATGTGGGCACTGGACATCACGCGGCCTCCTGATCGGTTTGCTTGAGGCCGGGGAAGCCCAGTTTTTCGCGTTGGGCGTAATAACTCTCCGCCACCGCGCGTGAGAGATTGCGCACACGCAGGATGTAGCGTTGGCGCTCGGTGACGGAAATCGCGCGGCGGGCATCGAGCAGGTTGAAGCTGTGGCTGGCCTTCATCACTTGCTCGTAAGCCGGTAGCGGCAGGCCGGCTTCGACCAGCTTCAACGCCTCGCGCTCGCAGGCATCAAAGCGATGGAAGAGTTCGTCAACATCGGCGTACTCGAAGTTGTACGTGCTCTGCTCAACTTCATTCTGGTGATAGACATCGCGGTAATGCACCGGGCGGCCATCCGGGCCGTAGGTCCAGACCAGATCGAACACGTTATCGACGTTTTGCAGATACATGCACAGGCGTTCCAGCCCGTAGGTGATTTCGCCCAGCACCGGCTTGCATTCAAGGCCACCGGCCTGCTGGAAATAGGTGAACTGGGTGACTTCCATGCCGTTCAACCAGACTTCCCAGCCCAAGCCCCACGCGCCCAGCGTTGGCGATTCCCAGTTGTCCTCGACCAAGCGCAGGTCGTGTACCTGCGGGTCTACGCCCAGGGCCTTCAACGAATCGAAATACAGCTCGACGATGTTATCCGGCGATGGCTTCATCACCACTTGGTACTGGTAATAACGCTGCAGGCGGTTGGGGTTTTCACCGTAGCGGCCATCGGTGGGACGGCGGCTGGGCTGCACATAGGCGGCGTTCCACGATTCCGGGCCCAGCGCGCGCAAGAACGTGGCCGGGTGGAAGGTGCCAGCACCGACCTCCAGATCAAGCGGCTGGATCAGCACGCAACCCTCGGCAGCCCAGAACTCGTTGAGGCGCTGGATCAGTTGTTGGAAGGTGATGGATACGCGGTCGGCGGACATGGGTGATCTGGGATGAAACGGATCAATTAGTATAAATGCGCATTCCTTCTAGCCTTGCATCCGATGTCGCTACCTTTCCTGATTCTCGAAACCGGTAAACCCGTCGCGCCGATGCGCCGTCATGGCGGCTTCCCGCACTGGATTCGCGTGGCTGCCGGGCTGGGGCGCGAACAAGCACGTGTGGTGGATGTCGAGGCCGGCCAGCCCTTGCCCAAGCCGCGTGGTCATGCCGGCATCCTGATCACCGGCTCGGGCGCGATGGTCAGTGACCGGCTGGATTGGAGCGAGCGCGCCGCCCAGTGGTTGCAGGCGGCGGTGGATGCTGAGGTGCCGGTATTCGGCATTTGCTATGGACACCAATTGCTGGCGCATGCGCTGGGTGGCGAGGTGGGCGATAACCCGCGTGGCCGCGAGATGGGCACGGTCGAGGTGCGCCTCAATGCAAGCGCCGCCGCCGACCCCTTGTTTGCCGGCAAGCCAGACGCATTCCGCGCCCAAGCCACCCATCTGCAAACCGTGCTGCGGCCGCCTGCGGGCGCGGTGGTCTTGGCCGAAACCGATCTGGATGCGTGCGCCGCCTTCCGCTTGGGCGATCAGGCTTGGGGCGTGCAATTTCACCCTGAGTTTTCCGCCCGCCATATGCAGGGCTATATAGCCGCGCGTGCGCCCAACCTACGCCACGAGGGGTTCAACCCGATCGGCATGCACGCCGCGGTGCGCTCATCACCCGAGGCACGCGGGATTTTGCGACAATTCGTGCGCCGCGCTTCACACCGCCATCGTTAGGCTGGCGCGGCTCACCCTACTTCTATCCCGGGATACCCATGCAGATCCGTCCGCTGCCGCCGGCGCAGGCTTGGCGCTGGTTTGTCGAAGCCATCAATCTTGGCGTGCGCAATCCGCGCGCGATCTTTGGCGCGGCGCTGTTGTTGGTCGGCAGCCTGTACATGCTGGTGGTGATCGGTGGCGTGCTCGCCGGGATGGTGGGTGGCGGCCAAGCCACCACGCCGATGCTGGTGATCACCCTGATGACGGTGGTGGGCGTATTTCTGCTGGTGCCGGTGTTGGTCGGCGGCCTGATGCATGTGATTCGCGAGGCCGAGGCGGGCCGCCCGGTACGCGCCAGTGATCTGTTCGAACCATTCAAGGCTGGCCGCGCCGGCAAGCTGGCAGCGTTTGGCAGCCTGCAAATCCTGCTGATGGCGCTGGGCATGATCATCACCCGGCAACTGGCCGGCGAGGATTACATGAGCGCCTACAACGAGGCGGTCAACGCGATGATCCAGCAGCAAGAGGTGGTGCCGCTGCCAACGCCGGCACATCCGGCCCTGCTGTTTTTCTGGCAGATCGCCTTCAATTACTTCACCACCACCTTGATGTTGCTTGGCGTGGCGCTGGTGATGCTGTCGGGCAGCCGTTTTCTTGATGCGGTGAAATCGGCGGCAACCGCTGCGCTGCGCAATATCGCGCCCAATCTGCTGGCGGCGGGCTTGTTTTTTGCCGCGCTGATGATCGTGGTGATGGTGTTGAGCGTGTTTGTCAGCGTGGTGCTGCTGATATTGGGCAAGCTGTTCATGCCGCTGGCGTTTCTGGTCGGCCTGATCCTGACCTTCGCACTGATTGCGGCGGTATTGGTGGTGATCTGCGGCGGCGGCTACCTGATCTGGCGCGATACGTTTGCCGATGACGGTGCACGGCCAGCATCGGGCGGGCACAGCATCACGCTGTAAGCGCCAGCCCCAACCCGCGCACCTTGCGGCGAGGTCGTGAACGGGCTTTGGCCCTGGCGATCAAACGCCGATCGCCGCCTCCATTGCACGCGATAGATTGCTGGCGGCAAGCCAGGCAAAAACCAGCGGCAGCAACACCGCCGTGACGATCAACAACCAGCCCCAGAACGGCACCCTGCGCGCCGCATCGCGCCGCCAGAACACCCGCGTATCGGCCAGCCGGTCATGCAGGGCGGCATGGCCGGGCAGGGCCGCCATCGCATGGCCAAAATTGAGCGTGGCCCACGATGCGATGCCGGCCAGATGGCGTTTGCCAGCCTGCGCCAAGCCAAGCCGGCCGCCTGCCGCATCGCCGACCTGCAAGCCGATGAGGCGCTTGCCAAGCGTGGCCCGCGCGTTGGAGCTTTCCTGCAGCGGCCAATACAATGCCGCGATCAATGCAAACAGCAGTAACGGCGGCCATAGCGCCTGATGCAGGGCGTGGATGAGTGCACCCAGCACCGGGCGCACTGGCGCGATCAGGCTTGCCATCATGGCCAGCGGATCATGGCCGGATTCAAGCGCGTGCAGCATGGCCTCACCAGTGCGCGTGCCGAGTGTCTGCCACGCCTGCGCCAGTGCCGTCCAGCGTTTGCCGCCGGAGAGATTGGTCAGCAGCAGCACCGGCAAACCGATGATCAACGCATCGACCTGCCATGCCACGGTGCGCGGCCACACGCCGGCGCTCGTCAGATCGGCGGCTGGGTCAGCGGGCGGAATTGGCGGGCGCATCGGGCGATTTGGGCGCAAGCACGGCAGCGGCAATGATGCCGATTTCGTACAGCAGGTACATCGGGATCATCATCAATATCATCGACACGCCATCGCCCGGGGTGATGATCATGGCGATGACGGCAATCGCGATCAGCGCATAGCCGCGCACGTCGCGCAGTTGCGCCGGTGTGACCCACCCAAGCAGCACGCAGATGCTGATCGCCACCGGGACCTCGAAGGCCAGCCCGGTGGCCAGCGATATCACCGCGACCAGATCCAGATAGCTGGCGATGTCGGGCATCATCATCACTATTTCCGGGCGGCTGAAGGCGAGAAATTTGAACATCGCCGGCAGCAGCACGAAATAGGCGAACGCGCAGCCGAGGTAAAACAGCAGCATCGATGACACCAGCAGCGGCGCCGCCAGGCGTTTTTCGTGCCGGTACAGGCCCGGCGCGATAAAGGCCCACGCCTGATACAAAAACATCGGCGCGGCCAGCAGCATGGCGACATACAGCGCCAGCCGCAGCGGGGTGGAGAACGAGGTCAGCGGGTTGGTCGCGATCAACTGGCTGCCGCTTGGCAAGGCGGCGACCATCGGCGCGGCCAGCCAGCCGTAGAGCTGGTTGCTGAAGATCGCCAGGCCGACAAACAGCACGAGCACGGTAATCATCACTTTCATCAGCCGCGCACGTAGCTCGACCAGATGACTGAGCCAACCGGCGCCGGGATCCTGCCCGCCCTCGCTCATGGCTGGGCCTCGTGGTTGCGGCTGGCTTCGTCGGTTGGGTTTGCGGGCGGGCGTGCGGTTTGCTCGGCGGCTTGGCTGCCAGCGTGATCGGTGAGGCGGCCTGCGTTGTGGTCGTCGGCGTGCGCTGGCGTGGCGTGTTCCACCGTGGCTTGCAGGTCTTGCACCTGCGCGTGCAATTGCGATTCCGCCTCGGCCAGCGCCTTGCGCGTGGCTTCCAGATTGTGGCGCAATTCGTCGTCGGCCATTTCGCGTTCCAGCTCGGTTTTCACCGAATGCCACTGCGCCCGGGCGCGCCGCACCCACAGCCCGGCAAAGCGCGCCGCCTTCGGCAGGCGATCCGGGCCAAGCACCAAAAGCGCGATCACGCCCAGGATGACAAGTTCGGGGAAGCTGATTTCAAACATCGGCGGTCAGCCGGCAGCCGGATCAAGAATCGCGTGGCGGCACGCTGTCTTCGCGGCGTGATTCGGTTTTGGCATCGGTGTTGTTGTCGGCACCAAGGCGGCCGGGTTCTTCCGGCTCATTCATGCCTTTCTTGAAATCGCGCACGCCCTTGCCGAGATCCTTCAGGCCACTGGTCAGGCGCTTGGTGCCAAAGACCAGAACGACGATCACCAGCAGAATTAGCAGTTCTTTCATGCCGATCATGGCGGCCATCCATCAGAAAACGGGAATGCACAGGATAACGCAGCGCCGTTGCGCGGATACGGCGGTGATTCAGCCGCCGTCGGCGGGCGGCAGCGGCGTGGTTTTGACTTCGCCGTGTTGGGCCGGTTGGGCCGGTTGCGCCGGGGTGGCCGGCGGCGCGGCGGGCGTGCTGCCTTGCGGCTGGGCGACCGGCGCATAGAGCGGTTTTTCCTCCGGCTCATGGCGGCGCGAGCGGGCAGTGGCGCTGGCTTCTTCCAGCGTGTCACGCAGCGCGATAACGGCATGGCTGGCCGATTGCGGTGCGCGGTTTTCAAAGATCATGCGCGGCGTCGCCCCCTTGCCGTACACCGCTTGATTGGCTTGGTTATCGATGCTGAGCACCGCGCCATCCAGCGCCACCCCGGCAAACAGGCCGCGTGCGCGTGACCACGACCAGATCTCGGCCTTGAATTGGCCATCGGTCGAGGCGGCGGCATTGCGGCCTACCGGGCCGGCGGCCGCGGCGGCATCGGCACCCAGGGTGAACTTGCCGTTGACGATGTTCTGCACGCCGCGATCATTGCGGATCACCATGATGACATCGGCCGATTGCACGCCGGCCTGAAAGCCGACGCTGCCGCCGGTCAACCTGACGAACACCGGGTTCGACCAACTGCCGTCAGCCGTTTTCACTGCCATCAGGCCGTGGCCGCGCCGGCCGCCCAGAATCAAACCGGCCTTGATCGTATCCGGCACCACGACGATCCCGCGCGCCTCATCGAACAATTTGTCCGGGATCGCCGATTCCGGGATCGCCAGGTTTTCGTTCAATACCCGCACCGCCTCGCTGGCGCGGCTGTCCTCTGCCTCGCCGGCAAAGGCCGGTGTGGCGAGCAACAGGCTGGTGGCTAGGGCGAGGGCAGTGAGGCGGCGCATGGCGGTATCCGAAGCAGGTTAATGCTTGCAGCATAGCGGCAGGCCGGTGCGGTTTCCCGGCCATGAGATGAATCATGGCGCGTCGTGCGGCTACCAACGGTATCCTTGCCGCCCATGCCAGCCTCATCGCCCGCTGCCGCCACACGCGGCCTAGTCATCGTCAACCTTGGCACGCCCTCGGCCCCGACCGCGGAAGCCGTGCGTGTTTATTTGCGCGAATTCCTCACCGACAAGCGCGTGGTGCAAATCCCGCATTGGCTGTGGAAGCCGATGCTGGATTGGCTGATCCTGCCGCGCCGCAGCCCGGTGGTGGCCGAAAAATACGCCGAAATCTGGATCGATGGTGTATCCCCGTTGCTGCTTTACACGCGCCGTTTGGCCGAGGCGATGCAAACGCGGATGGCGGGTTGGCGGGTGCTACCGGCGATGCGCTACGGCGCACCGGCGTTATCGGCGGCCATCGCGCAATTGCACGGTGAAGGCATTGGTGAGATCACCGTGCTGCCGCTGTACCCGCAGTATTCGACCACCACCACTGCCTCGGTCGAGGATGTGGTGGCGTGGATGCAGCGGCAGTTGGCCGATGCCGATATCCGCCTGATCCGCGATTACCACGTTGACCCCGGTTGGGTGGCGGCGGTGGCGGATTCGATCCGCGCACACTGGGCCGCGCATGGCCGCGGCGAGCGGTTGGTGCTCTCCTTTCACGGCATCCCGGAGCGGTTGGTCAAGGGCGGCGACCCGTATGCGGATCATTGCGAGGCCGGCACCGCCGCGATTGCCGAGGCGCTTGGCATCGCCCGCCACGACATCGTACTGACCTATCAATCGCGCTTTGGCAAAGAGCGTTGGCTGCAGCCGTACACGCTGGCCACCCTTGAGCAACTGGGCCGCGAGGGTGTGCAGAAATTGGATGTGGTCTGCCCCGGCTTCGCAGTGGATTGCCTGGAAACGCTGGAAGAAATCGCGATGCAAAACGCCGACGCCTTCCGCGCCAACGGCGGCGGTCAGCTGCGCTACATCCCCTGCCTCAACGATTCGCCCGCTCATGCCGATGCGCTGGTGCGGCTGATCCATGCCACGGAAGCCCGCGCGTGAGCCTGACCCTGCACGACACCCAGATTGATATCCCGCTGGGCCGGATCGCCGCGCTGCGCGGTGGCAGCCCCGGCAAACCGCGCGTGCTTGCCCTGCATGGCTGGTTGGATAACGCCGCCAGCTTCGTGCCGCTGGCCCGGCATCTGGATGAAATCGAACTGGTGGCGATCGACCTGCCCGGCCACGGCCGCAGCGTGCATTTGCCCGCAGGTGCCGCCTATACCTTCGAGCTGGCCGTGCACCATGTGCTGGATGTCGCCGATGCGCTGGGCTGGCAGCAATTTCGCTTGCTTGGCCATTCGATGGGGGCCGGCATCAGTAGCTTGGTGGCCGCCGCCGCGCCGGATCGGGTCGAGAGGCTGGTGTGCATCGAAGCCCTTGGCGGCCTGTCCGACCGCGCCGAACACACGGCCGAGCGCCTGCGCGAATCGGTCGCGGCCAGCCGCGCCTTGACAGTCAAACCGCTGCGCGTATTCGAGGACATCGCGCCGGCCATCCACGCCCGCATGCGCGCCAACCAGATGAGCGAGCCGGTGGCGCGTTTGATCGTCGAGCGCGGGATGCGTGAGGTCGCCGGCGGCCGGGTCTGGTCGAGCGACCAACGCCTGACAGTGCCAACGTTCTTGCGCCCGGTCGATGCCCAAGTGGAAAACTTGATTGCCGGCATCCAATGCCCGACCCGCGTGGTGTTTGCCGAACCTGCGCAGCCCTACCTGGCGGATGAAACCCGCCGCCGTTATGCCGCCGAACTGCGCGATGGCGAGTTGTTTGTGATGCCCGGCACCCATCACCTGCACATGGAAATGCCGGAGCAAGTGGCGGGATGGGTGGCGGGGTTTTTGGCGGCGCAGTGAGCTGGCTTTGACGGGCACGCTCAGCGCACAGGCGCGTCAGCCAGCCACTGTCTTGGCGACGACAACGCGGTTGCGGCCGGCCTGTTTGCCTGCGTACAGCGCGGTGTCCGCTTCTTGCTGTGCTCGGTCAAGCTCACGGATGTCATGCAATGGCAGGGAGACGCCGATGCTGATCGTCAGGTGCAAAGGGGTGCCCTCGGGCAGCGGGATACGGATATCGGCCACGCGCTGACGCAGACGCTCGGCCAGGCTCGCGGCCTGTTGTGGCGTGGCATCCAGGCAGCCGACGATGAACTCTTCGCCGCCGGTGCGTGCCACGAAATCGCCCTCGCGGATGCCGGTGGTGAGCTGATGCGCCACATGGCGCAGCACTTCGTCGCCGATCAAATGCCCATGGCTGTCATTGATGCGCTTGAAGTGATCCAGATCCAGCAACAGCAAGGTCGCGCCGCGTGTGCCGCGTGTTGCAAGGTGATTGCCCAGTCTTTCCAGCATGCCGCGCCGGTTGAGCGTGCCGGTGAGTGGGTCGTGCACCACCATGGCCTGCAACTCGCTGGTCAAGCGATAGAAGATCATCCAGATCACCATCGGCATGAGCATGACGGCCATCACCGACATATAGGCGTAGAACAACAGCTGGTGCCAGCGTGTCAGGGCAAGCGCGGCCTGGCCATCACGCATGATGTAGCCCAGCTTGAGTACATGCAGTAGTGCGAATCCGCCACATGCGGCGGCCAGCAGCCGCAGCAGGATGCGCAACTCGTAGCCATCGCCCCGCGCTGCCTGTAGCGCCTTGAGGCAGATCAGCGCAAAAAGCACCGCGGCAGTCGCCGAGAGCAGGGCGTTGCGGCCACCGGGAAATCCGCTGGCATGTGCCGCCAGTTGAATCAGGGTGTAGACGAGGGCGCCCCCGAGCAGCATTGAGGTGCGGGTTCTTGGTGCACCAAAAAAGCGGCGCAGGCTGACCAGAAACAACACCACGCCCATCGTTGCCAATGTATGGTCGGTGATGCTGGCGATGCCAAGATCAAGACTGTCGCCAATCAACTGAAGGATGTAGGACAGACCCAGCAGGGTCGCGCACCAACCGATTTCATCCAGCCCGTTGACCTGCGGCAGACGCCGGGCCATCGCGAAGATCAGGATGCCAAAGCACAGCAGATGCGCGGACATCACGGCGATGATGACAGTGGCTGGCGACATGGAATGAGGGTTCCCCTGATACCGGCGCAGTGTAGCGGGGGCGGCGTTCGCCGTCGTGCAATATCAGGCGTGCCATGTCGTGGATTGGGTGATGGCCAATCCCGATGCGGCTGTGGCTTTCACGGCGTGGGCCGCATGCGCATGCCGCTCCGGCGCGCTGTGCTCAATCGCGCAGCGCCTCGCGCCGCCGCCACAAGTTGCGGCCCAGCACCCAGACCACCAGCAGGTTGATCAGCAGCACGATGGCGGTCAGCCAGTGCGGATGGCGCAGCAGGGCGGTGGCCTCGAACGGGATATAGGCCGCGCAACTGAGCGTGCCAAACCACACCGCCCAAGCCCGGTCGCGCCACAGGCCCCATGCTTCGGTCAGGCGCAGCAAGGCATAGACCACGGCCAGCACGGTGGCCAGATGCAGTGATTCGGGGCTGAGCGCGCGCGCCAACCAGCCGCTGGCACCGGCTTCCGGCGGCAGCCGCAGGGCATGGGCGATCGGATCAATCGCATGGCGCAGCCGCGCCGGCCCGATCAGATGCAGGCCAGCGGCGGCCAGCAGGGCGAGCACGCCCTTGGCCGCCTCGAACAGGGCGATGGCGCGCAGTCCGCCCTGTTGCGTCGCTGTGCTGGCCATGTCTGCCTGGGCGTGTTCAGCCGCGGCTGGCGCGCTTGCGATCGTTCTCGGTGCGGTGCTTCTTGCGCAGGCGGATCTGCTTCGGGGTCACTTCCACCAGTTCATCGTCATCGATGAATTCCAGCGCCTGCTCCAGCGAGAACTTGATCGCCGGGATCAGGCCCTCGTCCTTGTCGGTGCCGGAGGCGCGGAAGTTGGTCAGCTGCTTGCCGCGCAGGGCATTGACGGTGAGGTCGTTGTCCTTGGCATTGATGCCGACGATCTGGCCTTCGTAGATTTCTTCGCCCGGCTCGATAAACAAGCGGCCGCGCTCTTGCATCGCGATCTGCGCATAGGCCGGTGACGGCCCGGTGCCGTTGGAGATAAGCACGCCGTTCTGACGTTGGCCAATCGCGCCATCGGCCTTCGGGCCGTAATGGTCGAAGACGTGGAACAACAAGCCGCTGCCGGAGGTGAGCGTCTTGAATTCGGTCTGGAAGCCGATCAGGCCGCGCGCCGGGATGATGAACTCCATGCGCACCCGGCCTTTGCCATCGGGCTCCATGTTTTGCAGCAGCGCTTTGCGCTCGCCGAGGCGGCCCATCACGCCGCCCTGATACTGCTCTTCGACATCGACCACCAGTTGCTCGTAAGGCTCCTGCCAGACGCCATCCACCTGACGCATGATGACTTCCGGGCGCGAGACGGCCAGCTCATAGCCTTCGCGGCGCATGGTTTCGATCAGGATCGACAGATGCAGCTCGCCACGGCCCGAGACCTTGAACTTGTCGGCATCGCCGGTGTCTTCCACCTTCAGCGCGACGTTATGCGCGGTTTCGCGGGTCAGGCGGTCGCGCAACTGGCGGCTGGTGAGGAACTTGCCGCCGGAGCGGTCCTTGACGCCGGCAAACGGCGAATCGTTGACCTGGAAGGTCATCGAGATGGTCGGCTCATCGACCGACAGCACTTCCAGTTGCTCGACCGCGCTCGGGTCGCACAGGGTTTCGGAGATGCCCAAACCTTCGATGCCCGAGAAGGCGATGATGTCGCCGGCCTGCGCTTCCGCCACCTCGATGCGGTCAAGGCCCATGAAGCCCAGCACCTGCAGCACCTTGCCGTTGCGGGTCTTGCCATCCACACCGATCACCGTCACCTGCTGGTTGGTCTTGACCTTGCCGCGCTGGATGCGGCCGACGCCAATCACGCCCACGTAGTTGTTGTAATCAAGGCTGGTGACGCGCATCTGGAACGGGCCTTCCTCGCTCACTGGCGGCACCGGCACATGGTTGATGATGGCTTGGAACAACGGCGTCATATCGCCTTCGCGCACCGATTCATCCATGCCGGCATAGCCGTTCAAGCCCGAGGCATACACCACCGGGAAATCGAGCTGCTCGTCAGTCGCACCGAGGCGGTCGAACAGGTCGAAGGTTTGATCAAGCACCCATGCCGGGCGCGCGCCGGGGCGATCCACCTTGTTGATGACGACAATCGGCTTGAAGCCCATATCGAAGGCTTTTTGGGTGACGAAGCGGGTCTGCGGCATCGGGCCATCCATCGCATCGACCAGAATCAGCACCGAATCGACCATCGACAGCACGCGCTCGACCTCGCCACCAAAATCGGCGTGGCCCGGGGTATCGACGATATTGATGCGGAACTCCTCGCCTTCGGGCGATTTCCACTTGATCGCGGTGTTCTTGGCCAGGATGGTGATGCCGCGTTCTTTTTCGATGTCGCCACTGTCCATGACGCGCTCGGCCAGCACGGTGCGCTCGTCGAAGGTGTCGGATTGCTTGAGCAATTGATCGACGAGGGTGGTCTTGCCGTGGTCAACGTGGGCGACGATGGCGATATTGCGAAGATTTTGAATGGACATGCGAACAGGCCGCACAGGCGGCCATCGGTTGTGATGGGATTGCGGTAATTATACGCGCGACAGAGCGTTGTGAGCTGCCCCGCGCATGGGCCGTTCCGGGCGCGTCATCGGGCTTGCGCCAGCGGATGCTGACCGGCTCCACCGGGCGGGGTTGCGCCATTCACGTACAAGATTGTGAAGATGGTGTTGACGTAGATGTATTTACTGTTAATTGCATGAATGGGGCTAAAAGCAGGAGCAGCAAGGTGAAGCATTGGATCAACAAGGTGTTGGCCACGGCTGGGGACTGGCTGCAGACATCGGAAGTGAACAGGCACCGCGTGCCAACCTGGATCAAGCGCGCCGCCGCGTTGCCGGTGCTGGCCTTGCTGCTGCAGGCCGGTGCTTCATGGGCTGCGGTCGCCCCGATCAGCGTGGTGATGCCCAGCGAAATCGGCATTGGCATCCAGACCACGGTGCGGGTGAACTGGACCCGGCCCAGCGCTGGCAGCGGCGATTTCTTCACGGTGCAGGTTCCGACCGATGTGGATATCGTCACCGCGTCATTGTCGGCGGGCTGCAGTTACGCCCCCGGCCCACGCACGCTGACCTGCAGCGTGGCCGATGGCCCGGCCAATGCCGGTGGCTTTACCGAGTTCCAGCTGGTCGGTACCCAGGTTGGCGGGTTCAATATCACCGCTACTGGCAACGGGATACCGCCGGCATCGGCGACCAGCTCGTCCAATGTGCGCAATAGTGGTGATTACAGCATCGGCAAGACGCGCGTTTCTCCTGCGGGGGTCGTGGCGGCCGGCAGCCAGGTCGTATTTGAGCTGGCGCCCTCCATCGCCGTCGGCGGCAATGATCTGCCGGCAGGCGCATCGTTGGTGGTCACCGACAACCTGCCGGGCACTGCCACCGATTTCAACTTGACGGCGCATTCCTTCAGTGGGCTGACGCCGGCCTGCAATAGCGTCGCCAATGCCAACACCAGCCGCGTGCTGACCTGTACCTACACCGGCCCGCTCACCGTGGCCCAGATCAATGCCAGCCGGATCACGGTCACCGGCACCCAGGGCACCAGCGGCAGTTTTTCCAATGTGGCGACGATTGCCTCGGGCAACAACAATTACATCGATCGCGATACCGGCAACAACATCAGCCGGGTGGATTACACCGCCATACCCGGCACCGATATCGAGGCGCGCGGCACCTTTCCGGTCAACCAAAGCGTCGGCAGCAGTGCTTCGCTTACGGTGAGGTATCGCAACAATGGCCCACAGGCCACCGATGGCGGCACGGTATCGACGGTGATCCCTGCGGGCTTCGGGATCGGGACTTTGCCGGCGGGCTGCAGCAGCGCCCCGGGCTCGTTGCAAGTGGGGGGTAACACCTACAACGGCACCGTGATCACCTGTACGACGGCTGTTGTAGCCGCGGGCAGTGATCGGCCATTTGTATTGCCGCTGACCATGCCGGCCAACCCGGAGATCGGCAACTTCCCGGTGGTGGTTGCGCCGCCGGTAGGTACCACCGATGTCAACCCGGCCAACGATGGCATTGAATTGCCCTATCAGGTGACCGCGCCGTTTGCCGATTTGCGCGCCACCAAGAGCAAGTCGCCGGGAAGCGGTGCCCATCCGGCGGGAACGGTGATTACCACGACGGTCAACGTATTCAACGATGCCAGCAGCAGCGCCGATGTGGCGACCTATACCTCGGCGCAGCCGCTGCGTGTGGTGGACTTCGTGCGGCCGGAAGAAATTGACGGCAACGTGGTCACCACTGTGACTGCGGGCTGGACGTGTACGGCAACCCCAAATGTGCCGAGGCCGAATGGCGATGCCGCGCGCAGTACGCGAATCGACTGCCATACCACCGGTTCGGGCGAGTTGGCCCGAGGCATCAGCACCCCAGTGCAATTCAGGACCACGATTGGCGCGCTGGGCGGGGCGACAGTCACGCTGAGCAATGAGGCATGTACGGGTGCCACGGCACTGACAGTGCTGGGCTTGGCTGCAAGCGACGGCCCGCAGCCGAGCGACCCCAATACCGCCAATGACTGCATCGTGGCCGGGACTGGCTTGATCGGTACGCCGATCACGGCTGGCAGCGCCGAGGTCAGGATCGTCAAGGAGTCATCGGTCGATGGCGGTGCCACTTGGCATGACGCGGTGGCCGATGCGCCGATACTTGCCGGTGACAACAACAACTTCCAGTGGCGCATCACCATTACCACCCCGAGTGTGGCCGTCAACCCCGCGCAGCAGCGGATTGCCACGCTGCGCCTGACCGATACGATCCCGGGCCGGATGAGCGTGACCAGCCCTGGTGCACCGGCGTCAGGCTTTGTCACGCCGACGATTCCCGTTCAATACCAGCGTGCCAACAACCCGATCCCGGCGCCGTCGGGCTGCCCGGCACAGTTGATTGCAGGGGTGGGCGGTGCGTTGAATTGCAACTTCACCAACGTCGATCCCGGCGAAACCATTGTGGTGACCTTCAGCGTGCAGCGCCCGGTGGTCATCGACATGCTGACCAATACGGCAACGCTGACGTCACCCAATACCATCCTCTCCGGCATCATCAGCGATGCCGCCGCAGTAGACGTGGCATCGCGTCTGGACATGGCAGTTACCAGCAAAACCGTCAGCCCGGCACGGCCGGCCGTGGGGGAGATCGTCGATTTCACCGTCACTGCGCAAAACCTTGGGCAGGGTGATGCACCTGTTGGTTCATTCACCATCATCGATGAGTTGTTCACCGGTACGCCCAGCCTTGCCGATCCGGCTTATGAGGTGGTCGCCATCACCCCATCCAATCCGGCGGTGCTGTCTTGCCAGAGCGCGACGGTTGCCGGCAACCGGACCCGGATCGAGTGCCTTAACCTGCAGGTAGTACCGCGCTATGCAACGCATACCGTGACCATCAGTGCCCGGATCAAGAAGCCTGCCGGATTTGGTGGCGCGCCGGGCGCTGTCGTGTATAGCGGGGTTGTCAATACGGCCTCGGTTGAAGTGGATCCGGCTCACTGCGAGTACCGGGTCGAAACCAGTACCGCGCCGATCCAGGTCTCTACTGCTTGCAACGATGTGGCTGCCGTTTCCAATAACCAGCACAGCGCCACCTTTGACGTAACCGTGCCCGAAATCGATTTGCAGCAAGGCAAGGAGGCGGTGTACCCGGCTGGGCAGACGGCGTTCCGCTTCGGTGATCGCCTGCGTTATCGCTTCAACATCCGCAATGAAGGCCCTTCGCGCGCCGAAGGGATCGTGATGACCGATGTGCTCGACCCGATCCCCGCCGGTTTCACCATCGCCCTCGACAGCGTACCGCTCAATATCAACGGTACGCCTGCCGCGCCCGGGTTTGCCTTGGTGCCGCGCCAGGTGACGTGCAGCCAGCCGGGTGGGGCCAACACCAATATCGTCTGTCAGCTTGATCCGGGTGCGGCCAACAACTGGCTGGATGCGCGTCAGGAGGTGAACTTTGAACTGGAGTTGACCTTGACCGGCAATGCCAGCGGGGCGGTTTTGTTCGGTAACCGCGCCTATGTCTGTGCCGATGAAAGTGCGGTCTACGAAAGCTCGGGCAGCTGCAGCCCGGATCCGGCGCTGGCGGGCAACAACATCGCCGCAGTCAATGACGTCATCTTCGTGGCGGCCGATCTGGAGCTGGTATCCAAGACCACGGCTACCCCAAGCCCGGTCGGCGTCGGTCAGCGGATCCGTTACGACATGGTGCTGCGCAACAATGGCCCGGGTCAGGTTGACAAGATGCGCCTGGTCGATACCTTGCCCACCGGCCTGGATTGGCTCTATACCGGCATTAGTGTGCCGGTGGCGGTGGCGGCAGGTAACGCCAGCTTGTCTGCCCCGCTCAGTGTCTCGGCCTCGGTGCCGCCGGCCGGAACCGACAACGTCTGTTACATCTCGGCCGGCCCGGCCAGTGTGGGCCAGCCGACCGACCAGCAGCAGATTACCTGTGATCTGGGCGGGGATTTCCCGGCGGGCGCGGGCAATACGGTGACCGTGACCTTGTGGGCCATCGCCCACCCCGGGGTGTATGACGGCTCGCCCTCGGCCCCGTATCTGACGGATCGCATCAATCAGGCCGAGGTACAGCCCGGCCGCGATGCCAGTGGCAACCCCACCTCAAGCGATGACAATCCAAACAACAACACCGGCCAATCCCCGGTACAGATAAATACCGGTGCCAGTCTCGGCGGCCGGGTCTTTGTCGATCGCAACGATAATGGTGATCAGGACGGCACCGGCCCGGCCGAAGACCGTGGCATCGCCGGGGTGACCATCACCCTGACCGGCACCGATGCCAACGGCAACCCGGTCAACATGACCACCACCACCGATGCAGCGGGTGACTACCAGTTCACTGGCCTGCCGCCTTCGGATGCCAATGGCTACACCATCACCCAGACCCAGCCGGCTGGCTTTGACAACGGCCTGCCGCAGCCCAACACGCCGCGCACCAACCGCAATGACACCAGCGTGGGTGTCACCCCGGCGGCGGGCGGCTACCAGGTCAGCAACACCGCAGCCACCAGCGTGATTGGCGGCGTGGTTGTGGCACCCGGGGCCAATGGCGTGCAGTTTGATTTCCCGGAAATCGATACCAGCCTTGCGCGCAGCCTGTCCGGCTATGTGTTTGCCGACCGCGCCCGCAACGATGTCTATGACCCGGCCAGTGCTGATACACCGATCCCCGGTGCCCGCGTCGAATTGCTGCGCTGGGATGCGGCGGCCGGCGCCTATGTGTTCGACCGCGCGACCGTTACCGATGCCGATGGATATTATTCCTTCGATGGCCTTGACCCGGGCGCGACATACGCCCTGCGTCAGCCCTTGCCCAGCGGCTACCTGAATCTGCCCAGTGCCGTTGCCCCGGGCCTGATCAATGGTGTCGCCTGTGGCCCGGGCTGCGCCGCGGCCACCGGCACGGCCGGCGATGCAGCCGATACCGACCGGATCAGTGGCATCTCGCTGACGGCCGGCAACGGCACCTTGTTCAACTTCGGCGAAACCATACCGGTGTCGGTGTCGGGGCGTGTGTTCTACGATTTCAATGACGATGGTATTCAGGATTTGCCGAACGATACGGGCATCCCTGACCAGCGCATCGTGTTGACCGGTACCGATGATCTGGGCAACCCGGTGACCCGCACCGTGCTGACCGATGCCGACGGCAACTTCTCCTTTGATGGCCTGCGCCCCGGTGTGTACACGCTGACCCAGCCCAATCAGCCGGCGGATACCCGCAATGGCTTGACCATCCCCGGCACGGCCGGTGGTACGGCCACGGGCCGTGACGTGGTGCCCAGCGTGATCGGCACCATTGATCTGACCACGCCGGGCAGTGCATCCGACAACAACCTGTTTGCCGAGGTGCCATGGCAAGACCCCAATCAACCGGATCCGCCAACGCGCAATGTTGTGGTGAGCAAATCCACCACCACCGATGTGTTCCGAGTAGGTGAGACAGCGAATTACCTGATCAGGGGACGCAATAGCGGCAACAGCCTGCTGACGGGCGAATACGTGGTGCGTGACCGCTTGCCCGAGGGTGTGGTGTTGGAGGCGACGCCCAGCGGTACTGATTGGGCGTGCAATGGCGCGGCCGGCGCAGACAGCTTCAGCTGTAGCAGCACACGAGACTTGCCTGCCAACGGGGTGCATCCGGGGGTGATTGATGTGCCGGTGCGCATCATCGCGGCACCTGCCAATGGCGGCCCGGTGCATAACGCCGTAATCGTGCGTGGTGATCGCGAGAACGATGAGTTCTTGCCAAGCGATGATGAAGAACGGGCATTCAATGAAAATCCGCAACAGTTGCCCGTGTGCGACCCGGCGATCACCCAGAATGCGTGCCGGGTATCGACCCCAGTTGTGGGGGATGCTGCCCCGCTGCCCGATCTGCGCGTGACCAAGGCCAGCGATACGCCGGTGTTCACGGTGGGTGGCACCGCCAACTACAGCATCCAAGTGCGTAACGTGGGTGATGGCGCGACGGCGGGCGAGTACCGCGTCACGGATCGCCTGCCGGAGGGCGTGGTGCTGACCGGGACCCCGAGCGGTGATGGCTGGACCTGCAGTGGCGCGGCCGGTCAGGGCCAATTCGTCTGCAGCAGCAGTACGCTGTTGGCGGCGGGGGCGACCCATCCCGGCACGATCACGGTGCCGGTGCGGATTGACGCCGCCCCGGCCAGCGGCACGACCGTGCGCAATGCGGTGATCGTGCGTGGTGGTGGTGAAGGTGACGGCCAGCTGCCGAGCGATGGCGAAGAGCGTGACTTCAATGAGAACCCGGAAGGTCTGCCTGTATGCGATCCGGCGATCAGCCAGAACGCCTGTCAGGTGCCGACGGAGGTGCAGCAGTTGTTCCCCGATCTGCGCGTGACCAAGGCCAGCGATACGCCGGTATTCACCGTGGGCGGCACCGCCAACTACAGCATCCAAGTGCGTAACGTGGGTGATGGCGCGACGGCGG